>NZ_VFTL01000001.1:0-386573 GCF_006439385.1 Mesorhizobium sp. B3-1-7
GCATCATCGCCGGCGCGGCGATCCTGGCGATCATTGCGATCGGCGGCTGGGTGACCGGGCGCTTTTCGGGCCTCTGCACAATCCTGAACGGTAAGGGCATCCTTTCGTCTACCGCCAAGGGCACCTGCGATGCGACAGCGGGAACAGGCACCTGAGGCTATTCGATCAGGCCCGGGTCTACCGATCCGGGCCTGAAGGGGAGAACTTACATGGGCAAGCTTATCGATATGACCCGGCAGTTCCGCGACGATGAGGACGGCGCTGCGATGGTCGAGTATTCCATCCTGATCGGCATCATCGCCGGCGCGGCGATCCTGGCGATCATTGCGATCGGCGGCTGGGTGACCGGGCGCTTTTCGGGCCTCTGCGGTATTCTTGATGGCAAGGGCGTCCTTTCGTCTACCGCCAAGGGCACCTGCGATGCAGTAGCAGGCACAGGTACCTAACGTTTTTAAATCAGGCCCGGATACACACGTCCGGGCCTGATCGGTCGCGGGAGGCTGACGCGGCCGATATTTTTTGGGCCTTCTTGGGGTTTGGGGTTATGCGCGCCAATACAATCGTGATGATCGTTCTGGCCTGTGTTTTCGGCATGCTGGCGGTCGTCTTCGCTAATTTCTGGCTGGCCAGCCAACGCAATGCGCTCGCACGAGGCAATGATGTCCCGAGCGACACCGTCGTTGTCGCGGCCGTTCCTCTCAAGTTCGGCGATACGCTGACTGAAAACAAGCTGCGCGAGATCGCCTGGCCGGTGGGCGCGGTTCCGACCGGCGCGTTCAAGACAATTAAAGAAGCCTTGGCCGGCAACGGCACGCGCCAAGCATTGCAAGCCATTAGTACCAATGAGCCGGTTTTTGCCAGCAAGATCACGGGTCCCGGTCAACGCGCAACGCTTTCGGCGGTGCTGACGGAAGGCATGAAGGCAGTTTCCATCCGGGTCAACGACGTTCTGGGTGTCGCCGGCTTCGTCTTTCCCGGCGACCGGGTGGATATCCTCCTCACACGCACGACGAACGACAGCGGCGTCGCGAAGAGTTTCGTCGATGTCTTGCTGCAAAGTGTCAAAGTTCTTGCGGTTGACCAAGTTGCGGATGAGAGCAAGGACAGCCCGACCGTCGTCAAGGCGGTCACCGTGGAGGTCAGCACCAAGGATGCGCAGAAGCTGACGCTTGCGGCTGGCGCCGGACAATTATCCCTGGCGCTGCGGCAAGCGGCAGGTAACAAAGGCGAAGCGACGGAGCGTGTGACGGTTGCCGACCTGACCGGCGACACGCCGGAAGATATCGCCAAGAGGCAGGCGGAACTCGACAGGCAGAAGGCAGCCGATGCTGCGGCCGCTGAAGAACGCAAGCGTGCCAACGAGAAGATGGACGGCTTGGCCCAAGCCGTGGAGCGGGTTGGAAGCCAGATCGACCAGTTGAGCAAGGTCAAACCTGCACCCGCTGTGGCACCCGCACCACAACCGCAAGAAGTTGTAAAGGAAGTGGTAAAATATGTGCAGCCGGAGCCGCCAGCCCGCGCTACAATCGGGGTATTTCGCGGCGTGAAGCTCGAAACATATGACGTGCCGCGTCAGAGATAGCGAACGGCGCATTCGGATTAAGGGGATCCGAATGGGTCCGCAAGGGGGACGATCTAGATGCGAATTCTTCGAGGATCACTGGCCGCCGCCGCTTTGGCCTGGTCCTGTATTTTGTTGACGTTGAGCCCCGCGGTTCATGCCGCCGACCGCTTCATCGACGTGTCGAGTCCGTCGCTGCACCGCGTGTTCGTGCCCGTTTCTCAATCCGCAACGATCCAGGTCAACGCCACGCTGGGCGATATCGTCGTCGGCGACGAGAAGATCGCCGATGCGCAGCCTATGACCGACAAGACGCTCTACATCATCGGCAAGAGCGTCGGCACCACCACCGTCAATCTGTTTTCCGAGGACAAGCGCTCGCTGGGCGCCATCCAGATCGAGGTCGGCCAGGACGTCAGCGACATGGCGGTAGCCATTCGCCAGGTGGCACCCAAGGCTCGGATCGAGATCGGTTCCATCAACGGCAAGGTTCGCCTGAGCGGCCATGTCAAGGACGCGGCGACGCTGGCATCCATCGTGGAAGTCACTCAGCAATATGGCCCGGACGCCATCATCAATGCCGTCACCATCGACGACAGCGAGCAGGTCAATCTTTCGGTGCGCATCCTGGAAGCCAAGCGTAACGCCGATCGCGATCTCGGGGTATCGCTCAAGGGCTCGAACAAAAGCGGCAAAACAGTTTGGGGAACTGGCGACGCGACTGTCGACAAGGACGGGACCGTGCTCGGAACCGGCGATCTGATTAGCGGACTTCTGTCGGGATCGAGCCCATTTGCGGCATTGATAACGCGCGTTATCGACAGCAACGTCAAAGTCGACCTGATCATCCAGGCGTTGGAAACAAAAGGCGTCGTGCGCACCCTGGCCGAACCGAACCTCACCACGGTGTCCGGCGAGACGGCCAGCTTCAATGCCGGTGGCGAAGTGCCGGTGCGCAGCGTCAATGCCCAAGGCGAAGTCGAGATTGTCTTCAAGCAGTTCGGTGTGAACCTCAACTTCACACCAGTCGTGCTCGACGATGGCAAGATCCACATCAAGCTGGCACCGGAAGTCAGTGACCTGACCGGCTTCACCAGCGCCGGCGATCCGATCTTCACCAACCGCAAGCTATCGACGGTGGTGGACCTGCGCGACGGCCAAAGCTTTGCGGTCGGCGGCTTGCTCTCCAGCAAGAACACCATACAGCAAGACCAGGTGCCGTGGATTGGCCAAGTACCGATCATCGGGGCGCTGTTCCACAACTCGAGCACGGCGAAGGAAGAGACCGAACTAGTGGTTATTGTGACGCCGCATCTCGTGCGGCCGGTGAGGCCCGGCGAGCAACTGGCGACGCCATTCGACAAGACGAAGCCCGCCAACGATCCGGAGCTCATGCTGCTCGGCCAGCTCGAAGTCAGCAAGGACATGATCCGGATGTACGAGCATGGCGAAGGCGTCACCGGGCCTTATGGCCACATGCTGGATGTGAAATCGAAGGACAAGCTGGTCTATGTCAAGAAATAAGCTCCTGCTCGTTCTTCTCGGCACCAGCCTGCTCACGGGCTGCGCGGCCGACTATCTGAACAATTACGACACAATCACGCTTGCTGCCGGCGACTCGCAGAAGGCCAATCAGTTGTTGCAGACGGTCGATCCGTACAATCCGGCTTCGAACAACACGAAGATCGAGGGCAACGGCGCGCGGTCGGTCGGCGTCGTTCAGAAATACAAGCTGCCGCCAAGCACGGCTGCTCCGGCGACGAACATGACGGTCAACGTCGGTCCGTCGGGGACGAGCACACAATGAACTGAACGAAAGGAAGCGGTTGCATCAGGCATGCGAGGCGCCTGACACCAAGGGGTAAGGGGTAGGCCATGCTGCGGACCATTCGCGCGTTCTGGCACGATCAGAGTGGGATAGCGCTGATACTAGTCAGCGTCATGTTGCCAGCCATTATCGGCTTGTCTCTGCTGGCAATCGACATGAGCCGGATGAACAATCTGGACAACGACCTCCAGAAGGGCACGGATGCCTTGGCACTCGCTGCAGCTGCCGAATTGAGCGGCAGATCCGACGCATGGACGCGCGCCGAGAATGCCATTACCAACCTGGTATCCAATAGCACGATGTTCTCTGACGGTGGGTCCGTTTCGCTGACAACCGGGACTGGGGTTTCCACTGTAGACGCAACCTACCCTGCCTGCCGATCAAAAGGGCAGATTTCGTGGTGCTTCCTGGCAAGTATTCCAACGAATGATTCCGATCCTATTACATCGGCCAACTATGCCGCCTCGCCGATCACGACCCGCTTCATCCAGCTGTGGGCTCAGCCGGAAGGCTTCACGCCCATGTTCCCGGTCTCGGTCTCGTCTTCAGGGAGCGCGACCGACAAGAGCTACAATCTTACCGCTGTCTCGGTGGCGGGTTTCACATCGGGTGTTTGCAACTACACGCCTGTGTTCATGTGCAACCCTTATGAGATGGTGAATGGTACCAACACAGCAGGCGGCGTGACGCTGGAGCAGGCCGTAACGGATCCGGCAATCCATCGCCGGCTTATCGAACTTCGGATGGTCGGAAACAATGCCGGGTACGGCCCTGGCAATTTCGGTTTCCTGCAACCGCCGGACGGCGTCGGCAACGGCGCGCAGGCTCTAGCCCAAACAATCGCCACATCGAAGCCGCTGGGTTGCTATTCGGCACAGGGCGTAAACACCAAGACTGGCCAGAACACGGGACCGGTTCAGGACGCCTTCAATGTCCGATTCGGGATCAATGCCAGCGGCAATGCCTTCAACAGCCCGGAATACGGCCCAGCGGAAAACGTACGCAAGGGAGGAGTACGATCCAACGGAAATTCGAGCCAGTGTCCACAATACAATCAGCTGACATTTGACGGCCCCGGTAACAAGGGCCTGCCGAGAGATCAGACGACGCCGTATATGGGCGGCCGTATGGGAGCCGGAGACTACCTGCTTCTTGGGCAGGGAAACTACTGGCAGACCAATTTTGGGAGTGCCTCTTATCCCAGTGCCTGGGATACAACCACGCCGACGCGATATGAGGTCTATAAGTACGAACGTGCGGCTTTGGCGAATGGGACGCTACCCTCCTCGCCCCCCACTGCCGCTCAGTCGCTGGTCGGTGTGCAGTCAACTGGCGGAGAGGTTGGAACGCCACCCAGCGGCTGCCAGCCACCGGTGACGACTGTCGATCGCCGCCTACTCTACGGCGCGTTGTTGAATTGCACTGCGCTTGAGGCGGCCGGCTACGATCTAAACGGCAACAGTGCCAATCTCCCGGTCGAAGCTTTCGCCAGCTTCTTCCTTACGGAGCCGGTTCCGTCGGCCTCCTCCGACGCCTCGGTGATGGTGGAACTGGTGGACATCAGCGGACGCGAGGGGCAGGGTACACTCGACAACTTCCTGCGCGATGAAGCGCAGCTCTATCGGTGACGGTAATGTCGAACCTGCTGTCCCGAACCCTTAAGCGTTTTTGCTTCGATCAGCGCGGTACCGTCCTTGTGGAGATGAGCCTGGTGGCACCGCTGATGCTGATGCTGTCGGCAGGGGTGTTCGAATTCGGCAATCTGATTCATGACAAGTTGTTGATGGAAGCTGGGCTCACCGACGGAGCGCGGTTCGCCGCTCGCTGTAACAGCAAGCTCTACACGGATGCAGGGCTCACAGCGATCGACTGCGCCGATCGCGCCAAGAACATCGCCGTCTTCGGCAATTGGGACGGGACAGCACCCTCACGCATCCCTGGCTGGCAAAAGGCGGATGTCACGATCGACTCGGCCACCTGCACGAACGCTATCGATTCAACTGGCACGGTCCTCTATCTCTCGACGACATCGCAGGTTTGCATCGTAACGGCATCCGGCACCTACGCTTACAGCAATCTGGACAGCGTTGGCCTGCTGTCATTGTTCAACATCACCACTGTCACACTTGGGGCCAGCCATCAGGAGCGGTTGATCCGATTTTGATGATGCTGAAACGATTCCTACGAGCGGAAGACGGAGCAACGATGGTCGAGATGGCCATCGCGATGACGCTTCTGCTCACTCTTACCCTAGGTTTTGTCGATTTCGGCTATGCATTTTATCAGTGGAACGCAGCAACCAAGGCAGTGCAGATCGGCGCGAGGCTCGCCTCGATCTCCGATCCGGCAGTAAACGTAGCCACACTTGCGGCAGCAGATCCGGCTACAAATCCGGGAGCGCCTATCACGGCCGGAACATACTCGTTCGAGTGCAAATATTCCGGCAGCACTGGCGCTTGCAATGGCAATTCCGCGATCTTCAACGCTGCCGCTTTCAGCCGCATTTTCCGCGGCGACACGGCAGTGACCAACGATGATGCCTGCCCGGGGCTGGCAACCAACCAACGGCCAGGGATGTGCCAGTTTTTCCCAGGCTTGCAGCGCTCCAATGTCGTGGTGACCTACACGGCCACTGGCCTTGGCTATCAGACGCGTCTGGGTGGCCCCGTGCCGACCATCACCGTGAGCCTGCAGAACATTACCTTCCAGTTCTTCTTTCTGGGCGGGCTGCTCGGGTTCGCAGACAAAACGATACCATCCATGCTGAGTACGGTAACGGGTGAAGATTTGAAGAGCACATCACCATGAACGCCATCGACACCAGAGTCCTCCCGACCAAGCGAAAGCAGGTGGCGCTGTTTTCGTCCGATCCGAACTTCAAGCGCGACGTCACCACGCGGCTCGACGCGCTGGCGATCTATGACGTCAAGATCTCGGACGCGGCGGAGTTCCTGAAGGGGCCGCCTGTCGACAGCCGGCCCGGCATCATCATCCTCGATCTCGGCAATGGCGAACTGCTCGGCAATCCGGCGATCGTCGAGGCGCGCGCGGCCTGGGCCTCGGTGCCGCTGATCGCGATCTCCGACGAGCTCACCTCCGAGCAGACGCGCGTTCTGGTACGCATGAACGCGTCCGACTGGCTGCACAAGCCGCTCGACGCCAAGGAGCTGCTCAACGCCGTCACCTTCCACGACACCGGCAACCAGGGCACCAAGAGCCGCATCATCACCTTCATCGCCGCCAGCGGTGGCGCCGGCGCCACCACGCTGGCGATCTCGGCGGCCGAGCACCTTGCCTCGAAATCGGCCGAGCGCGCAGCCTCGACCTGCCTCGTCGACCTCGACTTCCAGAGCGCCAATTGCGGCGCCTACCTCAACCAGTTCAACCAGTTCGATCTCTCCGGCATCATCGGCCAGCCGGACCGGCTCGACGTCGAGCTCATGGACGTCATCAAATTGTCGCGGCCGTCCGGCCTGACGCTCTATTCCTTCGAGCGGCCGCAGCTGCCGTTCGAGCCGCACGGTTCCGACTTCGTCTTCAGGCTGCTCGATCTCGTCGCCTACCGCTTCGACGACATCGTCATCGACCTGCCCAATATCGAGACGCCGTGGCACGATTCGGTGCTGCGCACGAGCGACGAGATCTTCATCGTCTTCGAGCTCAACGTCGCGTCGCTGAGGCAAGGCAAGCGGCTCTACAAGAAGATCCGCGAATTGCGCGGCAACAAGGTCAGCATCACGCTGGTCGCCAACAAGCACAAGCGCAAATGGTTCGGCAACCATTTCTCGCGCAGCGAGCTGGAGAAGATCTTCAAGGCGCCGCACATCAAGTCGCTGGCGCTGGACAACGCGCTTCTGGCCGACGCGCTGAACCGCGCCATCCTGCCTTCCGAGGTGGACGGGCGCGCGCGCTTCAACAAGGATTTGAAACGCATGTTCAAGGAGCGGCTGGACAATGCCCAGCGCTAGCCGATCCACTGCCGCGCATCTGGCCAGCGCCTGCCTGGCAGGCATGATGCTCGTGTCGGCCTGCGGTTTGGCGGAGGCCGGATCGCCGCCGCTGCCGGCCATGGGCCCCAGCCTGCGCAAGGCGGTCGCCTTTGAGACCGGCGAGCAGCCAGGCACGATCGTCATCCGCAAGAACGAGAAGGCGCTCTACCTGGTGACGGGCCAGGGCCGGGCGCTGCGCTACCAGATCAGCGTCGGCCGCGACGGCTTCGGCTGGACCGGAACGGTCAAGGTAGCCTCCAAGACCGAATGGCCGCAATGGCGTCCTCCCAAGGAAATGCGCGCGCGCCAGCCGGAACTGCCGGCGATGGTGCCGGCCGGTCCCTACAATCCGCTCGGCGCCCGGGCGCTTTATCTGTCGCGCGACGGGCGCGACACGCTCTATCGCATCCATGGCACCAACGATCCCAAGGGCGTCGGTTTCGACGGCACGTCCGGATGCTTCCGGCTGACGAACACCGATGTGATCGATCTCTTCAAGCGCGTCGCGGTGGGCGCAAAGGTGGTGGTTGAATGACGATGATCAGCGAGCCGGACGCTCCGGCAATCGAACTCGGCCACAGGGAAGCCGCTCCGGGAAAGCCCAGCCGGGCCAGACTGATCGGTGTCCTCGCGGTGGGCGCCGTGCTCGTCACCTTCGTCAACGTGACGGCCGCCGTCTATCTCTATCGTGGCGTCAACGACCTCAAGACGATGGAGGCGCGGCTGGGAGAGCTCGGCCAGTTCGAGCAGCGGATCGGCGCCCGCATCGACACCGTCAACAACGGTTTCCAGAGCCGGTTCGAGACGCTGGACCGTCAGTTGCAGGCGAATTTCGGCCAGATCAACGGCAATATCGCCAAGCTGGAGCAAGGCCAGCCCGTCGCCGCCAGCGAGCCAGCGCCTGGCGCGCCGGAGCCAGCCCTACTCGACAACACCACGGTGGCGGATGCTTCCGCGGCCGACGAAAGCGGCGGCGATGCCGCCGACGCACGGCCCTCGTTCAAGCGGAAGGCCGCGCCTCCAGGCCCCAACCCGGCCTACCAGCGCATCCAGCAACCCGACGGCAAGGTCTATTACAAGAAGATCAACTGAGCAGGTTACAGATCGCGCTGCAGCGCCAGCATGCGGACCGAGCGTGCTTCGGCGCGCTGTCTCGCCTCGCGCAGGAAAGCGACGTGGCAATAGGCGCAGGCCGCGAGACCGAGGCACAGCACCAGGCTATTCTTCAAGCTGAAGTCGAGCATAAGCGAAAAGCGCCAGCCGTTCGGCACGGTGAAGGCGGCGATCGTGCTTGCCGTCTCGGCATGGCTGCTAAGCGCCATCATCTTGCCCGCAAAGAGCAGCGCGGCATGATTGGCCAGAAAGAAGCCGGCCGACCTTTTTGCCTGGCAAATCATCCAGCAGGCGCCTGCCGCGAAGACGATAATGGCAGCATCCAGCGCCAACGACCCGCCGAGATAGACATGCGCCTGCTGCCAGAACATGGTCGAGAACGGGCGCAGCTCCAGCCAGGCATGCCACACAGCGGGGCTGGCCGGATAGAAGCCGAGAAGCATTGCTGCCGCTCGCTCCGCCGCCAGCAGAAGCAGCACCAGGGCCGGAAAGGCAAAAAGCAGTATCGGCTTGCGCATCGTGTCATCCCCTCGACATCCGATCACCGATTCTAGGCCGCATTGGTTGCGCGACACTTAACGCAACGCCTTGCTTTTCAAGGATTGTCGCTCATGTCTAATGTATGATCCGGTTCAACGGGGGTGACGCCGTGTCGACAGGAGCTAACGGGTTGGGCTCGGGCGGCATCATCGACAGCCGCCGCGACCTCGCGGCGTTCCGCGCGTGAGCCAGGCGAATCCGCCCGGCCGCCCGTTGCTGGCGTCCGCGCTCGGCGGTCTCGGGCTGCTCGCAGGCATGGCGCTGATCGCCGAGGGCGGGCGCCGGCTGCCGCCCGCTTCGATCGCATCGGCTCAGGGCGCCGGTGACCTGAAGGCGGCCTCCCATGCCCCGATCCATGACGCGCGGCCGGGCCAGCCGGCGCGCAAGATCGCCGAGGATCTCATTGCGCCGCCGCCGCTCGACCCATCCCGGATCGAGCGCATCGAACCGCGTCCTCCGCTTGGCGAACTCGGGCTTGCGCCGCGACCGAAGACGCCGATGCCGCAGGATTGGCGCGAGACCCTGCTTTTCGGTCCGGTCGCGACCTCCTCGGCGGTCTTCGAAGCCATGGGACGCACGGTTGCCATCAGCGGGACGGTCGACATAGATCCGGACAGGACCTGCACATTCGACGACACCGCCTGGCCCTGCGGCCAGCGGGCGCGGGCCGTCTTCAACGCCTGGCTGCGCGGCCGGGCGCTGAAATGCCTGCTGCCGCCGGACGCCGACCGTTTCGCCATCGCGGCGCCCTGCGCGCTGGGCAAGCAGGATGTCGGCGCCTGGCTGGTTTCAAACGGCTGGGCGATGGCCGCTCCGACCGGCATTTACGGCAAGGCGGAGGTGGTGGCGAGAAACGCCCGGATGGGCATTTTCGGCCCACCGCAATAACGCGACAGCGGGAAAGTCAGTGGCCAGTTCTCCTCGCGGACTTGCGTGAAAGCAGAATGGTCAGAGCGGTTCAGCAATTCTAAAACCTGGGGCGACGACCGGGCCGGTCATCAGCCGCGGGCCGCGGCCGCTGGCGCGCCGGATTCAGCGCTTGCCATGGAGAAGATGCCGACTTGCATCAAATTGTACGCTTTCCTGACACCGAAATCGTAACCGGCCTCCTGTAAACGATGCGTCGAACAGGAGACTGGCCCTTGACCACGAAAACACCGACCGCGCCGGTTCAAACGTGGAAGCACCTCATCTTGCTGGCCGTGCTTGGCACCGCCGCCTGCGTCGCGCTTTCGCTTGGGTTGAACTACCTGCTGCTTTTCAGCGACAGCCTCACACCATTCGGCCGCGGGGCCGTTACGGCAATCGTCGTGCCGATCGTCATCGGTCTGCCGTTGTTTGCCCTCACCGGCTGGCAACAGATCGAGATGCGCCGCTGCCGGCAGGAACTCACCAGGTCCGGCACCTATGACCAGTTGACGGGCTGCCTGAACGGCAAGGTGTTCACCTCGATGGTCGACAGGAGGGCGGCGAGACCGATCGGCCCGCGCTCGGGGGCCTTTCTGGTCATCCATCCGCAACATCTGACATCGATCAACCTGCGTTTCGGCCTCGAATGGGGCGACGAGGCCTTGCGGCTGATCGCGTCGGCCATCCGGTCCGCGGTGCGCAAGGACGATCTGATCGGCCGGATCGGAACCTCGATGTTCGGCGTCTTCCTGCCGGGCGCGAGCGAAGAGGACGCCAAGGACGTGGGCGAGCGCATTCGCGGCACGGTCGGCGAGATCTATTTCGCGCCGAAAGGCGACAAGGACGTGCTTGCGATCAGTGTCGGCGGCGTCATTTTCGAGCGTGAGCTGGATTTCGAGGACATGTTCCGCTTCGCGGAGGAAGGCATGGCCGAGGCCTCGGACGAAGCCGGCCTGCGGCTGTCGCACGTCACCAACTGAGCCGGCGCGATCGCCCGACAGGCTCACTTCGATGTTCTGGAAAGCTGGTGCTGCGAGAGAGGATTGAACTCTCGACCTCTCCCTTACCAAGGGAGTGCTCTACCACTGAGCTACCGCAGCCTGCGATGGCGGCGCTTCTGCCATATCGAACCGGTAAGCGCAAGGCCAAGAAAAACCCAAAGCGTCGCATCTAATTCTTGCCGGCAATTATGCGGGTTTGGGGCGGCATGCGCGGCTGATCCATAGCGTGAAACCGGCTCTCGGCCCGCTTCCATGACATGGGAGCGTTAAAATGCTAGCCATTGCGGAATCGCGGCCGGCTGACCGCCGGCCAAGGATCGGACGATGAACGACAAGGCAAATCCACCGAAAAAGGCAAATCCACCGAAAAAAGGCGATGGCGAGCGCAAGGACCGGCTGGCCGAGGCGCTGCGCGCCAATCTGCAGAAGCGCAAGGCCCAGACGCGGTCGCGGCGCGCCGGCGACGCTGACAAGGAGCGCGCCCGCGACACTGACAAGCAGCGCGCCCGCGACGCGGACCAAAGGTCCGAAGGATTGCCGGCTGCTGGAAAAATGCACAAGGACTGACCAAATCAGCCATACTGGCCGGCCATAGTCGGCCCGGTTTCAAGAAGATCCTATTTCTTGAACCAAGCCGGCCAATGGTCTAAGCCGGGCGCATCAACCGATTGAAACCGGCCTGTTCTGGCCGAGGGGACGTTTTCTCATGGATCGCATCAGAATTGTCGGCGGCAATGAGCTGGCCGGCACCATTCCGATCTCGGGCGCCAAGAATGCGGCATTGCCGCTGATGATCGCCTCGCTGCTCACCGACGACACGCTGACGCTCGAAAACGTGCCGCATCTGGCCGATGTCGAGCAGTTGATCCGCATCCTCGGCAATCACGGCGTCGACTACTCGGTCAACGGCCGGCGCGAAAAGCAGCAGGAAGGCTATTCGCGCACCATCAATTTTTCCGCCCGCAACATCGTCGACACTACCGCGCCTTATGAGCTTGTTTCGAAGATGCGCGCTTCTTTCTGGGTGATCGGACCGTTGCTGGCCCGCATGGGCGAGGCCAAGGTGTCGCTGCCCGGCGGCTGCGCCATCGGCACGCGCCCGGTCGACCTGTTCCTCGAGGGCCTGCAGGTTCTCGGCGCGGAGCTCGACGTCGACAATGGCTATGTCATGGCCAAGACCAAGAACGGCCGCCTGATCGGCAATCGCTACGTGTTTCCCAAGGTGTCGGTCGGCGCCACCCACGTGCTGATGATGGCGGCCTCGCTCGCCAAGGGCGAGACAGTGCTGGAGAACGCCGCCTGCGAGCCGGAAATCGTCAATCTCGCCGAATGCCTGATCGCCATGGGCGCCAGGATCCACGGCGCCGGCACCTCGACCATCACCATCCACGGCGTCGAGGCGCTGTCGGGCGCCCGCGTGCGCGTCATCCCCGACCGCATCGAGACCGGCACCTACGCCATGGCCGTCGCCATGACCGGCGGTGACGTGATGCTCCACGGCGCCCGACCCGATCTGTTGCAGACCGCGCTCGATGTTCTTGTCGAGACCGGCGCGGAGATCACGCCGACCAATGAGGGAATCCGCGTCAAGCGCAACGGCGCCGGCATTGCGCCGGTCGACGTCACGACCGCCCCCTTCCCCGCCTTCCCGACCGACCTGCAGGCGCAGTTCATGGGCCTGATGACGATGGCCAAGGGCAAGTCGCGTATCACCGAGACGATCTTCGAGAACCGCTTCATGCATGTGCAGGAGCTCGCCCGGTTGGGCGCCCACATCACGCTTTCCGGCCAGACGGCGATTGTCGACGGCGTCGCCAAGCTCAAGGGCGCGCCCGTGATGGCGACCGACCTGCGCGCCTCGGTGTCGCTGGTGATCGCCGGCCTTGCCGCCGAGGGCGAGACCACGGTCAATCGCGTCTACCACCTCGACCGCGGCTTCGAGCGGCTGGAAGAGAAGCTTTCCGGCTGCGGCGCGGTGATCGAGCGGATTTCGGGCTGACGCTTACCCGCATCTGCCTCGGGCGAGTTGCACCGGCGGGAAAGACCGCATAACAGAGGGCTGAATTATCAACCTTCAGGTGCGCATTCGGCATGGCAGCTCTCAAGCTCATCGCGCTCGACGAACAGGATCTGAGCATCGTCTCGGCGCATGTCCAGGACGCCGTGATAAAGGTCTCCGATCTTGAATATCTGCCGGCGGCCAAGCGCTTCGTGCTGACCATGAACCGCTTCGTCTGGGAAGCGAAATCCGGCCTGTTCCGCCAGCACAATGAACGGCGCCAGAGCGTTCTGCATTTCGATCGCGTACTCGGCGCCAAGACCAGCGGCATTGCGCGCGACAAGCCGGCCGAGGTGCTGTCGCTGCTGGCGATCAGCTTCATCGCCATCAGCAAGCCGGCCGGCATCGTCGAACTGGTGTTTTCGGGCGGCGGCACCATCATCCTCGACGTCGAATGCGTCGAGGCACGGCTTGCCGATGTCGGCGGCTCCTGGGAAGCCACCTCGCGACCCGTGCACAGAGGCTAAAAGCGCAATGGCGATTACGCTCCGACAGCAGGACGCCGATTTCGAGCAACGCTTTTCGGCCTTCCTCACCACCAAGCGCGAGGTGTCCGCCGACGTCGAGGCCGTGGTGCGCGGCATCATCGAGCGCGTGCGCGCCGAAGGCGACAAGGCGTTGATCGACTACACGCTGAAGTTCGACAAAGCCGATCTCAACGCGCTCGGCATCGCCGTCTCGAAGGACGACATCGCCAAGGCCTATGAGGCGGCCGATCCGGCGACCGTCGAGGCGCTCAAATTCGCGCGTGAGCGTATCCGTTCGCATCACGAGCGGCAGAAGCCCAAGGACGACCGCTATACGGATGCCGCCGGCGTCGAGCTCGGCTCGCGCTGGACGGCCATCGAAGCTGTCGGCCTTTACGTGCCGGGCGGCACGGCGAGCTATCCGAGCTCGGTGCTGATGAACGCCGTGCCGGCCAAGGTCGCCGGCGTCGAGCGCATCGTCATCGTCGTGCCGGCCTCGGGCGGCGTCATCAATCCGCTGGTGCTGGTGGCCGCCGACCTTGCCGGCGTTTCCGAGATCTACCGCGTCGGCGGCGCGCAGGCCGTTGCGGCACTTGCCTACGGCACCGAAACGATCGGGCCGGTCGCCAAGATCGTCGGTCCGGGCAATGCCTATGTCGCGGCAGCCAAGCGCCAGGTGTTCGGCACCGTCGGCATCGACATGATCGCCGGGCCGTCGGAAGTGCTGGTGGTGGCCGACGCCGACAACGATCCGGACTGGATCGCGGCCGACCTTCTGGCGCAGGCCGAGCACGACATATCGGCGCAGTCGATCCTGATCACCGACAACGCCGAATTCGGCAAGGCGGCGGAGCAGGCGGTCGAACGCCAGCTCAAGGTGCTGCCGCGCGCCGAGACAGCGGCCGCGAGCTGGCGCGACTTCGGCGCGGTGATCCTGGTGCCGACGCTGGAAGCCTCGCTGCCGCTGGTCGACAGGATCGCGGCCGAGCATGTCGAGCTCGCTTTCGACCATGCCGAGGGCTTCTTTTCCAGGATGCGCAACGCGGGCGCCGTGTTCATCGGCCGCCATACGCCGGAGGTCATCGGCGACTATGTCGGCGGCTCCAACCACGTTTTGCCGACGGCACGCTCGGCGCGTTTCTCGTCAGGTCTGTCCGTGCTCGATTTCGTCAAGCGCACCTCGATCCTGAAGCTCGGGCCGGATCAACTCAAGGCGCTGGCGCCCGCCGCGATCGCGCTTGCCAAGGCGGAAGGCCTCGATGCCCATGCCCGCTCCGTCGCGATCAGGTTGAACATGTAGCGATGTCCGGCCACGACCAAATCCGCGACAGGCTGATCGACGTCGAGCTCGACGAATCGATCGGACGTTCGACGCCCGACGTCGAGCACGAGCGGGCCGTGGCGATCTTCGACCTCATCGAGGAGAACAGGTTTCGGCCGATCAATGATGACGGCGCCGGTCCATACAGGCTGAAGCTTTCGCTGGCCGAGTCACGTCTGGTCTTCGCCGTCAGCCGTGAAAACGGCGCCGAGGTGGTCACCCACATCCTGTCGCTGACGCCGCTGAGGCGCATCGTCAAGGACTACTACCTGATCTGCGAAAGCTATTACGAGGCCATCCGCTCCTCGACGCCGAGCCACATCGAGGCGATCGACATGGGCCGGCGTGGCCTGCACAATGAGGGCTCGCAGACGCTGATGGACCGGCTCGCCGGCAAGATCGAGATCGACTTCGACACGGCGCGCCGGCTGTTCACGCTGGTCTGCGTGCTGCACTGGCGAGGCTAGATCAGGATGATGTTTCGTTGAAACACCGTCCTGATCCAGCTCTTTGTTGGAGCATGATCTTTTCCGAAAACCGGTTCCCACTTTTCGGGATCATGCTCTCTGGTTGGAGCATGATCTTTTCCAAAAACCGGTTCCCACTTTTTGGGACCATGCTTTAGTGGCCGCCCTGCCGCACTCGATCCTGTTCCTGTGCGGCATGAACGCCGTGCGCTCGCCGATCGCGGAACAGTTGGCGCGCCGCATGCTTCCGGCCACCACCTTCGTCGCTTCCGCCGGCGTGCGCGCCGGCGAGCGCGATCCATTCGTCGATGCGGTGCTCGCCGAAGAAGGCCTGTCGCTCGGCGAGCGCCAGCCCAGGACGCTGGAGGAGCTGGAAGACGACTATTTCGACCTGATCGTCACGCTGGCGCCGGAAGCGCATCATGCGGCCCTCGAGCTCACCCGATCGCTCGCCGTCGAGGTCGAGTACTGGCCGATGCCCGACCCGACCGACACCGGCGGCACGCGCGAGCACATCATGGCCGCCTATCGCGACGTGCGCGAGCGACTGAAAACCCGCATAAGTCGACGTTTTGCGGCACCGGGGGCTGAAAGCGCCCCGGATTAAGCTTGTTCACAAGCGGATGATTATCATATAGGTTCCGCGCAAATTCCGGTTGGAGTCGGGTGATTTCAGGTCTGTTCGACCTGAAATCACCCGACTCCAGATCAAGAGTAGAGCATGATGTCGTCCGAAAACCGCTTCACACTTTTCGGCATCGTGCTCTAGGCGCCGGAACGCCCATCCAAGCAAAGGTATCGAATGCCGAAGGAAGAAGTCCTCGAGTTTCCAGGTGTGGTCACCGAACTGCTGCCCAATGCGATGTTCCGCGTGAAGCTCGAAAACGAACACGAAATCATCGCCCACACGGCCGGCCGCATGCGCAAGAACCGCATCCGCGTGCTGACCGGCGACAAGGTCCTGGTCGAGATGACGCCTTACGACCTGACCAAGGGCCGCATCACCTACCGTTTCAAGTAACAGTCCGCGCGAAGCTAGAGCCGGATGATTTCAGGTCTGTTCGACCTGAAATCATCCGGCTCCAAATCAAAGAGTGGAGCATGATGTCGCCCGAAAACCGCTTCACACTTTTCGGCATCATGCTCACATGAGCATCCTGCAGAAGCTTGTGCTTGCCTCGGGTTCGCCGCGCCGCATCGAATTGCTGCAGCAGGCCGGCATCGAGCCGGACCGGGTGCTGCCCGCCGATGTCGACGAGACGCCATTGCGCGCCGAGCATCCGCGCTCGCTGGCCAAGCGCCTTTGCAAGGACAAGGCCGAGAAGGCGCTGGCCTCGCTGAAGAGCGAGGAGGACTATGCACCCGCCTTCATCCTCGCCGCCGACACGGTGGTGGCGGTCGGGCGGCGCATCCTGCCCAAGGCCGAGACGATCGACGACGCCATCAACTGCCTCGGCCTGCTTTCCGGCCGCTCGCACCGGGTCTATTCCGGCATCTGCCTGATCACGCCCGGCGGCAAGCTGCGCCAGCGGCTGGTGGAAACCAGGGTGCGCTTCAAGCGGCTGCCGCGCGAGGAGATCGACGCCTATGTCTTCTCGGGCGAATGGCGCGGCAAGGCCGGCGGCTATGCCGTGCAGGGCCTGGCCGGCTCGTTCGTCGTCAAGCTGGTCGGCTCCTACACCAATGTGGTCGGCCTGCCGCTCTACGAGAGCGTGGCCCTGCTTGCGGGCGAGGGCTTCAAGGCGCACCAGAACTGGCACGCTTCGCGCTCATGAGTCTGGACGACAAGGTCACGCCGCTGAGGCCGAGGCGGCCCTGCCCCGAATGCGGCAAACCCTCGGCGCGCGAACACTACCCGTTCTGCTCGGCGCGCTGCAAGGACATCGACCTCAATCGCTGGCTGAAGGGCGCCTATGTCATCCCCGTCCGCGACGGCGAAGAGGAAGAAGAGGACAGCCCGAAGCCGGGCCCGACGCCCAAGGACGAGCCGTGAGCGCAGCCGGCGACGGGCCGTTTCCCGGCGTTTTTTCTTTCCTGACGAAATCAACACCTAGGCGCTGGACAGGCAGGATTCCCGTGCTATAACCCACGCGCTTTCAAGGGGCGCCGCCGGCGCCTTCGCGAAACCCGGCGGGCGTATCCCTTTAGCCGGCACAGGCCCAGATAGCTCAGTTGGTAGAGCAGCGGACTGAAAATCCGCGTGTCGGTGGTTCGAATCCGCCTCTGGGCACCATCACCTTCTTAAGGTGTTGACGCAGCTGAAAAACTAGCAAAATTATATGCTTAGGCCTGCCCGACTGCTACACACGGGTGCTACACATGGTCCTTGCTATGAGCCGTCCTGTCAAACATCGTAAGACCGGGGTGTACTGGTTTCGAAAGCGCCTACCGGCGGACATAACCGCGCTCACGGGCCGAAAGGAAGTCAACAAGACGCTCGGGACGAAAGACCCTGAAGAAGCCAAGCGAAAATATGCAGAGGTGCTCGCGGAATTCGAAGCTGATTGCTCGCGAATTCGGCTCGGTTCCGCTGACTACCAACTGAGAAAGCAATCCACCGAGGGAAGCCCGTCCCCGACACGTCCCATCACCGACCGCGAGGCGCACTCCCTAGCCCAGACGGTTCACGATGAATGGCTTGCAAAGTTCTATGACAGTCCGAGCGAACAGTTGCACTGGCACCCCGACTTTTATGACGGCATGTGGACCGATTATCCCTTGCCTTCGACCGATCCAGTTCCGGGAGTGGAAGGGATCTCTGACCCGATCCCAGGAGCGATGCCGATCGAGAATATCTTTTGGAGGTCGATGAGGGCCGGATGCATTAGCAGGGCCAAAGACATACTTCTCGAGAATGATTTTCCCACCGATCCATGGAGCATCACGAGAACCGCGCGGGCGGTCGGCGCTGCTTTCCAACGAGCCAGCTTGACGCTGCAAAAGCTTGAACGCGGGGACTATGAATCAGAACCGCGGCCAGCCGATCGAGCTCATCGTTCGGCAGAATCTCGACTAGCGGACGCGACGAATGCAACGGCGAAATCTGATTCAGCCACGCTAATGGAGTTGGTCGAAGGGTGGTGGAAAGAGAACAAGGCCGCTGGCCGGAAGCCGAGCACCTATGACAGCTATCGAAATGCGTTTGCCTACTTTGTCGATTTCCTTGGCCACGATCACGCAATGAAAGTCACGGCCAAGGACGTTATTGGATTCAAAAATCATCGGCTGAGCACCCCCTCGCCTAAGACCGGCAAAATGGTTTCGGCGAAAACAGTCAAGGACAGCAATCTGTCCGCCTTGAAAGTTGTCTTTGATTGGGGAGTTGCAAACGGGCTTGTCACCCATAATCCGGCGGCAGGCGTGACCCTGAAGGTGGGAAGGACGGCCCGGCTTAGGTCGAAGGACCTTTCAGACGAAGAAGCCAAGGCCATACTTTCTGGGGCCTCAGCTCATGAGCAAGGTCACGAAAACTGGAAGACTTTCCAAGCCAAGCGGTGGATTCCATGGCTTTGCGCCTTTACCGGAGCCCGAGTTGGCGAGCTTGCCCAGTTGCGAAAACAGGACGTGTTCCAACGTGACGGCATTTGGATAATCCACATCACTCCCGAGGCTGGAACGGTCAAGACGAATGAAGCCCGGAATGTGCCTCTCCATCAACAAATCATCGACCTCGGGTTTCCTGCCTTTGTGCAGGAATCTGGCGATGGCCACTTGTTCTTGAATGTCGATCCAGCCGAAGACAGTCGAGGCGCGCGGCGAGGTCTAAAGAACCGCCTAGCCGAGTTCGGTCGTAGCTTCGTTCCCGACCCGAGGGTAGCTCCTAACCACGGCTGGAGACATCGCTTCAAAACAATCGGAATGGAAGTTGGAGTTCCACCACGAATCCTTGACGCAATTCAGGGGCAGGCACCTAGGACGGTGGCCGAAACCTACGGCGAGGTCACTCTCAAGACAATGGCGGCCGCGATTGCAAAGCTGCCCCGCTATTCGCTGGCGGCTACTATTCGCAGCCCATCTTCCACTTGAAATGGCAATCGTCTCGGTGGTTTCCGGAGTGCCAGTCCGGTGCTTGGCGATTGCCTGAAGCTTGCTAAGTCGGACCGTCCGCTGCCCATTCTTTTGGATCTTTCCGGCCGATTGCCAAGCTGGTTCTCCAGGGCCGTCATAGACAATCTCAGCAAACTCTGGCGAGATCACGCGTAGGACTACAAGGCGAGTACAGGTTCCATACAGGGCTACCGATTTGCCTCCTGTCATTTTGATCTGGACATCACCGTTCAAATCGAATGCGTCATGTCCCGGATGCGAACCCGGATATAAAGTGAGGCCGAGCGCTTCTGCGGCCACGACCTCTCCTATGGACCCTACCAGATGCCCATCAGGAGTGAATTTGCGACCGGGATAGCGGGCTTCCAACAGCTCAACGGCTCGGTAAATAGCTGCGACAGGCTCAGGTAGTCTAACTCGCATCTCAAACCTCTATCGAAACCGCAGCCACGAACGTGCAGGGCGGAAAAATATTTTTGCTTATCTCTTGCAAGATACACAGGACACTCACTAAATCCTGCTACAAAGAAGAAGCCCAAAAGCCTGCCAATCAGATAACGAGCTGCGGCCTCCGATAACGGCCCGCCGCAGTCCCAAGGGGGAACGGCCCCACCGCAATCGCGGGCCATCTGATCAAACCCACGACCGAAACCCGGGAGTGGCGTTGGTCAGTGGCTTTTGGCCAGTTGCCTTCGCTGCTCTCATAGCGAGAGCCACTTTATGAAAAATCTCAGAACTCAGTCGTATCCAACGTCTCTCAATTGGACCACGTTCATTGGCAGTCGCGCTATCTATTGCCGACCTGCCTGTCGTGTCGCCGGTCTGCGAGCCTTCGCCCATGTCGGTATGCATTCGAGCATATCTGATCGCGGAGGCGCAAAATGAGGATAATCTCCAACCATGCAGCAGAGGATCAGAATCCTCGCGTAACGCGAAGTTCAACGGACGGTTCTCAGCACTCAACGTCTGATCACAAGATTCCAACGGCCGATTTTGTGAAAAGCGATCCTATCGGCGCGCTGATTCTGTGTAAGGAGGCCTGGATTTCATTCCAGAAGACCACCAAGGAAGTAGACATCGAGCTCTGTCAAGCTTGCTTTGTTGCAATGGACGAATTTTGTCGCGATGATTTAAAATGGAAGAATTTCGTCAAGCATATCAACGAGTCTAAGCTGGTAAAGCGAAAAATTAACCCGAAGAAGTCGTCCGACTATAGGAACACGATTGTCGCCCAGTTTGTTTTTGGGTTCAGAAAAAGCCGCGACCGAGCCTACAAGATAGCCCGTGTTCTGGACTTCGTGCGCCTGCGAACGAATGACCCAGAGGTTCTAAGGTCCAGAATTGAAAAGGCTGGCGGCATCGAAAGCCTCTACAAGGAAGCCGTCGAAACGCTTCCGTACCTCGGAAAAGACCGCGAAACCAAGCAGAAGATGCGGTCCGCCTATGCGACCAAAGACCACAAAACGCTGGCTGCGCTGGTTGGCAAGGGGTCTACCATTTCCGATGAGTTGGATAGCGGCGAGAGCGGCGAGCCCGACGAAGGTGAACCTTCCGATATGGAGACTTCAGCGACGACGTCGCCGGTGATCGAAGAGTTTTCCATCGAGGTCACAGAGAAGCAATTCACGAAGCTGATCTCCATGGGTCGGGGCGACAAGCGACATCTCACAATTGAGTGCATCGGTGAGCTTGGTGACGGCTGGAAACGCTTCAAGCTAATTGAGACGGAGCCGGTCGAACTCGCGAGCATCGATGACGAGATTCCCTTCTGACCTCGAAGTAGAGGGCGGATTGAGAGGCTTGTAGCTCCTGCGTAAAGCCCGATTGAGGGCTGCGACTGCCTGCAAGGTCGAAGACGCCCTTACACGGAAACTTCAGACTGCCGGTTCCGAAAGGTGCCTGCAGTCTGGGTTCAGGATCTTACCTTACCTGCGCTGTTCCACCGAACAATCTGACTGGGCATTGGGCAAATGAAGCTCTCCAAGTTCATCTACGACCACGAATTTGATATCCGCGATCGGCTCAAGGCCATTGTGAAGGAGGCCAAGGCTGCGGCAGAAGAGACCGGGCGTCGTCACAAGGGCAAGGCATCTTTCGTCAGGTTTTCCATTAGCGGGTTGGCGAGAAGGCAGGCCAAGGCCGTCCATGACGTCGGGGCCGCTGGTCTCGACGTTCGCACCTACAAGTCTGCTATCCATGACGGCTTCGACAGCCTCAGCCGGGGACCGGCGAAAAGTGCCGCCTGCGTCTACGAGCGCTTCCGCGCCCGATTGACGATGCTGGCGAAGATCGCACCGTTGTTCGCCGACGGCGAGAACGTGCACACCGTCGCGCTGGCTAAGATACGCCACCGGCTGCCAGTGGGATCACTTCACCATTTTCGGCCGACGGCCGCCCTGAGGATGGTCAAAATGATCCATCGGGAGCTGCGACGGCGCGGCATCGCATCCAAGGTCTTCGGGGTTGTGGAAGTGTCGTTGATCGAAGAGGACGGTGCACGGCTCTACGAGCCGCACGTCCACATGATCATCATCGGGCCGACGCGTGAGGAGCTATCGGCGGTGGTCCCCGGTAGCCCTCGCTACGACTCTCAAATTGACACGGTTTACCACGCCGGGGGCTCTGGCTTGTACTTCACCAAGTTCGAGGCCGAGGAACGGGTCGGTTACGAGGATAGGCGCGGTAAGCAAAATCGGCAGCGCAACAGGATGCAAGCATCTGAGCGCGCTGAGTGGCTTGACTGGCACGCGCGCCACGGCATGGCCGAACTCATGATCCTAGCAGGCTTTCAGCCCGGTTTGATGCGGCAGTTCATGAGCGCCGATTTGCGCGAGCTGGTTCGCGAATTCCTCGGAATACGACGTCGGGAGCATGGTTGATGCCTTCAAGGGGCATGTTGGAGGTGAACCCTTCATAACTGCAACTGGTGACGAGTGATACCGAACGCCAATTTCGGCGAGCGCACAACTTAGGTGGGAAAGGTGGGAAGGTGGGAAATCCGAAAAGAGAGATGCCAGCAGACGGGGAAAAAGTCAGAACTGAACAGTTAGCAAATGATCCGCGCGTTCTCGACAAGGTGCAGGATCAAGAGGGCCAGATTCACTATCGCTACGGGACGGACAGGGTCGCGTTGTGGTTCTCGGCCGACGATGTGCTCAATAACCCGAAGAAGGTGTTCGGCGCTCTGGTGAAGCGCGGATTCGGCTTTCACTCGCGCAAGCCCCAAGATGCTCTGTTGGCCGCGTTGGATGAGTATACGAGCATTCGCGAAGCCCTCGTCGCCAGCAGGCCGGGCTGGGTGAATGACGCCATTTATGTGTTCGGCGACGGCACGCTTGTGCGAGAAGATGGGCTCGACAGCGAAATCCTGATCACCTTTGAACTTGACGGCCGGTTTACGCCGGTTGGGGAAATCACGGCATGGAAGGCCGGTGTCGAGAAGATAGTTGGTGGCGAACCACTGGCGACCTTCTTGCTGAGCTACGCTTTTGTTGGCCCGCTGCTGCGTTTCGCCCCAGCTTACATCGTCAACCCTTCTGTCGAGCTGGTGGGGCCAGCCGAGTGCGGCAAAACCACGTTCGCGATCCTGGCGGCGAGTGTCTACGCGGGAGACCCGAACAGCGAAGTAGGAGGTGGCGATACTTGGAACTTCAGCGAAATGTCGTTCGACGAACTTCGAAGCCCACGCCGCGACTCGTTGCTTTTCCTTGATGAGCAGAATGCTATGGACATGGCGCTCAAGGCGTCCGGCAAACTGGCGTTCAAACAGTCATCGTCTTCGGGCCGACGCAGGCCGGGGGAGAGTCCGGACAAGGGGGTCAGGCTAGCCCTACTCTCAACAGCAAACGAGGCTTCGAGGGACGCGATGCAAGGTGCAGCTGATAGCGTTGCCGCAGCGGGCAGCCGTACATGCACCATCAAGTTTGAGGGCCCGATCATGACGGTATGTCCCGAGGGGTATTCTGAACCGCAGGAGGCCATGAACGATCTGAGAGAGTTCTGCGATCAAGAATATGCCACAGCGGGACGCAAGTTTGTCGCGGGCGTGGCGAAACACGTCAAGGAACACGGAGCGGACGCCCTTCGTGAACAAATCAGGCTGTTCATCGACGAATTTCGGTCCTGGATTCCATCCAAGAAGGCACCGGCCCGAGTCGTCAACACCTTTGCTCTGACCTATGCTGCAGGTCGGCTCGCCCGCAAATGGGGAACGCTTCCTGCATTCGAGCAGCCCGTTGCCAAGGCCGTACAAACTATCTTCGATCTGGCCAGCTCAACGACGGTCACGCCCGAACCGAAGGACATCAATTGGGCGTTGAAGCGCACTCGCTCAGTGCTCGACAAGAACACGGATGGGATAAAAGACTTGAGCGAAGGCGGCGGTCTTCTTTTGTGGGGGCCGCCATTTGCCTACTGCAAGACGGTCCGGAAAATCGCGACTTACTATGTCCCCACAAAGAACTTGAAGCGGGCATTGGGCCCGGACTGCCAGCTAGTTCTTCAGCGACTCAAAGCTGGCGGCAAGCTCAAGTCCGAAGGGGGCAAAAAACCGAAACTCTCGATCAAAGCGCCCACGTTTGTGCCGTTGGATGGCGAAAGAGTCTATTGCATCACGCTGTGAGGAGGAATCTCGGGAGCAGCCATTGAGTCGTATAATCTTACGTTTGGCCAAAGATGCAGGAGAGCATAGAGATGGAGAATGACCGTAAAAGTTTGCCCGTGGCCTTTTCGAACTCTGTGGCGAGCGAGCGGTTAGTTGACGTGGCAGCCACAACTGCCGACATAGGTTTGGATGCCGCGATCACCTCGAGCGCGCTGGACGGAGTTCCTTTTTTTGGTGCGTTCACCGGCATTGTTCGCGCCGGGATTGCCATTCGCGATTACTTATTCCTGAAAAAAGTGGCCGCCTTTCTTGAGACGTTCGAAAAGACACCTCTGGCAGACCGAAAGGCCTTCATCGCCGACTTAGACAAAAAAAGGAAAAACGCGGAGTTTGGCGAACAAATTCTCTTTCTCATCGATCGCATGGAGGATATCGAGAAGCCAGTCATCGTTGCTCGTTTGATCTCCGCGGCCGCCACAGGCAAATTGCCCCTCAGTAAAGCGCTCCGCGTCTCGAAGATCGTTGATCGGGCGTTCGTGGAAGACCTCAAGACGCTGCCTCAATTTCAAGCCGGTTCCCCAACCAACCGGCTTATAGCTGATGCATTGTTTTCGGTCGGTCTGCTTACGGGAGATGGGCTCGCGTTTTTTGAAGGTGATACGACGGCGAGAAGTGGCACTACGTACCACCTAAACGCCTACGGGCAAATTCTTGTCGAATACGGACTCGCTCAGGATTGAGCATGGTCTCGCAGGTGTGAACACCGGGATCCTTCGGCCACCTAGCCATTTGACGGCCCAAATCGGCCCCATCAATGTGCAGAGCTGGCTGGCTTCAACGCTTGAGCGTGTCCAATACAAAGTCATTAGGCCGAGCCAAGAAAGGAATTGCGGCTACCGTAGACTTACCTTCCAATACCTGACCGAAAGCATCAGCCTGTGCGATTTGCTCACCATCACACGCATCACGAGGAAGCACCGTTCTGCAATCGAAGAATGTGCTTGTGACCTCGCCTTGACCCGCTACTTTGGTCGAGCCGGTTGCGACGAGATCATCGTTGAGGGCGATGTTGATCTCCGCCCGCCAGAGCCGTTTGTCTGTGGAAAGAAATACGCCTGCTCTCCCGCACAACCCTACGAATGCAATGCCGTAATCAATTTCAACCGGACGACGCCCGCGTTCACAGAGGCGACCTAGGGCATGTGCGGAAGCATATGCCGTCACAACCCCGACGTTGAAATCAAGGCCGGTACGGCCAACTTTGAAATAATGGCACTGGGCGGTAACGCCCTCCTCCCGACCTGTCATTGCCTCCATCGGGTGACCGTCGGCGACAAGCGTTGTGAACATAAGTTCGCAAGACCTTTTGCCGTCAAATCGAACGATATCGACAAAGGCTCCCCTGTCATGATCGGGTACGGCCCTTAGGCGGGCAGCTACGGCCTGGAGGCAGGCCACGCGTTTGACCGGCGAGGTGTCGGCATCTAGACGACCAATTATCCATTTTGCGGCTGGCCAAAACTCTCTTTCGTTCCCATTGGAGATCGCCGACGCACCTATCAATTCGCGGCGCTTTACTTCTCGGCCAACTTGCCGAGCGAAAATGCGGCCTTCCGTTGTGATGGATTTGGACATCAGGGTTCTTGGGCATTCACAGGCAAGCGTTTTGGGAGAGATGTGAAGACGTTCGACCGTATTCCTTGATAGCAGCTTTGAGAAAAGTCGTCGCTAACGCTGAAGGTTTAAACAGACGCTAATGTACTCAGCCATTGTGGATTCTTCATCCGTTCTCTATCTGTCAGGCTGCATAGTGGGGGGTGAACGATGTCGGAACGCATCGACTATGAGGGCTTGCCGGACGATCCTGAACTGGCGTTCGTCAGGCTAGTTGATTTTTTCGACCAGAAGCTGAAAGAAGCTGTACGAGGCAGCGACGACGACGATACCAGACTTCACCTCATAGAGCATATGAACAGCATCTTGGGAGCCGCCACGGCGCTGCATATTCATGCGCTGGGCTCCTTTAGGTTGCCTGATTGGGAGTCAACTTACAACGTCCATCGCGACTTCGATCTAGCGGTTAAAAGCGTGGTTCTCCAGATCCAAATCCAAAAGGCCCGGGTCACCAAGTTATATTCGGTGAACTTGAATACAGCGGATAAGGAGCGCATCCACCATCTAGTTCGCCAAATACGAGAAACCCTTGAGGCCGCTGACCTCGATAGCCGTAAGAAGAACTCCCTTTTTGCAAAGCTGAACGCGTTCGAAGCTGACGTGGACCGGGCTAGAACCCGATTTGAGAATGCGATGCTCGCCTTTGTCGATTTGGCTCATGTAGTGCACAAAGGCACGGAAACTCTCAAGCCTATTACCGACCTCGTGAAGCGCATCAATGAGCTTCTCGGAGCCGCCAAAAGCGATGAACCAGAGCCCCCAAAAATCCCCTCGCCAGAGGATATCAAGCGCGTCGAGCCGCCCAAGAGGCAAATCGAAGACTTCAGTCGCAGAGGCGGGGGGCTCGACGATGAAATCCCGTTTTAATCGTTCGGCCGCCTTGTGCTCAGGATAGCTTCGCGCCAGCGTCTCATGTTACGGCTGCCACGTCAAAATTCCGAGGTTGCCCGTGCTCGAAAGTCTCTTCGACCCCGCTCAGACCGAACAACTTTATCACGACCTGCGAAGGGCCAACTCCGAGGCGGCGAAGAAAGAGCGGTTCCTCACATACGTCACGACCGTGTTCAGACGGGACGAAAAGATTCAGAGCTTCATCCGCGAAATTGCGCTCGGGGCAGAGACCTCGGTCGCAAATATCATTAGAGATGGCCGCTCCGCTCGAGGTCGGGCGGACAGCCAGACAGATGCCGTCATCATTGAGTGGGAACGGGACCTTACAAGAACCGGAGATCACGCTCGCGAACAGCTGAAAGAATATCTGGAAGGCAACTGGAGATCCGGTCAGGAATATAAGTTTACGCTCCTGGCGACCGATGGAATTCGCTGGCGACGCTACGCACCTGACTGGTCCCACGTCGAAGTGGACGAGTTAATGGGGCGCGGTTTTGAGCTACGCGAGGTTCAGAGCTTCGATCTGTCGCCCAACAACTTCGCGGAGTTTCCGTTCTTTCTAGATGAAGTGCTATTCGCAGACGAGCGGAAGATTGCGACACTCGAAAACATTCGAGCAAATTTTGGAGACACCTCCCGTGCGTTCATCAACTCGATCACAGCGCTAAATCGATGTTTGCCCGCTCTGGAGCGACAAAGCGAACTCACTGTAGCTTTTGAACAGTGGAATCGCTTTCTGTCGATAGCGTACGGGCAGTTCGATAATTCGCCGAAGCTCTTCCTCGTTCACACTTACCTTTCGGTCTTTGCGAAATTCATCGCATACTCGGTAATAACGAAAGAAACTGCAACCGACGACACCACGATCCGAGACGTACTTTCAGGCCGAATTTTCGATCGGCTCAACGTGGAACGATTTGTAGAGGACGACTTCTTTCATTGGGTGGCATCAGACGAGTTCCTTTCAGAGCTCCGACCCATGTTCCGCGAAATTGGTGGTCAGATCGATTCATACGATTTCACGGAAGTTCAAGAGGACATTCTCAAGGGTGTATATCAGGAACTAATTGATCTGGAGACCCGTCACGCACTAGGCGAATACTATACTCCCGATTGGCTGTGCGAACGAGTTATGGAGGAACTCCCCCTTGAACGCACATCGTCCATACTCGACCCCGCGTGTGGCAGCGGCTCGTTTCTACGAGCTGGAATCGCTCGGCTGCGAGAACAATTCCCCGATCTCGGCGCTGAGAAGCTGGCCGAGCAGGTGGTTGGCATAGACATTCACCCGCTATCAGTCCTCATTGCGAAGACCACTGTCCTTCTCGCATTGGGAGAAACAGTGCGCCGGGCTCGTCGCCCCGTCACCCTCCATATTTACCTCGCGAACAGCCTCCTGGTCCCCCGCGGCACTGCTGATCTGTTCGAGTCTACCTTTCAAATGACGGTCGATAATGGTTCATACGCGATAGACACTCGCGGGGTCTCCGCTCCCGAAGCATTCGATGCGTTGGTTACCTTTTGCGACGAGCTGGTCGATCGGTACAGCGAGTTGCTGACGCGAGATAGGTTCCTTCATCTGGGAACTTCGATATTCGACGACTCTCAGTCGCCGGATCTTCCAAGTCAGCTTTATGACTTATACCGAGCCATGTGGATTGCAAACAGCGAAGGGCGTGACAGCATCTGGAAATTTATTCTTCAAAATTCGTACAAGCCGATCTTTCTCATGGGTCGGTTTGATTTCATTGTCGGTAACCCGCCGTGGCTGACCTATGCAGGAGTGTCCAATGGCGACTACCAGAACCTGCTGAGAACACTGTCTGACCACTACCGGGTAACTCCCGAGAACAAGGCCAATTTCCCTCACCTTGAAATTGCAGCTATATTCCTCGCTCACTCAGTCAATTACTTTATGAAGCGGAGTGGACGCCTAGCCTTCGTGTTGCCACGGAGCTTCATGTCGGCCGACCAACATGACGCGACAAGGGCCGGAAATGTTGCTGGTCTGCGGCTTTATTCGATTTGGGATTTGAACGATGTCGCCCCTCTTTTTCGGGTGCCCTGCTGCGTGATGTTCGCGCAACACGGCAGGCAGAATAAAGGCGAGAATGCTTTGCCTGAGCACGGCATTGACGGATATGCCGTCGCGGGTCGCCTGAGACGCGCACAGGTCCATTTGTCAGAAGCGCGCGCCAATCTAACTTGGGAGAGGAAGCGTTGGTTCTATTCGCGGCTGCAATCGACGAAGAAGCGGTCAAAATCGGCCATCACCACCAACGCTGGAGAGGCTCTCATTGGAACGAACGCATACACTTCCAGTTTCACGCAAGGCGCAACGATCGTTCCGCGAAATTTCTTCTTTGTCGATATCGATCAGCACATTGATGACGGTGAGGATCTATCAGACCGTGTTTTAGCTCTGAGAACATCCAACGCAGCCGATCGTGAGGCAAAGAAGCCTTGGAAGGGATTGAAAATACACGAGCGAGCCGAAAGCGCCCTATTTTTCCGCACCGCGATATCGCGAAACATACTTCCGTTCACGCTCATAGCTCCGCCGCTCGTGTTGCTCCCGGTAGCCCAAGTCGGAAACAAATTCGAGGTGCTCGACGCAGATTCCCTGATGGCAAAGGGATACCGATTCGCCAGCGCGTGGTTCAGGCAAGCCGAGGAACTTTGGGCGTCAAAGCGCACTGAGCGCAACAGCGATACCCCGCTAGAAAGCTATCTAGATTGGCAATCCAAGCTTACCAGCCAGAACCCAGAGGCTCGATTTCTGGTGCTATATACCTCATCCGCATCCGACGCGTCGGCCGTCGTGATCGATCGTCAGACTTTCGACCATCCTTTCATCGTTGATCATAAGGCGTATTGGTGCGAGGTGAGGTCGAAGAAGGAAGGCTTCTATCTCACGTCGTTTATCAATTCGGGTTACGCGAACGAAGCCATCAAGCAGTTTCAATCACGGGGGCTTTTTGGCCCCCGGGACATTCACAAGACTATCGTCAAAGTCCCATTTCCTCGCTTCAAACCTAGCGATCCAGACCACGAAGAGATCGCCCGACTTGGGGAGGTCTGCGCCATTCGTTCCGAGCGCATTGCTATGGAGGAAACACATACCGACCTCGAACCCAGAATCCTTGGCCGTCTTCGGTCCAAGATTCGACGCGAACTAGCCGCGGAATTGGACGCGATAGACCTACTTGTCGAAAAACTGTCACGCAACCGCAGCGGAGCCAAGAGCAGCGACAAGGCCGTCAAGACGTCACGAAGGCGCAAAAGCACCAGTGGACTTTTCGATTAATAGCTACCACCCTCGAAGACTCTGCCTGACGCTGCTTGTGGAATCTGGTGAAAAGTTCCGTCGGTAGTGCAAGCTCGATTTCCGAAACAATAGGATGTCGGATCGGTGCTGAGAACAGCGAAATTGCGCATAGGAAGTTGAATGGCTGAGTTGAAAGATCTATGGCCGCGGTCCTTCTCGGCTTTTCCCGCTTTCCGCTGCCCAAATTGTGGCTCAGGGATCTTGCAGGCCGATAAAACAAAAACTGTTACCAAGCCAACTGCCAATAGCCGTGCCGATCTGGAGGCGATACGGCCTGCCTATGAAGCAGTATTGGACATCCGCCGGTTCGTCTCAATTTTGGAATGCAACCGCAGCAGCTGCAAGGAATCGGTGGTTGTGTGCGGTGAGACTTTCGAAGAGCCGTACCAAGATCAAGAAGGCACTTGGGACAGCATCACTATGTATGAGCCCAATATGATGTTCCCCGGCCCACCTCTAGCGACAATTCCGCCGGAGACACCTGATCCGGTCGTAGAGGCCCTCAAGCAAAGCTTTAGTCTATTTTGGCACGATCTCGGTGCCACGGCCAACAAGCTTCGAGTTGCAGCCGAGCGCATTCTCACTAATCAGGGAGTTAAGCAGTACAACCGGACCGGCAAGCGAGTCCCTCTTACCTTTGCAAGACGCATCGAGATCTATTCACAAAGGAGCGCCGAGCACCGTGACGTGCTCACCGCACTTCGCTGGATTGGTAACCATGGTAGCCATTCCGGAGCCGTAGACCGAGATGACGTGTTGACGGCATTTGAGTTGATGCAGGTCGCGTTGCAAGACCTTTACGGGAAGGACTATCGTAAGGAACTGGCCAGAAAGAGCAAGGAGATCGCAGCGAGGCGAGGTCGCCCTCGACGGAAACCTTGAGGCGGGCGAAGGTTAAATCTTCGGCGCGCCGGTTTGGGCGCGAATGATGAACCGGGCCTGTTACATCGAGGTTAGATTTTGGCTCGATTGCGGCGTAAGGATGCCAAGCGCATCTCGACGTTATCCCTCTTGAAACGCGTCTTAACTAGCTGTCGACTCCCGCGTCAGGAACCGACGGAAGCTTCTTCCTGATCTCCGACAACAAGGCCTGCATGAACTGCGGGATTCGGTGCTGCTGGGCAAGAGACTCCGCGACGAACCGGGCGACCAAAGGTTTGTTGCGGTCGCCTGAGATTCCGAGTTCAGACCGGGCCTTCGCCTCCAACTCGTCGTATAGACCTACCTGGATTGTCTCCAAGTGAGTCCGGCATTGCTTTTCCCAATTGCCTTCGAGAATTGCGTATCCTTCTTTCACGCAGGCCAGAGGTTCGTCCACCTCGGTGATATTGAGTAAGCGACACAATGAGCGGTTTGCCGCTTTTTCGGAGGCATTCCCTGCATCATTGTCGAAGACAATGTAGGTTCGGATCCCATGACACTCATATAGCTGTGCAAGCGTGTCGATAGCCGTCTTACCTCCGGCGGACACGATGGAGATTCCGTGCTCGTCAAAATCCATGGAGCAGCTGCGAGCGAGAATTGGAATAGCCTCCCGTTCGGAAGGGCCCTCTACGACTACCACTGCTCTCGCGAAGAAGGCTTCCGTCATCTCTGCCGTTCGCACGTTCTTGAGGAAGGCGCGCATAGATGACAAAGTGATTGGCCGGGTTGGATGGAGCTTCTGCCGGGCAGAAAGCAAGCTCTCACTCGACGCCGTCTTAACCTGTGTACAGACTTCCCCCTCCTCGTCATCGTCCCTCTCCACGAGAACGATCCGGTCGCTCCGGGCAACGTCGAGAAAATGGGCGCTGTGCGTCGAGATGAAGATTTGGTTGCCCGCTGTGACCAATTCCTCAAACTGCTTCATCAGGCTACGCTGCGCGTGTGGATGCAAATACAATTCGGGCTCTTCGATGCCGAGTACAGAATCCCCCTTGAACGATTTGGCAAAAGCTTGAAAGAGAGCGAGTACGAGAACGTTCCTAATGCCTGAGCCCACCTCCAGAGGATTCCTCGGGACCCCGCGCTCGATCAGGGTCGGGAATAAACTCCGATAAAGGTTCGTCTCCTCCATCGTCCGGAACTCAAAGGCGACGTCGTAGCGCGCCGTTCGCAGTTGAGCTGCAAAAGCGTCTTTCAACTCCTTCTCAAACGCTTTGTACTGATCCGTTTGTAAGAGTTCATGAGCGACCTTCAGGGCTTCCCTGAGCTTGGCCAGCTGCTCACCATTCTGCTTCAATGTCGCATGCAGATGCCGGAGTGCTTGACCGAAGATCGACCACCGTGAGTTGGAAAACTGTCGGTCGTAATTCCGACCCGCGTCGACGTAGGCGAACGCAAGCTCCTCTCGCATAGTGTTGTTAAAGCCCCGAATTCCATAGCCGCGATTATCAATTGCGATAAGAGTGTACTGGGCCTTCGATGTGTCGAAATCAATCGAGGAGACATTTGGATGCTCAAGCGTCAGTCGTATATGAATCTCATTATCCCGGTCGCGGCCATAGTAGTCAGAGTCATCCAAGTTCCCCGGCATAGGCCACCTCTCGCCAAGCAGGAAGTTGATCGCGCTCAGGATATTCGTCTTCCCTGCGTTGTTAGCTCCGACAAGTATGCAAATATCCTGCGGGTAGAAGTCGATGTGCTTTATCGATCTCCAGTTCGCGATCTGAACACGGGAAATTTTCAATGAATTCACCCCACGCCGCAGTCTGGTTCCGGGACGCTTTAAGAAAAGCGAGCCCCCCCAGAACTCAATTGATTCCGGACGGCCTACCTGAGCATTAAGCACGGTCGAGTCCTTGAGACGAGGCGATCGACCTTTGCGCTGCTAGTACCCAAACGATAACTTTCCCACCGAGATTAGTCCTATACGGCAACAACGAAGTTCACAATAATGGCCTATCGTCTCCCAACATTCGCGCTGCAAACGTCCATACGGCACTTGTGTCGCTATGGGGACACTGACGTTTTTCCCCATCTTCCTGAACTCGCTTTCGTGCGCGAGGAAGCTGAATCTGTGGTTGACGAGTTGGTGGCGCTCGACCTGGATACCTTCGATCCAGGAACCGCGGTGGAGGCACTTGGGCCCAAAAGCCGATATGGATTTCGCATTGTCCATCAACTTCCTTATCTGGACACAATCCTGTTGCTTGCGGCGGTGATCGAACTAGGCCCTCGAATCGAAAGCCACAGACCGTCTCAGAACAACATTGAGGCTTTCTCCTACCGGTACGCGCTAAACGACAAGGGAAGCATCTTTCGGGGGGATCGTACCTTCAAGGAATGGCTGCAGGCGCAGCTGCAGTACGTGCAAGGAAACCCGGGTATAGAACACGTCATCGCGACCGACATCTCCGACTTCTACGCACGAGTCAATTTCCACCGGCTCGAGAATCTGCTCGATGAGGTCGCGCCAGGACACGGCGCAGCGCGATACATTAAAAAGCACATCAAGGTAATCCGAGCAAAGCAGTCTTTCGGTCTGCCAGTCGGTGGCACTGCCGCGCGGTTGCTGGCCGAGTTGGCACTGAGCGATACCGACAATGCGCTAGAGCGCGATGGCCGCAGCGCCACAAGATTTGTCGACGACTTCAGGATTTTTCTAGCCGCAGGCGAAGATCCGTACGATGCGCTAGCGTTTATCGCCGAACAGTTAGCCATTAACGAGGGGCTTTCGCTGAACGTCGCCAAGACTGAGGTTTATAGTCGAGCAGAGTTCTTAGCGAGAGTGAAGCGACAAACCGCTGACATTTCTGACGAGGCCGAGGGCGCAGCTATAGAAGCGCTAACGTCTGACCTCTACTTCGATGATGAGCCGGACGAGGACGACGTCGAGAAATTGAAGTCAATGAACCTGATTGGCTATCTGCGAGAGGAGGTCGCGAAGGCCTCGTTTGATATGGGGCGCATAAAGGTCATCTTCCGGGCTTTAAAAATCACGAAACCGCCGGAAGCCATTCAGTACATTATCGATAGCTTCTCGACATTGGTCGTGTTTTCGAAAGAGGTGACACTCCTCATGCAGGAGCTAGAAGCGGAGGAATTTAGTTGTTTCGATGAGTTGAGTGACACCGTCGTCAAAGCAATCCTTTCTCCGCCAGCATCGAGCATACAGCTGATGCGAACATGGCTGTTGGAGCTCTTTGTACGTCGTATTGTCCCTCTCGCTCCCAGTCATCTGAAGGCGCTTGATGGCAGCCTTAGTACGTCGCTTGATCGTCGCCAGCTCCATCTCATCCGTGGGCGCTTGGGGGACAAGAACCACTTTCGTAAATACAAGACGGCTTTCGGCCAGATCACGCCGATTGAACAGCCATGTTTCATTTGGGGAGCGAGCTGCCTACCGAAGGACGAATACGAAACCTTTGTTCAAGGCATAAAGCCGATGTTTCCGATGCCAACGGGAGCGCTGTTCCTGAAATGGGCAGCCAAGCAACGGGAGAAGCTGATCTCGAAACTCGAGTCTTCGGTTGACGAGCATCAGGAGTAGCTACAGTCGAGGTTGAACGTGGCGGTCATCGTCACGCTGGGGTATACCCCCGCGTGACATAACATCGCTGGCGGCGTCGAGCGTAACGCTCGGGTCGGTATCGCTCATTTGTGACAGAGCAATGTAGAGTCTAAACCTCGATGTGACACGACTCGGCATGGCCAGGAGCTCCGTCGTCGGCCGTCACACATTTGCCAGCCGGATGTCGAAGGCCTATGCTGTCGAAATCGGCCGCCAGTGTTTCCGGATGCCGCCGACAGTAAGAGGTACGTGCTCTTGCCCGTTAGGGAGAGAGCCATGCCTCAGTCCATCCTTCGCAATCACGTTTTGAAAACCCTCGCTCCAGAGGACTTTTCGCTTTTGCGGCCTTCGATGCATCGTGTCGAACTCCCCATCAAAGCTCGGCTGGAGGAGCCCTATCGACCGATAGGGCACGTGTATTTTCCAGAAATGGGTATTGCATCGGTGGTCGCCACCTTGACCGGAGGACGGCAGAGCGAAGTCGGCATCATCGGCCATGACGGTATGACCGGAGTTGCGGTCATTCTCGGGCAAGATAGATCTCCCAACGAAACCTATATCCAAGTGGCCAGCAATGGCTGGTGTCTGCCGGTTGAAACTCTTCGTGCTGCTATTGCAGAAAGCCAGAGCCTTCGTGAGGCGCTGCTTCGCTTCGCCCACGCATTCCTCGTGCAATCATCCCGAACGGCGCTGGTTAACGGCCACTCGAAAATCGAGGAAAGGCTGGCTCGCTGGTTGCTAATGGTCCACGACCGGACTGAAGGAAAAATCTACCTGACGCATGAATTTCTGTCGACCATGCTTGGCGCCCGGCGCCCCGGCGTTACTACCGCCCTCCAAATGCTCGAATACCGGGGGCTAATTCACGCCAAGCGCGGTGAGATTACAATTGTTGACCGGGCCGGAATGATAGAACTCACCCACGGAGCCTATGGCGAGGAGGAGCAACGTCAGTTCGGCATAACATCCGACTGATTGTCCGGAAACAGACAGAGCCTTGAAGGCCGTCGCCTGTTGCCCGTAAATCGTTTTGGTTTGGGTTTCAGGGAGGCTGTCTTGATGACCAACACGTTTCACGCCGTCACGGTCGAAGGAGCGGCCGAGGCCTATGTTCGTTCGAGAGGCAAGGCCCGGTATCTCTCCATCGAACAAGCTATCCGCGCCATCCGAACGCTTATGCCAGCCTGCCGGACTCCCGACCACGAGTTGGAGGAAATGCTGGCGGCGGCATGCATCCTCCACCATGTTCCCGTTGCTTTCGACGTTGACACGGCCGACAGCTCCGAAACGAAGTTCTCCTCATAGGAACCCGCGATGCCCGCGCTCGCGCCGATGCCTGTTTTATCGGACCATCGCTTGGCGATAGTGCGTTACCTGATTGACAATGTAGACAACCCAAGCGTTTCGATATCCGAGGTCATCCGCGCCGTGCGGGAGTTGTTTCCGCTTTGTGAGCTGACGGATTGGGAACTTGGCGATTACATTGCACAAAGCGCCATCGATGCGGGATTTGTCGTCGAATTCGACGCGAAAGTTCCCTGGACCGGATCGAATTAACTGTAGACCTTTCTTGGAACGCTAAGTTCCCATCGCGGCCCCCGGTGCTGTTGAAAGGGCGGGAAACTCAAAAGCCTTCCTAAGGCGGTGTTTCCGGAGGCTGCAGCTTGTCCTTCATGGCTTTCGCCTCTCGAAGCAGCGAGAACCAATTTGCCCCGAGGAGCGAGATCAACTTCAGCGCCTGCTCTTCGGTTATGCCGGTCTCGTCCAGCAGCCTCTGCACAAGACCGCGGTCCGATTCCTGCGCCATAGGATGGCCTCCAAAGGGACCAAACGACAACATTTGATGTTCGTTTCGCTCTATGTCGTTGATTTATAAAGTGCGGCTTGATGCACAACATTTCCAAGTGCCTGATTCGCGCTTGCGAAGCGGGCGACCAGATGAACCTGTTCTTATTTGCCCCTCGGTGCCTACCTCGGTTGCCGCTCAACGGGCGATTGGACAGCGGGCTGAACGACGTCAGTAAATCCCCACCGCAATGATGAGGATAATTCCGATAGCTGCCAAGGCCATGACCGCGACCATTGCGGCTTCAAATAGGTCGCCGCCGCTTCTTGCGTGGTTTGTCATGCTTCGACCTGCGCGCTCGCCCAATCTTTTCTAAGCCGAGTTCTGAGCCGAAACCGGTTCCTGCGGAATCACAATTGTTAACAGTAGCTAAAATGATTCGAAGTGGCCTGAGGTGTTGAAGCCGGTACCCTTAGAGAGACGAGCTGCGAGGACGGGAAACAAGCCCGCCTCGGATCGAGGCAGGCCTCGTTCATGTGCAGCTGCAAGGAGCTACACGCGAGTATTCATAGTCGAAGAGGTCACTTGACACTGATTATTTGCTATAAGGTAGCGTCGAACCTCAAAACCCTTGAGGTGACAGGCTATGGCTCGCATTGGTTACGCTCGCGTCAGCACGGTTGATCAGGACCTCGAAACGCAACTCGCAAAGCTAAAAACTGAAGGATGCGAGGTCATTCGGTCAGAGAAGGTGTCTGGCGGCAGCCGCAACGGCCGCGCCGAACTGGCAACGGTTCTAGAGTTCCTCCGGCCCGGGGATGAACTGGTGGTGACGCGCCTCGACCGGCTCGGCAGAGACACCCGCGACGTGCTCAACCTGATCCACGAATGCGAACAGAAAGGCGCATTTGTCACGGTGCTCGACCCGCACGTTTCGACGCGGGGCGAGATGGGCCACATCGTGCTTACCGTGCTGGGCATGGTCGCTCAAATGGAGCGACGGTTCATTAAAGAACGCCAACGCGACGGCATTGAGCAAGCCAAACGCGAAGGCGTGTATAAGGGCGGCAAACAGCGCCTCGATAGAGGGCAGGTGCTGGCTCTTCGTGATAAGAACCATAGTCCGACGCAAATTGCGAAGTTGGTGGGTTGCTCGCGGATGCAGGTTTATCGAATTCTGAATGAGCATGGGACGGCAAGATAGGCGACGCGCCGTCTGCTTCGGATTTAGTCAGTTCTGGGCTGGCAATTCCGAGTGAATTCGCTAGAGAAGTCCATCCCTAACGACCAGGAGCATTTACGTGGCAGACGAAGTTTCGAACTCACGGGCTGTGTTGATGGGCCTGACCGCGGATATTGTTTCGGCTTATGTCAGCAAGAATGCAGTGCCAGTCGCTTCGCTGCCTGACCTAATCCAAAGTGTAAATTCCTCGCTCGCGAAAGTCGGACAACCGGTTGAGCCCGAGAAGCCAATTTATGCTCCAGCGGTGAACCCGAAGCGATCGGTCTTTCCCGACTACATCATTTGCCTTGAGGACGGAAAGAGGTTCAAATCATTGAAGCGCCACCTTGGTGTGCACTACGGCCTTACGCCTGATGAGTATCGGGAGAAATGGGGCTTAGCGCGCGACTATCCTATGGTGGCACCCGACTACGCTGCGCAGCGCTCCGCTCTGGCAAAGTCAAGCGGGCTCGGTCGAAAGGTAGGCACCAAGCCGACGAAAAAAACTTCGGCCAAGCGCGGGACGAAATGAAGGCGCTCTCCGTCGCACTACTTCAGTTGGTAGGTGGCTCCCTCATAGCTGCCGCTTTCCTTCAATGGGTCACATATGAGTACCCCGACATTAATCTATTCGCACCCGGCGCGATCTTCTCACCCGGGATGCTATCGCAGCCGTTCAATTGGATACTCGTCTGTCTTCTTGGCACTACCGGAGTAGTTCTGATCGGCTTTGCTCGCAGCTGGCGGCAGAGGCGATATAGTTAGCCGCTCAAAGTTCAAGGCGCTCAAAGTTCACCTTCGAGGGGAAGTTATGGTTCGCTTCGCGGCGCAGGCGATAACGCGTGAAGGAGCCGGGTATTCAACTGAGACACTTCCGGCTTCAGCTCACGTCTTTGGCCCGCCGTCTTTCCGAGCTAAACGGTCTAGGAGTCTACGAAGTCTATCAGGCAGCCAGATTTCAACGCGAAAGATCGGCAAGCTACGCAAATGTCGCCGTACCGCCTCGTTCTTGAATTGTCCCCTCAGCAACTCGGCAAGCTTGTCATTCTGATGTAGCCCGCGTGGCATCTTCTTCGCATCCGTTTGGTTTTGACCCGCCGTTTTGAATTGTTCATGGCAACCAAGGCCCAATGAACCGCAGTAGCTCGGAACCAATTCTTCATGTTTTCGAGGGAAACACCGAGGGAGACATCTCTCGGTTTCACGACCGGACGGCGATCTCCACGGGCAGCGGAGAGCGCTGGTTCTGCAGCGAAGCTGATGCCCGATCCGAAGGGTGCCGAAAGGCACGCCTGTAGCACCCACCGTGGTCCTGAACTGCTGCACAAGGGCGACCTTGGTTCCTCTGACGGCCAGCCAGCATCGTCAGGTTAGGGGTGTGTGGTCGAGCTTTGTGGGCCATCAACTCAACACCAACCCGGCCACCAAAACGACCACCGCAAGGGAAAATGGGCCTGCCAGCAGCCAGCCCACTTCCATTACGTCGATTTCGGCATGTTTCACGACACTCTCTCCTTTTTAGGACAAGGGTTCAGTCGCCCGATGGTTCCGCTGCTGCTGAGTCCACGTCGAGATAAGTCGCTCCCTCGATGGCCGAATCGTCTACCCGGGGGACCCGACCCTCACAGCCCGCAGCACTGTTGCAAGGAGGGCGGCTTCCCAAACCAGCGGGCTGGTAGGGACGACAGGAATTCCGCCCCATGGCGTCAACCCTCGGCAGGTGGCCCGTTCAGGACGACCTCGGCCGTTGCCCCGCCTGAATGAGCTTCGCCTCTCGCATAAAGGGAGTTCCAGTTCCAGCCGATCAGGAGGACAAGTTCGTGCGCTTGCCTCTCCGTGATGCCGGTTTCCTGAAGAGCTTCTGGACGAGCGGCATCGTCTGGTTTTCGGCTGACATGGCTGGATCTCTCCACCTCCCAGCGGCCGCAACTTCCGATTGGGATTCGGTTCCCTAAAAGTTGAGGGAAAAGAAAAAGCCCGACAGGGGGCTGCCGGGCTTGGAGTTTGGGCGTTTGCAGCGGCGGGGACTAAACGCGGGGGCGTTGGGGTGCCGCTGCAACGGGTATGATTTGGCCATATCGGCAAAATCGCGTCAATCCGCGTTCGAGAGGAAATGCAGTGGCGCAATCCAGCCCCTACGAGCTTGCGTCATCTGTTTCCTCGTCCCGCCGATCCAGCGCCCCTAACAATTCAGTGAAAGATGTCGGCAGAGTCGGTCCGACGGCCAAGCCTAGCTGCTTGCGCAAATTTCGACGGTAGTCTTCCGAAGTGATCAACTGCCGGAAAGCTTGGGCAGACTCGTTAAGGATGGACATTGAGTAGGGCATCCAATCGGGGCCCTAGGGGACGGAACTCGCCCGTGAGGGAATCGTTCCGAGACCGGTGGGGAAAACCAAAGGAACGCCGTAGGGCCGCATCTATTCATGCATGTCGAAGGCGACGAACCGGCCCAGCAATATCGCCTCGTACATGATGCGTTCGGTGAGTTGGCAATCGCTCTCGGTGAGATCGGGACCGAGTTCGCGGACGGCAGCGATGGTTTCTTTGATCGAAACCGTTTCGCCAAACGGCGCGTTTAGGAGCACTGCATGGACAAGCTCTTTAGCGGTGCTCGCCCGACCATGGTCGGCTTGAACGTCCACCAGCCCAACTCCACCTTACAACCCGAGCGCCTATCGTTGGGTCAAGGCTTACAGAAATCAACAAAAATCTGTGTGAAATAGGGTGAGGGTCGGAACTGTCTCCCCGGCAGCCCGACCCCTCTTGAAGCCCACAGCGAAAAGTCTTGCGGGACAGCGACCGGCGGGCATTGCCGAACAAGGAACACCGTAGCAAACATCGGCAGCGTGTTCTCTAGGGCGCGACGATCATCACCAGCATTACGAACTCGGAAACCACGTGCACGATGCGCAATCAACAGGCGGCTGGAGCAGAATTGAAAGTGCCAGTTGAAACTCAGTTCCCGACAGAATTTCTACTCTACGTCCCGGTCGACGGGATCGCTTACGGATGTGTTACGTGCTGGCGGACGAACGACAGGATCGGCGTTCAATTTACCGGCACCGAAACCAAGCCGAAGCTTCACTATGGCTGACGGCTTGGCTATATCTGGCGTCGCATCTGACCGGATATTCGAAATGAACAAAGCCATCTTATGGGTGTGTGGGGTCGGGGTGGCGTTGATCCTTTTATATGTTCTCCAGCACAATGGTCTGATCAGATTCTAGGTCCCCGATCCACCCCTAGTTGACCGGCGACTGATGTGTCAGGCCCTGTCTCAGATTATGACAGGAACCCGGCACCATTTATCCGGACTGGCAGCAGGTCTAAGGCTTTTTTCGAATTCCCTGACGTACACGGCGTATGGCTTCCGATATGTAGATGGCATACCGCCGTTCGACCACCCGGCGCTGCTCGGCGTCCAGTTTTGGCCCTTTCAAAATGCGGACAGCATGATAGATGAGGGCGCGGAGGTCGCTGTCGCTCAGCTTTGAAAAGTCTCTCGCCATGCCGTTTGTGTGCGGATTCGGTTCACACCCGGCGAGACGGTGACCTAACTTTTTGATTTTTTTGTGCCGCTTGCGTGACGCGAACACGCGACGCCATCATTACGCCCGCATCGTGACAGGCGACGACTACTTTGACCCCCAGCATGGTCGAATGAGTCATACGGAAGTAACTGCCCGGTGCCAGTCCAAAAGGAACATTTGGCGAAGGAATCTCGTTGGAGAACGCGGCGCATAGGTAGGACTGGAACATTACTTGGCGCGCCGCCGTTGGGGATGACCTGACCAGCCCGCCCGAGATCATTGTCCGGGCGGGCCAGCGTCTCACTTCTTCCCGCCCCAAACCAGCGGATGCGCCCTGAACGAAACGACATCACGGCAGGCGTTAGGCGCGCCGGGGAACTTACCGCTGCTTCGAAAAATGGGCCCGCCGGTGGGCGACGGTAGGTCGTGTAAAAGCGTTTAACGCAGCTGGCGCTTCCGCTTCCGCTGACGCATGTCGTGTGCATGTGTAACCTCTACAACATCACCACCAGTCAAGAAGCCATCCGCCAGTGGACCCGCGCACTCCGAGATATCGCGGGCAACCTCGAGCCATCCATCGACATCTATCCCAATCAGTTCGGCCCTGTGGTGCGCAACGCCATGGATGGTCAGCGCGAGCTTGCTAACCTTCGCTGGGGAATGCCGACGCCTCTGGAACGCATCAGGGGCAACGCGGACCCCGGCACCACCAATATCCGCAATCCCCAATACGCCCACTGGCAACAATTTATCGGCGTGGAGAACCGGTGTGTTGTCCCGGTGACAAGCTTTGCGGAACCGAGCCCTACACCAAATGACAAAGACTCAGAGACCGGCATTCAGCGAAACTTCTGGTTCGCACTGAACGAGGAGCGCCCGTTGTTCTTCTTCGCCGGTTTGTGGACGCCATGGCATGGAGTTCGCAAGGTCAAGGAAGGCCCCGGCGATCATGAGGTCTATGGTTTTATGACGACCAAACCGAACGCCCTAATTGCTCCCATTCACGAGAAGGCAATGCCAGTGATCCTGACCACGCAGGAGGAAACAGAGACCTGGCTCACCGCGGCATGGTCGGAGGCGAGGCTCTTGCAGCGTACAGCCCGAGACGATGCTCTTGTCATCGTTGAGAAGCCCGCGACACAGATCAAGGTGCCAGCACCAGGACCGGCACAAGGCTCCTTGTTTTAGCCTTCATCATCTCGCCAGATCACCCTCCGCACCATGCGGACCTCGACAAGGCGTCGGACGCAAATCTTCAAGCCTTCCGACGCGCTGGGCAAGAGAATGTCCACATCAAACTCGCGGCTCTGGCAGCGCTCGCAGCGCATAAACGCTCAACGTCCCAGAACGGAATGTCCCCGAGCAGCTTGGCGAGGTCGCCGGGCAGATAGTGACGGCACCGGACGCGGATTAGCTGCCCGACCTCATTCGCACGGCATAGGGTCTGCATTCCGGCATGACTTGAAAATAGGAACTCATTCCTCACGGAGTCAATTCGGACTTGACTCTTCGTTCTGTTTTTGTTCACTTAGGTATGAAGCGTTTGGAGTGACCAACTGTGGACCACATTATGACGCTGGACAGCCGCCAAGAGGCCGCCCTGCAAGCTACCGCCGAAAAGTTCGTTGCCGTACACAAGGGCGATGTGATGAAGGCGCTCAAGGAAATGATCGTGCTCAATGGGCACCTCCAGAACCGCGTTGACGCGCTCACGTCAGCGCGCCGGGCCAGTTGCTAGGATGGACGGAAATGGGCACCTACTATCTGGACGTCGAGGCCAAGGCCGAACTGCATTCCGAGGCAGTTAGGTTGATCGCCCAATACGAGAGTCCGATGGAGACCGTGAAGGCGCTCATGGCCTACAACTGTGAGCTGGAGAACCAAATCCTGGCCCTCGCTCACAGGCATTCAGAGCTGGTTATCATCAGCTTCGATCCCACCCCGCCAGTCGTGGAAAGATAACAATGGACAGCGTCCTGCCACAGCAGAAGATGCCTAAGCTTATCGTTGTGACCGCCTTCGATCGCGATGAAAGCGGCGACCTCCAGCCGATCTATGGGCCAGCCGAGCAGCAGACTGAGGAACGGGCGGTCCGAACTGCCAAGAGCTTGGCGGCGAAACACGCTGGCGTTATTGCGTGGTCGCGCGAAGCCAATCCGGCGCTGGGTGAATACGGACAGCCAATAACGCTCTTTGTTGGCGGGGACGTGCCGGACATGGAGTAGAGCCGTCGTTGGGGTGTTAGGGAGGCAGTAGTTTTCCCCTCTTCCTTGGCAGCCTCGATGAACGCCCTGCGGGCCACGTCTGCTTTCACCTGATCGATCGTGACATCAATGCAGAGCTGCACCGCGCTATGCCACCTAGGGCCACGCTTGGTCCATTGCAGGAGCTGCTCCATTGCAGGAGTTGCTCAGCGGCCCCCCCGACGTTGTTGCACTGGTACGTAACGCCGGGAAGGTGGGTCGTTACGGAGACCGCCGGGGAAAAACAATGGAGCGACATTCTTATATAAGCAACTGCTCAATCTGGAGTTCCGCCGCCGTCCCGAGAAGGAATGAGTCGTAAGGAACGCTGGAGCGGGAATGTCTGCTGCGAGAGTTCGAGTGGGCATCAGATTATTGGCTTGTGCGAGCATCCCCCGGTGCCTCTCCATTTTCACGCGCCCTGCAGGCGTGGTATAGACATTGCGGCGGAGGCGATGGTGTCATGGCGATCCGTGAGGAATTGCAAAACCTCTGCAACGTTTACGCGACGGCCTACAGCGCAGGGGACGCCGGTGCTTGCGCGGCAGTCTTTGCCATCGACGGACAACTGTTCTCGCCATATGCCCCTCCGGCGCGTGGCCGAGCAGCGATAGAGGCGCTGCACAAACTTTGGACCCGCGATGGCATGGGCAACAAACAACTCGTCGTCCTTGAAGCTGGCGGTTCGGGGGATTTTGCGTGGTGCTTGGCCACATATTCCGAGGGTCTTGCTACCGGCAACGGCACTTCACTCAATGTCTTCGAACGACAGCCGCAGGGAAATTGGCTTATCCGTATCTGCAGCCTGAACAGCAGCGACACCGCCGCGTAGAGCTATTCCGCAAGCTCGTCTCATATTCGGTTCCTCGCCCGTATCGAGCCACCGTGGCGCGCATAGGAGCCTCCCCACGTCACAAGGCTACTTCGTGCTAGGTACTGCTAACGCCGCCTGAGCAGCTGCCATGGATTTAGAAGGCCCTGTCGGCCTATTCTGAACTGTCCTCGTCGCCTTCGTCGGCAGGGACTTCATCGCCCTGCGCTGGCTGCTGCTCCTCAACGTAAGCCTGACAGCCCTCATTGAAGGATCGACTGTTGCCGTCACAGTGGGAGGGGTCCGAAATTCCATTTCGTTCGGCCCAATCATATCCAGCTTGGTGTCCCGAACAGTCCGCGGTGCAGTCATAACCGTCAAAAGTCTGCTGTGCCATTGCAGGATCTGCCATCAGACCAAGCCAGACTACCCCACCGAAAACTGCAGTTCGCCGATATGAGATCCACATATTTATGCCTTCGGCCGCCGAGCACCGGATTTCTTGGTGGCGGGCTTAGAGACAGCTTTTGCGCCCGGCTTACGGCCGAGGCCCGAGGACTTGGCAAGAGCTGATCGCTGAGCGGCATAGTTCGGGGCCACCATGGGGTAGTCCCGAGCCAAGCCCCATTTGGACCGATACTCCTCGGGCGTCAGCTCGTAGTGGACATTCAGATGGCGCTTGAGCGATTTGAACTTCTTCCCGTCCTCAAGGCAAATGATGTAGTCGGGAAACACGGACCTCTTGGGATTGACGGCGGGAACTAACTCGGGCTCTGCCGCCTTCGACGGCAGGCCAATTCCCTTCAATGCAGAGTTGACGCTTGCGATTAAGTCCGGAAGGCCGATCGCTGGCAAAGGGTTATTTTGCACGTACGCTGCGACAATATCGGCAGTCAAACCCAAAACATCGGCGTTACGAGTTTCCGTTTCAGCATCCGACATCGTTCATCTCCAGATTGATTGCCTTCTGCCAATAGTCCGGAGCGCGGTCCGCCGCAACCTTAGAAGCGAACCCAGCGCGCCCGAGCGATGTACCAAAAAACACTTGGCAATGTTGCAAGAATGCTCCACCGTCCAACAGGGGATAACGGCTAGGGGGAAAGCATGTCCAACGTCAACTTCACAAGCGGTGCTATTCGTGTAACGGATTCTGCCGCAGTGTTCGGCTCAGTAACATATCAAATTTCAAGCATTGGAAGTGTGAGCATCAAACAAGACCCCGGAGGCTTCGGCACCGCTTTGATGTTTGCTGATATTGTGTTTTCGATTTATATCTGGATAACAATAAGCTTCCTGTTCGGCATTGTCATTTTTTTCGGGTTGGGATTTGCAATTGCCATGATTCCCTCCAAATCAACACTGGTCTTCCGCACGTCCAGCGGTGACGTTCATGTGTTCTCGTCATATGACAAAGCGCTTATAGCTCAGATCAAAGGCGCAATCGAACAGGCGTTCGCCAACAGAGGAAGCCTACAATAGTTGATCCAATTTCGGGATGACGCCTATGCCCGCGTACTCTGGAAAAGCTCAGCCCTATTTAGATGCCATCGCCGGAAGTGTTTTCGCTTCCGGGCTCGTCAGAGACTGGCTGATCAAAGGCACCCCCGCCGTGTCCCACTATACCGGAAGCTCCATCCTGATCGCGGAACAACGCGCTCAGCGCTGGCAGACACGACCCACGAAGCAGCCTTTTTGGGCGAACTATTGGTGTGGCTTAGACAGCCGTTGCACGTGCCGAATTCCTGACAGCAAGGGGCTCGAGTCGGACGCCATTTTCTTCTTTCGAAATTCCGCGGAGCGTGTTCTCGCGGTTCATGTCGAGTTCAAGCGTCCGGGAGAGCGCTTTGGCTACGGCCAGCCTGAAGCGTACCCGCTTCGCGCCGCCTGCTTCGCCAAAACCTACCCAAGCCGCAAGACGCTAAACGCTCACCATGACTGGACAACCGTGATCTTCTGCGGTTCGGAGACAGCATCCGATCCGAGGCTCAAAAACTTCGAGAGGGTAATTTATCATGCAGAGGCCGCAAAGGTCATCGAAGCGTATCCAAAGGGCTACTGACCCGCGCTCCGCATGTTCCAAGGCAGGGCATATTTCTTGATGAGACCGAGTTCTGGTTGACTGCCAACGCCTATCTGCCCGTCCCTCATGAATTGGACGAGGAAACTCCTGCCGACGGCAACGCCTAAGGCTATTTTTCACGGAAGGAATCAACAAATTCGAGCGAATTATCTGTCCTTCTGAACCGGGCATCCAGCTTGACGGGTTGTCCAGAGAGTGAACGAATGAGCCCGTTAGGCTATTGCGAAGCGGCTGGTGAAAAAACCTTTGAAAGAATCGTTCTCACCTAAGGAATCACGCATTCTGTTTTCGTGTGCCGAAAACATTTTCAAACCGAAATCTCTTATCATCCCAAAGTCGTTTGTTGAGGTGCCGCGGGACCGAACACTCGCCCGGCAAATTGCCTTGGGGAATAGCAGGTACATATACCTAACCGACTTCGGTCTAGATAATTTTCGGAGACTGGTCGAGCTGGTAACGCAGCACGACTATTTTGAAGGTAAGGCCGAGTACTCTGACATCTGGAGCGCTTGGCGAAGCGTTATCCAAAACTGCTTCTCGAAAGAGATCATGCTGGATAGCGCAGACGAAGTGCTCGAAGCGATATCTGGAGTCATATCCGGCAAAATACACGAATACTCGTTCATTGTGCCGATCTTCGGAGTGAATTTGGAGAAGGCGGACACTTTCAAACTCGGTTCAATGGAGATTTTAAAAAGCCCTGCCTCGGTTCTAGATTCGGCTCAAATTGCCTATGATAAGCATCCAGATCCGTCCTTGTTGCAGACTCGCGTTGGCACTCTGTGGCTGCACGGTGCAGCTGTAGGAACTGAAAAAGTAGCGAGGCGATTGTTCGCCGAAAAGGCCACATTGATTGTGGGCCTAATCGCAATCGCCGCGGCTGCTAGATACGACAATGGTGCTGCGGGGTTTCGTATCGGAACAAGTATGACTCGGGAGGATGCGCCCGGCGACTCAGTTTGGATGTCTTGGAGCCAAGCAGACAATCACGTGACCACTCATTTCCCATCCATAAGAGGCCAGCGATTTTCGGTAGACACGGAGTTGGCGGACGGCTCCGACGCTATGCGAATGATCGAACTCGCAGCTGCGAACTTACAGAAGGGCGACAAAACAGAGGTCGAAGAAGCCATCGAAAGGGCGATTTACTGGTTCTCCGATGCACACCGGGACGCACCGCTGGTCATGCGAATTGTGAAATATTGGAGCTGCGTGGAGGCCTTCTTTTCACTGGAGAAGGACAAGGTGACTCAGTCTGTTTCATCTGGACTGGCGAGCATACTTGCGCATGGCGGGTTTCGGTTCGTTCACTTCTCTGAGTACGCGACAGTGAAAAAGAAAATAGGCGACCTCTACGACCTCAGATCTTTTGCAGTTCACCGAGCCGACCACAAACACATTACAGAAAAGGACGTCGCCCAGCTAAGCCAGTGGGTGGCTTGGATGATCATGGAAATCTTGCACCTGAGTTGTTCCGGCTATGCGAGGCTCGATCAAATCAAGAGAGAAGTTGACCGTCTAGACGCCATCAGCCGGTCGTGACGTTTTGAACCACTTTCGAGCGGCCTACGATTTGTTGAACCGTTCAAACGGTCCCGATTGGTCCCATCATGATCGAGGAGCTTTGGAGACGATCTTGGCTGACTGGTGACGGCCAAATTCCATGAGCTGGATGAGGAAAGCCCGCTACCGTGAACGCGTAAGGGCATGACGCCCATTTGCCCTGCTCTCTGAGGCTTCCCGCTCAGGCCGCCTTTCGAACAGCAGCCCTGAATGGGTGGTTAATGGTGAAGGCGTCCGGCTGGATTCCTCGCTCGATCTGCGTCCATGTGACAGGATGGGCAATAGGAAAGCCGGGCCGCGCTCGTGGCGAGAGCGCACCGACGGCGGTATTGCCCCGGCCATTTCGGAGGTAGTCTAGGAAGATGCGGCCTCTCCGCGCTGCCGGGTCGGCTGCCAGCAGGTATCGCTCAGGATCGGCGTCAACGAGGCATTGAGCGAGCGATCTGGCTAGTTGCCGCGCGCGGTCATGGGTCAGACCTGAACCCAGCGGAGCCACGAGGTGGATGCCCTTACCGCCGGTGACCTTCGGCCAGCTCTCCAAGCCAGCTGCTTCCAGGATGCCACGCAGCGACAGCGCGGCCTCAATCACCGCGTCCCATGGCACTTCCTCGCCGGGATCGAGGTCGAGGACGAGCTGGTCGGCGTGTTCGATGTCGTCGATAGTTGCGTTCCATGGATGAAGCTCGACGGCGTCCATTTCCACCAAGCCAAGCAAACCATCGAGATCATCTATCCAGACCCGAACACCTTCGCCACCCTCGCGCTTTTGGACCCGCAGCTGGTGCACGGAAGGTGGGATCGGAGGCAGCGGCCCCTTGTGGTAGAAGGTGGCCCCGTAGGCATGGCGAACCAGCTTTAATGGTCGGCGACCTAGATGGACCAACGCTCGATCGGCCACCCGTCGCCAATAGCTCGCCAATTCCTCCTTAGAAGGCGCAACAGCTTCGGGCAGAAGCTGCAAAATGTTCTCACGAGGAACGCCATGTTGGCCTTCCACCCTTCGCTTGGAGGGCGATGGCGGCTTGGCCGGAATGATTTGGAGATCCTCGCGTAATCCCTTGAATACCGCCTCGCGCAGTATGCCGCGATCCGTCACCCCGCTGAATTGCACCTCGGTCAGGACTTCTGGTTTGACCCAAGTCGCCTTCGGTTTCTTGATAGGTTCCGACAAGGGTGACTTGTCTATGATCAGGGAATCAAGCCGCTCCCGAACGCGCCGGGCTGCTTCCAGCGTATAGCCGCTTTGCGCCTTTCCCGCGTAAAGCAGCCGGTCGCCTTCCCATCTGCCGATATACAGGGAAGCAATGCGGCGCGGCTGCGCGCCGAGCTTTTCAACGAACGCGACGATCGGGAACGTATCGCTCTTAATGCATTTGATCTTGAGCCAGCTTGTTTGCCGTCCTGAGCGATATGGGGCATCGGCTCGCTTGGATACGACGCCCTCCAAGCCCATTCGGCAAGCATGATCGAACACGTCCTTGCCGGTTACCTCCAGATGCTCGGCATAGGTCAACATTGGAGCCGTGTCTTTGAGCAGGCCTTGCAGCATGGCCTTGCGTTCTGTGAGCGGCTGTTTTCGAAGATCGCGGCCGTTGAGATGCAAAAGATCGAACGCAAAGAACCTGAGCTTCGGCGAGTTCGGGTTCCCCAGCTCTCGCTCGAGAGCTTGGAAGTCCGGCAAGCCAGTTTTGCCGAGGACGACCGCTTCGCCATCGAGGATTCCGGATTTGATCGGGAGGTTCGCAGCCGCCTGAATGATGCGCTTGTAGCGGTGGGACCAGTCGTAGCCCCGGCGTGTAAAGGCGCGAGCCTGCCCACCCTCAATGACAATCTCGGTTCGATATCCGTCGTACTTGATTTCATGGAGCCATTCGCCGCCATCAGGAGCCTTCTCGACTAGGGTCGGTGATTGGAACTCGATGAAGGCGAGTTGCCCCTTCGGTTTAACCATGCACTCAGGACTCCTTAGACCCGAATTCAAACCTCCCCGGGATAATCGGTTCCGATAATTTTAGCAAAATTGCATGTACCGCCTCCTCTGGATGTCAGTTCTGAAAGCCTCTGCCTTCTAATGGAACTGCCGTGGCAGAGGCGAAGCGGCTCGGTTGGCAAAGAGATTGTTTCTACCCAAGAGACTGAAGCCGACCACGCCTTAAAAGCGGTAGAAGGCGTGAGCGGAAGGGTCACTCCCCACGGGCTACAGGAGCACTAGTTTCGCGTCTCCGACGGCAGGACCGGCCATGAATTCAGCCTAAGATGACGAGCCATCCAAAATACTCAGCAAGTGACAAACGGCTGGTCCCGGCTTGCCGTAGCCATGGCATCGACCGTCGTTTGTCCGCTGTGTGATGCTGTCAGTTGAATTTGATTTGGGGAACTCGCTCGACTGTAAGGTTTAAGCTTCCGTTAAACGCGCTGGCGGAGGCTGTAAACCGTTCGGCAGCCGACTGTTTGACGCCAACGTACCAAACGAACTCAAATTGAGTGGAGCCTTGGCTTCGCAGTTCCGACCGGGCCTCCATGCCGTTTTCGAGCCCGTAGTTGTCAACCAGTTGCTGCGCGAAATCCTGCAGGGCCACTATGCCTGCGATGTCGAAAAAGCATTGATCGAGATCGAAACGGTCAGCCCGTCCGTTTTGAAAAGCGACAGTTCCGCATATCTGTTGATCTTTCATTATGAAGAGCGAGCCCGGAGCGGCGTCGAGCACGTTCGGCCCGCCGTCAGTTCGTACCCCCAAAGCCTTAGGTGTCGGAATTTGGCTTTTAAGGGCGAACGAATGGTCTAACGCTTGCAACAGCTGTGCCTCGGTCATCCCCAGTCGAATGCCGCGGAACGACGATGCATTCGTATTAGGTTGCTCGGTGTCGTCTTCCGTCGCAGCATTTGTCGAATCCTCCGACGGAGTCTGCTGAGTCTGAGCGGTTTGAATAGCGTTCAGCTTGTCGTCAACGACGCTGTCCACTTCCCTCCATTCGTCGGAAGCGAAGGCCTCGGCTGAGTCGTTTCGAATGATAGATAGTCTCACCTTCATATCTTGCAGCGCGGCAGTGGACGTCGGTGCGATGGGAAGCGCTCGAGCGGGTTCCATCATCCCGACGAGTTCTTGCTTGTAGCCCATCAACTCCCTTGCCGCTGATTGCGCCCGAGCTTCTTTCAGTGACGAGACAAAACGGTCCAAAGATTCCTCGGTGATGCCGAAGGTTCCAGGTTTACAGATGCGAACCGAACCGAGCATCGCGTCTAGATCCTCGACGCTGAACAGTTCGAGTGCAGGGGTGCCGTGCCAATAGCCATCCGATACCTGACTGCAAGGAATTGAAGCAGCCGCGGCAGAACCTACCCAAAGCAGCGTGGCCACGGCCACGCAAAGCGCCCAAGAGCGATACGCCATGCTTGCTCGCTCACGCAGGTTCATTTGGCTTTGACCTCCGTTGAACCCGATGCGGCTCGGCCATGCCGCGCGCTTCTCCAAGCGAAGAACGACATGGCGGCGAGGATCAGGTCGGCGAAGGCCCAAATCTTCATGTCGGTGAAGCTGCTGGCGGCAATGAAGGCAAACAGGCTGCCGACTACGAAAATGATCGCGGAGACCAGCGGCAGGCCAAACGCAAAAGCTCCGCCGACGAAAAACAGCAACCCGACCAAGACACCAACCGACCCGGCTCCCGCAAGGTCGTGATTAGCCGTGATGCTGCCGCCGGTGGCCACAGCACAGGACTGCAACATCGAAATCAGCCCAAGCAGCATTCCGATAATTCCAACAGCGATTTTCATTTCATTCCCCCCAAACATGCACATGAATCGTGCAATCCCCTTAAGTCGAAATAGGGGACTATCAGTCCGTCGATTGTCAAGCCGTTTGTACTGCCTTCTTGCGCACAATGAACATGCGCAAGATTATTGGCTGGAACCTCCGCAAGCACCGCGTTGAGCGCGGCATGTCGCAAGAGCGACTGGCGCTGGCTGCCGAGATCGACCGCGCGTATGTCGGTCGTGTTGAGCGCGGCTCGGAAAACGTGACCACCGATACCTTGGCGGCGTTGGCGAACGCGCTTGGCGTTGCCCCAGCGGTTCTTCTGACCGAGCCTCCCGAAGGCGCGCAGGAACCTCCTTCCCTGAAGTCGGGCAGAAAGCCGAAAGCAGGCTAGACCAAGTGGCACCTGTGCCCCTGTGCCCTGAGCGGCGGATAACATCAGTACTCCTCCGGCAGCATAACCGTCATGACGCGGATCGTGACGGCGGGGTCGGTCGGGTCAGGAGAGAGGTTGGCCAGCGAACGGTCATAGCAATCGATCTTAAAGAACAGCTGCCGATCGCCGACTTGCAGGAGGGCGCAGTCATGCTCGCCCCATGGGTCGTTGTCTTGGTCGAAGGCGTCGAACTTAGTGATGGCCAGCAGGATGGCGGCGATGTCATACGCGCGCAGTGCAGCCACGCCAGCGGTCATCACCATGCGGCCGCCGACGCCAGTCTTGCGTAGTTGGTCGTTGAGGGTTCGAATGCGCGTCCTCCGATCGGCCGCACTGGCTCGATCGACGCGCTCTTGTGAGCAGGTCATGTGTGCTTCCTTGGCTGGATTGCTTGAAGGGTGACGGGCCGGGACACTCCCAGCCCGTTCCGAGGCTGAACTATCTCTTGGACAGTTGCCGGGGGTGGATCAGGCCGAGTTGGTAGTAGCTGCGATCGATCGACGGGGAGTCCGGGTAATCGCGGAACTTCAGGGTGAAGATCCCCTTTGCCTTGGCCTTGGTGATGCGGGCCTCAAAATATCCCTCGTCGGGGCCTTCCGACGCGAGCACGATGTCGCCGACCGCGAGCTTGCCCCACGGGTCAGGTGAACCGCCACCATCGCCCGAACCGGCCGGTTGGCCGCCATTGCCATGGCCCGCCACGGCCTCAGGCGAGCCCGCTGAAGCGTTTTCGGCGGTTTCAGGGTCATCGGTGCCGGTCGAGGCTCGGCGCGGCTCGTCAGCTACGCCTGCTAGGGCTGCAATTCGGGTATAGACCTCGCCCCTGACGAACGGCACAAACGCCTTGCCGCTGTCGAACAGCTTGCCCAGAGGCAGCCGCATGACGATGTCGGCAGCTTCTCCGGGTTCGATCCGGTGCGAGTGCATTCCCATCAGCTTCGCTGCGCCCTCGGCCGCTTCAACGTCAGCCAATAGAAATTTGGACGCATGTGGCTTGCGGGTCTCGTCCCTCCCGAAGACGATCAGCGAGGGTGTGGTTTCAGAGGCGACGTTCATGGCCTGCCTCCAAAAAAGAAGAAGGGGACCGGAAGGCCCCCTTTGATGTGCTGTGCTGGCTGCCGACACAAGGCGCCGGGTCGGTCTGTCAAAGGCATTTTCAAGCTCCTGTTAAGTACTGGCCTAGCCGCATCAACCAACGCAGCTCGCCGCAATCAAGGTATCAGGAATTTATGCCTAAGTCAACCACAGGTTGCTTTTCCCACTCGCAGAGCTGTTGGCGCTGCGCCGCGTTAGAATGGTTGGGCGCAGACGCGCTGGTGCAGTTTGGCAGTGGTTATAGGAGCTCTTTATTGATAGGTGCCGGAGTGTACCCGGCACCTATCGCGAACGTTTTCCGAACCTACCGCGCGCTGCTCAAATGCCGTTTACGGCCGCGCTTCGTCGAAAGCGGAGCGTGAACAATCACCCGGACCGAAGCGCTATACTTTGCTTCAAACGCCGCTTCACTGGTGATGAGCATGACCTCTGTTGGCTCGCCCGACTCCTCGATAATTCTCGTGAACGTGAGGCCATTTTCGACTCCCAACGCGATAGTTGCGATCTGTACCAACTTGACCACTGGTAGGGGGCGTTTGCTGAGATCAGAAACGTGATGCACCATCCCGTAAAAGTCGAGGAGACGTCGCCCGCAACGAACCAAATCGCCGTCTTCGCAACACATGGAACGCACAAGCATAATGCTTGACTCGAACGGAGGTCTATACGGTTTTCCTGACTTAACGTCGGACATCATTCGTGCAACGTCGCTGAAGGCTGACTCGAAAATGAACACGTCTGGCTGCGACTTTAGCAGGCGGTCTAACAAGAGCCTCATGAGGCGAGATTCTGTCTCAATTAAATCTAGTCCGTTTTTTGGCAGTTCCTTTTTTATTGGAAAGGGGATTATCATCCGATGTCCTCCACATCCGTTCCGATGAAGAAGACCTCCAATGCGATTTCCGCCACATTCGGAGTTTTGATACGGTTCTGCACTATCGACATCCTCTCAGTCCCTGTTAGTGGTGGGCCAGGATGTGATTGCTGTTTCAATGAAAACCTCGCGCAGCATCCCTGACCTCACCGCTGGTGAAGTTTCGTAGTTGCCGAGCAACAGCCACCAAGCGAGCCGATAGGGGTTCGCCAATGACGTTCTCGGTATCTGTCAGGATCTACGCAAGCTGCCCGTGGCGGCTCCGTGTTTGCACCCTGCACCAGACGAGACGAACAGTCAAGTGACTAGATAACGCTCCCAAGCAAGGTACAGGTCTTGGTATGTCTAGCTTAGCCAGCCGCGCAGACAATTGGCTTTGCCTTTCGAGGCTAGAACCGAAAGCGAACTCGTTCTACGGAATTTATACATAAGTTCGTTGCGGCTCGACTTTACACCACATCGGTGTTACACAGGACGCGCCAAATGGGTCGGCTTGACCATTGATTCTGTTCGGTTTTTCCAGCGCTCTGCCTTTTCCGCCTCTGGGCACCATCCCCTCTTCTCTCGACATTCCCTTTCGCCGAAGCTCCTACGCTTGGGTTTCTGCAACGCACTGAAATTGCTCATCTTTTCGGACGAGAGGGCGCGGGCAGGCGCGTTTCTCGGAATTTCGGCGTATTTGGTCCAACGGAGCGCAGGGGTGGTATTTCCGTTGGTATTGGACATCCTGTTGGTATCGAAACAGCCAGAGGGAGGTCTCACGAATGGCCCGTTCTGAGGTTGTGTGCGTCAAGTTCTGCAAAAAGGGGCGGCCATGGATACTGGTATTTCGGAGCGTCGGAATTCCTGCCTGGAATCTTCTGCGACGGTGCTGTAGGCCTACTAATGATAGCGGTCGGCATCGTTCTAATGTTGTCGGGCGCAGTACCTTAGGCGCGGGTGCTAGACTAGGCGGACTTTGTGTACGGTTAGAACCAGCTTTGACGCGACCTTGCGGTTCACGCCCTGCGGAGCACTATCCCAACCGCAATGGTCCCTCAAATAGTGTATGGTCCGGCCTGCGATCCTGTGTCACCATCGGAAAGCAGGCTGGGCTTTCCGAGGTGCGCGAGATGTCAGATATAAGCGCCGAGGCCATTCTTTCCCGTATCGAGGCGGTTCACATGATGCGTAAACGACGCGCGAATTTGCCTTCAATCCAAGCCTATCAATCACTGAGCAATTCGAACATCCTCGCCGCTTGAGCGGGGCGTACAAAGCTCCCATGTGACCCTAGCCTCGAGTTGCGACAGAACCCATTCGGCACATGAAATCCGGGCGACTAATTCCGCGACCCGATCCATTGTGGACTTGGCCTTCCAGCCACGTCGCCACTTCCGCCTATAGCCTGAAGGATCTGTGATCCTAGCGCCTCTGGTTGAGGGTCATTCCTTGCAGAGGACGGCGGCAGCCATCTGGTTGAACTTCAGATTTGAAACTTCCGTCACAAGCTTCATGAAGGCCCCGATTGGACGAAGTTCTTGACGTGCCTTCAGGCACGTTGCGAAAGATTCGGTGAATGGCTTGTGATCTGCGATCGACAATGGCGTCAACCGGTCGTCGAGCTGGAACTCGGTCTTTGACACAATGCCGGCACCCAAGCCTGCCGCGACCGCTTCCCGAACACCATCGCGCGGGATCTCCATGACCACGTTTGGTCGGATCCGATGCAATTCCAGCATCTCCTCCAACGCCCGACGCGTCATCGAACCGGGTTCGCGAAAAATCATCCGCTGCCCGTCGAGTTCCTCAAGATCGATCTGCTGCCGGCCTGCCCACGGATGGTTGCGGTGGACGAAGATGATGACCTCATGGCGGCCAAGCTGAACGAGATCAAGACGCGGGTCGTCGTAGTCCCGGCCGATGATGGCGACATCCACCTCGTAATTCATGAGCTTGTTATAGACGACGTCGGAATTGCCGCTTTCGAGCGAGACTTGTACCAAGGGGTATTGAGCATGGAACGCGGAGAGAAGTTCCATGACGAAGAACGGACCCACCGTGCCGACGCGCAACTTGCCCGAAATCTGATTGCCCTCGGCGCGCAGTATGCCGACGGCCTGCTCCTCCAGCGAGAATATCTGGCGCGCCACGGTCAGAAGCGCTTCTCCCGCATCCGTCAGCTTCAGGCCGCGCGGCGATCGCAAGAAGAGCTGAACGTCATAAGTCTCTTCAAGCGCTTTGACCTGGGTGGTCACGGTCGGTTGGCCGATGCAGAGCAGATCGGCTGCCTTTGTGAAGCTAAGCTCGCGACCCACCGCATAGAAGGAGCGCAGCTGGCTGAAATTGACGAAATGAAGCTTGTTAGTGCCGCCCACGGCTTGTCTCCCTGCGAAAGGCCTCGGCCATCCGCACGATTTCTTCAGCGATTTCCGAGCGTTCCTCCAACAGATCGCACAATATCGTATAGTGGTTTTTTCCGCGCATCGGAACCAGTTCGGCTTGCTGGCCCGAGCAGCTCCAATAGGAAGAGAACCGCTGGGACTGCTCGCGGAACTCCTGGGTCTCGTCTGTGCCGACGATCGCTGCCAGCCTACAACGCGGCACCGGCCAGCGGATCGGGCTGATCCTTGCGGCCCGCTCGCGATCGAGCCCAAGCGCCGCGTTGAGTGACGTCTCTGCCAGCGGCTCGACATCGAAGATGCCGCTGATCGGAACGCAGCCCGCCAGCGGCGCGCCTGCCGTGAGGCTTCTCATCGCGAGTGTGGCAGCAAGATGACCGCCGGCGGAATGGCCGCTCGCGATCCAGAAAGCCGGGGGCGCTGCAAGGGTTCGCAAAATCGCCCGCACGCAGGCCCCGACGCGTGCAACGATCGCGTCGATACGGGTCTCAGGCGCCAGCGGATAGTTTGGCAGCGCCACGGAGAAGCCGCGGCGAACGAGCGCCGAGGCGACAAAGGAATAACGGTCCTTGTCGAGGCTCTGCCAGTAGCCGCCATGTACGAAAACCACCAGCGGCGCACCCGCGCCAGCCGCAAACAGGTCGAACACTTCACGCGGATGCGCGCCATAGGCGACGTTGCGCCGGCATGTCAGTGAGCTGCGGGCAGCGGCGCTCGTCTCGTCGAAACGTCTATAGACGTCCGTTCTTTCCGGATGACGGTCGCGGAAGACATAGCCATGTTCCTTGTTGGAATTCGCGCCATTCATTCGAAGAGAACGATGCTGCGCACCGACTCTCCCGCTCGCATCAGGTCGAAGCCGCGATTGACCTCACTGAGCGCCAGGTTGTGTGTGATCTGCCGATCCAGATCGAGCCGGCCGTCCATGTAACAATCAATCAGCTTGCTCAGCCCGCTGCGTCCTTTGACGCCACCGAAATAGCTGCCGCGGATCGTGCGGCCATAGCGGACGCCAACCGGCGGGAATCCCATTTCGGCGCCGGGCGGCTCGACACCGAGCAACACAGCGGCGCCCCAGGCCGGCTGGGAGCAGTCGAAGGCCTGCCGCATGACCGGCACGATGCCCGTACATTCGAATGCGACATCGACGCCGCCGTCAGTGAGATCGCGAACCGCCTGCACGACTTTGGCGTCCTCGCGTGACGCATCGACAAAGTCGGTCATGCCGTAGGAGCGCGCGAGTTCGGACTTGCTGTGCGTCAGGTCGATGCCGATGATCCTTGCGGCGCCGGCAAGCCGCGCCCCCTGCACAACATTGATGCCAATGCCGCCCAGCCCAAAGACGGCAACAGCGTCGCCCTCGCGGACCTCGGCCAGCGCCGCGCCGACGCCCGTGGTGACGCCGCAGCCGAACAGGCAGACCTTGTCCAGCGGCGCATCCTTGCGGATCTTCGCCAGTGCAATTTCAGGGACGACCGTATAGCGGGAAAGCGTCGAGGTGCCCATGAAATGGTGCACCGGCCGCGATCCGATCGAGAAGCGCGAAGTTCCATCCGGCATGACGCCCTTGTCGCGCGTCGGCTTGATGGTCCAGCAAAGATTGGTCCGCCCGCTCCTGCACATGCGGCAATGCCTGCATTCCGGGCCATAGAGCGGAATGACATGGTCGCCCGGCTTGAGATCGTAGACTCCATCGCCCACCTCGACCACTCGCCCTGCGCCCTCATGTCCGGGAATGAGAGGATAGACGCTGGTCGCGTTGACGCCATCGAGCGCGGTGAGGTCCGTGTGACAAAGGCCCGAGGCGACGATCTCTACGAGCGCTTCGCCGTGACCGGGCGGCGCAACCTGCACTTCTGCTATCGCTAGCGGCTTGTGGATCTCGAAGCAGATCGCGGCGCGTGAACGGATCATGACGCCTGCCTGCCGAGTTCATCGCCGAAGCGCGCAAAGCCCTTGTGAATGAGTTCGGCGTCGTCTGGCCTTGCGCCGGCCTTGATCATCTCGCGCGCGATGCGGATGTCGCGGCCGCATCCGACCCCGACCGCGCCGACCAGCCGGTCGCCCGCCGTAAAATATGCGAGATAGGCACGATCGCCCGGTTTGCCGCGTTCATACGCCGGCTCTCCGATGCCTGGCATCCCTGCCACTTGTAAGTTGAGGTCGTATTGATCCGTCCAAAACCAGGGCACCTCGCTGTAAGGGGATGGACTGCCGCACAGATATGACGCAACGACGGCCGCTTGGTCTTCCGCATTCTTCCACGACTCCAACCGCCAGCGCTGACCGAAGAAATGGTTCTCATGAGCCGCGACATCGCCCGCTGCGAATATGTCGGGATCGCTGGTCTGCCCAAATTCATTGACGACAATGCCGTTGTCGACATGCAGGTCTGCTTCGCCGGCAATCCGGTCGTTCGGCGTGCCGCCGATGCCCACAACGACAAGGTCGGCCTCCAGCATCGATCCGTCATCGAGATGGAGGTGCCCTGCGGCGTCCAGCGTCTCGGACGAAACGACTTGCCGACCACAGAGAATGCGTACGCCTGCCCGTTCATGGAGATCGGCGAGCCATTGTGAAAGATAAGGCGGAAGCAGTCGGCTCAACGGGCGCCCGGCGGCTTCCAGAACCGTCACCGCCGCGCCGAGTTTGACCGCGCTTGCGGCGACCTCCAGGCCAATCAGCCCCGCCCCGACAAGCACCAACCGAGCGCCAGCCACGATGCGGCCGCGTAGCGCGAGCGCATCCGAGAACGAGCGAAGATAGAAGGTGCGTGCCGCGACAGGCTCAAGCGATCGGATCCTGCGGGGCGACAATCCCGTGGTCAAAACCAGTTTCCGGTAGGAGAGGCTGCGGCCGTTAGAGAGAGCCACGATCTTCTCTCGCCGGTCGATGCCGATCGCCTCAGCGCCCAGATGGAACCGGACGCCGATCTCGTTCCACCGTGCCGGCGATAGCAGATAGGCATTTGCCGGGACGCCGGCCGACGTCAGCACGCCCTTGGACAAAGGCGGCCGCTCGTAGGGCAGCTCCGTTTCGACCCCGGCCACGTCGATCGGCCCGACAAAGCCGCCGTGCCGCAACCTTTCTGCGACGCGACCGCCGGCGTGTCCTGCGCCGACGATCACAACCCCAGTCGTCCTCCCTGGGCCTGCCACGCCGTTCAGGCCCCCTGCCCGGCAGGCGTGGCGCGGCCACTGCGCAGCACCTCGCGGATGATCTCGCGATGCACCTGGAAGTAGCTCTTGCTGACACATTGAAGATGCGGCGAGACCTCGTCATGAAGCCGGCCCAGCGCATGAAACGGCACAGAGGAAGCGAGGTGGTGCTCCGCATGGAACGGCATGTTCCAGTAGAGCATCCTGAGCAACGGGTTCGCGAGCGTGGTCCTGGTATTGGCAAGCAGGTTCGGACTTTCCTCGGCGCCGGTGTGCTCGGCCATGCGGATGGCGCGCAGCACCGGCTCGCCCATCACCCGGGGCAGCAGCCAATAGACCAGCGCGATCGTGCTGCCGAAATAGATCGAGACGGCGGCGACGGCGACATAGAAGAGGACGAGCAGCCGAATCTCCAGCATCACCTGCTTCCAGACCGATTCCGGCAGGAACTCACGCTCTTCCTCGGTGAAGCGCCCGGTCGTGCCGCGCCACAGCGTACCGACCAGCTTCGGCCAGAAGGAGAGGCCGACTATCTGCCCGAAATAGTCGCGAAGCGATGTCGGGAACGGCACGATATCCGGATCATGGTCCTCGTGCTGGGTGAACGTATGGTGGGCGGCATGCCTGTATTTGAAGTAGAGAAAGGGACGGAAGGTGAAGGCGGCGACCGCGAAACCGACGGCGTGGTTGATCCATCGCGAATGGAAAGCGGTGCCGTGCGAGCATTCATGCAAGGGCGCGAACAGCAGCACGACGACGATGCCGTAAGCGAGCATCGAAGGTATCAGCAACCACGGTGTTCCACCCGAGAGGTAGACGGCGAGCACGCCGAGGGCCAGGGCCGTAAGATGGACCGCCAATCTGATCAGCCCCGGTCCATTGGACCGCGTGCGAAGCGTCTTCAGCTTGTCGCGTGAAATGATCTCCGGTCCCGTCAGCGGCCATATCTTGCTGCCGATGCCACCGATCCCAGCATAGCTCGCGGAATTATCGCCTTGCATGCCGATCCTCCTTCAGATTGCGCATTGTCGCGACAGGTCTAACGGGTCGCGACATCGAAGAAAAATTCATTGTTCCTATGGCGTTATCGCTTCGGCGCTAGGCCACGAAGCAATGCGCGATTGCTTCCGCGGAGAAGTCCTTGCGGTGAAAATGTCCGGTCACTCGACCGCGGCTCATGACGAGGATGCGGTCGCAGGCATCCATCATCTCCTGCAACTCAGTGGTCAGCAGCAGGATTGCCTTGCCCTGTTCCGCCAGGTCCTGGATGGCGCGCCATATCTCGAACTTGGCGCCCACATCGACGCCGCGGGTCGGGTCCTCGGCGATCACGATGTCGCCGCCGCGTGCGATCCATTTGCCGATGACGATCTTCTGCTGGTTCCCGCCAGAGAGTTGCGACGCCAGTTGCGCCAGGCCGTTGGTCTTGATTGCCAATGTGCGCACCAGGCCGTTGGCCGTCGCGTTTTTTTGCCGGCGTTTCATGAAGCCGAGGCGGCCGAGTCGGCGCAGGATCGTCATTGCGATATTGTCGCCGACGCTCATCGGCAGGACGAGGCCCTCACCTTTGCGATCGGCGGGCATGAAGCCGATGCCGAAGGCGATGGCGTCACGCGGAGAGCGCAGTTGCACCTTGCGTCCCTGAACACGGATCTCGCCGCGATCGATAGACTGGTCGCCGAAGATCGCGCGCACGACAGCCTCGCGCTGGCAGCCCAGCAATCCGGCGATGCCGAGGATCTCGCCGGCCCGCACCTGCAGGCAAATATCCTCGAAGACCCCGGCCTTGCCGATCCCCTTCGCCTCCAGCGCGACGTCGCCACAGCGCCTCTCCTTGTAGGCGGACTGGCCCGGCTTGTGTTCACGCCCGACCATCAACGCGACAAGAGCAGCCTCGTTCAAGCCGGCTATGTCCCGAGTGGCGACGACATGGCCGTCGCGGAGCACGGTGACGCGATCCGAAATCTGCATCACCTCGCTCAACCGGTGCGAGACGTAGACGATGCCGAGACCGTTGGCCTTCAGCTTGCGAATGATGGCAAGCAGATGCACGACCTGGTCATCGTTCAGCGAGGCGGTCGGCTCGTCGAAGACGAGGACACGCGGACGGCTCGCCAAGGCGCGGCATATCTCGACGATCTGCTGCTCGTTGAGGCTGAGTTCGCCGACTGCCCGCGAAGGATCAAGGTTGACATGAATTTCATCGAGCAGGTCCTTCGCCATGCGGTTGAGCATAGCGCGTGTCTTGCCGAGACGACCGGCCGGTTCACGGCCGAGAAAGATGTTCTCGGCGACGCTCAGGTTCGGACATAGCACCAATTCCTGGTGGACCAGCGCCAGCCGGTTGGCGAGCGCCACCGTGGGATCGTTGAGAACCACGGGCTGCCCGTCGATCCTGATTTCGCCGCTGTCGGGCGCGACGAGACCATTCATGACCGACAGCAGCGTCGACTTGCCGGCGCCGTTCTCGCCGACCAGGGCATGAACTTCGCCGGCCTTCAGATCGAAGGTCACGTCGGAGAGTGCAATGACACCAGGATATGTCTTGCGGATCGATTGGACCTCGAGCAGTGGGGCGCTCATTGCGATCAAGCCGAATGATACTTGTTGAGAAGCGCGCGATGGCGATCCATGTCTCCGCGCAGGTTCTGATAGACCGACGACCAGACTTCGAAGAAATCCTGGTAACGCTCGTGCAGTTTCGGATCGGGGTCGATCGTCTCCTTGATGCGGACGATGCTTTCAAGAGGCTCGGTTGGCGATTTGTAGATCCCGGCTGCGACGCCGGCCAGGACAGCATCACCGATCGGAGCGGCCTCGCCGATGTCTGGCGTCTTCAACGGCAGGTTCACCACGCTGGCGGTGATCTGGTTCCAGAACCGGCTCTTCGTCGGACCTCCGTTCAGGATCAAACCATCGACCTTGACGCCGGCCGCGTTGGCGGTGCGGACGTTGGAATAAAGGTCGAAGGCGACGCCCTCGATCAGCGCCCGGATGAAATGCGCCCGTGTCGTCGTTGGACGCACGCCGAAGAAGTTGCCGCAGGCATTGCTGTTCCAATTGGGCGACAGCGTGTTGCCAAGGTATGGCAGATAAAGCAGGCCGTCGGAACAAGCCGGCACGCGCTTCGCCTGCTCGGTGAAAAGGTCGAAGACATTGTGGCCCATGCGCTCGGCCAGGCGGAATTCGGCATCGCCGAACTGATCGCGGAACCATTTCAACGACGCGCCGGTAAAGGCCATCGGGCCATCGAACATGGTCAGGCCGGGCAGCACGTGCGGCCATTTCAGGATGCGGTATTCCTCGACGTTCTGCCCGGTCGGGATCATGATGCCGAGGTTGGAACCCGTGCCCATGGAGTAGTAGGCCTCACCGGCTTTGGTGACGCCAACGCCAAGGGCTGCCGAACTGATGTCGGTGCCGCCTGCGGCCACTATGGTGCCGGGACGCAGCCCCGTCTCCTCGGCCGCCTGCCTGGTCACCTCGCCCACCACTTCATGGGACTGGTAGAGCCGCGGCAGCTTCTCCAGCGGAATGCCGATCGCCCTGGCGACCGACTCGTTCCAGCGCTCCTCGCGATATTCGTAAGCGTAAGCGAGCCCGGCATCGCCGGTGTTCATCGTGAAGTTCCCGCACATCCGGTAGGTGCAATAGCCGGAAGGCGACAGGAACTTGTGCGTGGCGTTGAAGATGTGCGGCTCGTGCTTTTTGATCCACAGCGCCTTGGGATCGATGAACCAGGGCGCGATACGGTTGCCGTTGTTCTTGTTGATGGTCGCCTCGCCGACGCTGCGGCGGATGTCTTCGCACTCTTCCTCGGAGCGGGAGTCCATCCAGATCATGGCCTGACGCAACGGCTTACCCTGATCGCTGACGGGCAGCGTTACGCCGACAAGGCCCGAAAGCGCCACGGCCGCGATATCGTCGGCGAAGCGGCCCTGCTCCAGACATTGCCTTACGGACGAGACCACGGCGCCCCAGTAATTCGACGCATCCTGTTCGGCCCAGCCGGGAAACGGGTGAAACAGAGGATGTTCCTGCGAGCCTGATGCCACCACCTTGCCGGTATTGGTGTCCAGAACCGCGGCCTTCACGTTGGTCGTGCCGATATCGATGCCGAGCGTGAGATGTCCGCCCATAAATCGCTCCTCCCAGAGTGCCTATGCTTGTGTTTTCTTGCGGCTCATCTTCGACAAGCCGACCGATAGGATGAGAACAACGCCAATGGCGAGGTTCTGGTACCAGGTCCCGACGCCCCAGATGGCGAGCAGGTTGAGGCCGGCGGCAAACGCAATGCTGCCCAGCAGCGTACGCCAAGGCGATCCGATGCCTCCAGCCAGCGCCGTGCCGCCGATGACAGCAATGGCAATGGCAGTCAATTCATAACCGGCAGCGAGCGGCGCATCGACCGACTTCAGCCGTGCGGTGAAGATGATGCCGGCAAGGGCGGCGCACAATCCGCTGATGGCATAGGCCAGGACCACGTAGCGCTGCGTCTTGACGCCGGCATAGAGCGCGGCTTTTTCGTTGCCGCCTATAGCGTAGAAGCGGCCGCCCCGCATGCTGCCATTTACGAAGCCCATGAGAGCAAGAAGAACGAGAAGGAAGATAACGAAACTGACCGGGATGCCGACTATCTTGCTATCGCCGATCCAGCTGTAGAGCGGTGCCTTGAGATAATAGGGGTGGCCATTGGTGAGTACGTAATTGAAGCCGCGCAAGGCCGTCAGCGACACCAGCGTCATGATGAAGGACGCGACCTTGAAATACGCCACGCCAATGCCGTTGAGCGCGCCGACCGCGATGCCCGTCGTCAGCGCGATCAAAATGACCGGGACGATCGGGCCGGCATAGGTGTTGCCGCGCACCAGCCAACGGCTTCCCAGCATTGGGCCGATCTCGGCCATGACGACCACGCCGACAATGACCGAAAAGATCATCAGCGCCGCGACCGACAGATCGATGCGGCCGGTGAGCAGCACCACCGTCATGCCGAGTGACAACAGGCCGATGACAGCGATGCTGCGCATGAGGTTCTCGATGTTGAGCGCGGTGAGGTAATACTCGGAGGTTAGCGCGCCGACAGCGAAGATCAGCAGGATCAGCCAGATGATGGGATCACGCAGCGCCCCCTGCAGCAAGGGCGCGACGCGCGGGGTGGAGAGTTCCAGGACGCTCATTTCGCGATCCCCCGCTGCCACATGCCAGGTATCACGACGGCGAGGATGACTGCCGCGGTCACGACCTGCTGCAGATAGATGCTGACACCGAGCTGATTGAGAAGATTGTTGACGATGCCGATGATCAGGGCGGCCACAACCGTACCGGTTATCGAGCCCGAGCCGCCGGACAGCGCCGCGCCTCCCAGCACGGTGACCGCCAAAACCGAAAGCTCCATGCCTTCGAAGCCGGCCGGATTGATGTAGGACAGCCTGGCGCTTTCAAGCATGCCGGCAAGCGCAGCACAGATGCCGGAAATCGCGAACACGGCGGTGCGCACGCCGACAACATTGATGCCGGACAAAGCGGCTGCTTTGACGTTGCCGCCGGTCGCGTAAAGTGCGCGTCCGAAGATCGAATATTTGGTGAGCGCGATCGCAGCTGCGCAAAGCACTACGAGCAGCACGATCGGCAGCGGAACGCCGACAAGGTCGCCGCGGCCGAGCCAGAGATAGGCGGCGATCGGTTCGGGATAGAGCGCCTGACCGCCTGAGAAGATGTTGGCGAGCGCGCGGGTGATGCCGAGCATGCCGAGCGTGGTTATCAGCGAAGGAATGCCCAATGCTGCGACGAGAATGCCGTTGACCAGGCCGATGGCCAGCCCCGTCAACAAAGTGGTGCCGATGACGAGCACTGCGGAGCCGGTCGGGATCAGTAGCCCGCCGGCGACGCAGGATAGTATTGCGACCCCGGCGATAGACAAGTCGATCTCTCCGGTGATCACCACTAGTGTCATTCCGTAGGCCATGATGCCGATCGCGGCCACGGCGAGAAGTATGACATGGATGTTGGCGAGGGACAGAAAGGACGGTGTGATCGCCTGCCCCGCAATAAGCAGGGCGATCAACACCGCGACGCGGCTCATCTCGCCAACGCCTAGGTGCCGCAAGGCGTCGGAAGGCCGCGCCTGTGAGGCGACCTTGGTTTCAAGAGTACTCATGGTCATGACGTGCTCGCCTGCCTGTTCGTTCAACGCCTGCCGGTCCTCACCAGAGAATCCGGCAGGCGCATGGGAGCTGGCGATCAGCCCGCGACTGCCGGACCGTAGGCATAAGGCCACTCGTCCGGTGTCAGCGTCTCGATGCCCTCAATGTTCATCTTCTCCTTGGTGATCATCGGCAGGTTGGGCGTCATGATGAGCTTCGGCGGCGCTTCGTTGAGGCCTGCCTTGGCGCCGATATGCATGACAACGGCGCGGATGCCGATGTCGCCGATCAGCGGTGTGTAGGGCGACACCATCTCGATGTTGCCGGCCTTGATTTCCTTCAGCACCTCACGGGCATCGTCATTGGCGAGGATCATCATCTTCTTCCCGCCCGGGGCGCTGTTCAGCCGGTTTGCCTCGCGGATCGCGTCGAGTGCACCCATGGCTTCCTCGCCGCCGGTGTTGAACGACACCGAGATGTCTTGGAAGGCCTGCAGCGCATCCGCCGTCGACTTGAAGGCCAGCGTGCGCTGGCTGTTGGTGTGATAGTTGGCGAGCACCTTGTAGCCAGGTGTGTTGCCGATCGCCTCCAGGAAGGCGCCGGTGCGGATGGAGTCCGCCGTGCTGCCGAGATCCTTTCGATTGAAGATGATGTTGCCCTCGGGTGCAGCATGCTTGAGATAGAGACCTTGCTGCAGACCGTTGGCATAGAAGTTGCCAAGCACCTCCGAGCTGATCTGCTCGGACGAAGTGCGGCGATCGAGGCTCACCACCGGGATGCCAGCCGCGATGGCGCGATCGACCGGTGGCCCCATCGGTGCTTCGCGGTTAGGCCAAAGCACGATGCCGTCATACTGCTTGGCGATCCAGGTATCGATGACCTGGCCCATCTTGTTGTCGTCGAACTCGGCGTCAATCACCTCGAGCTCGATGTTGGGATGGCGTTTGGCCTCCCAAGCGGCGGTGTCGGCGAGGCTGATCAGCCAAGGGTGGTTGAAGCCGTGAAAGACCAGCCCTATGCGGTACTTCTTGTTGTGATCCAGCACCGGACCTTCCGCAAGCGGCAGATAGTCGGTGAAAGGCGACTTGATTTGAAGCTTGCTGTAGGGGCCGACAAAACTCGCACCCATGCCCGGCTTCCATACGAACCCGCCGGCGAGCTCGCCCACAGGGTAGACGTCGAGGTAGTCGCGAAAGCCATCTTTCTCGAACAGCGCTCTCACGTCACCATTCGACATTCCGGCCTTCGCCTCGCCGGAATACTTTTTGATGAGCGCGTTGATGATGGAATGGACCGACTCCTCAGCGGCCGCCGGAGCGATTGCCAGCGGGGCGGCAGCAAGCACGGTCAGTGTCGCAGCCGTCTTCAAGAGATAACGGCGTGATAGTTTCAGCATTAGGTTTCCTCCCATATTTTGGTTTCAGCTCGGGATATGTCCCGAAGAAGTCAGTGCTAGTCTCCTCCTCCCACCAGGATGTGGACGTAGCCGTCCGCCACCTTGGTTTCGTAAGTCTTCAGTCGCTCGGTCACGGGCGGCGAAAGCGGCATGCCGGTCGGGATATGGAACAGTCCCTGATGCAGCGGGCACTCAATCGTCTGGCCATCGATGTAGCCCTCGGAAAGAAATGCGTGTGCATGGGTGCAGACGCCAGCTGTCGCGTAAAATCTGCCGCCGAGATTGAAGATTGCGATGCACGCCCCGGCGTGCTCTATGCGCGTCGCGTCGCCGACGGGCAGGCTGTCAACGCGGATCGCCTGTATCCATTGCATGTCCTTTGTTGTCGTTTCCGCCGCCATTCATTCCTCGCAGTCGTCATTCTTTTCGTTTATTTTCGTTGTCTTTCCATATGCAGCCAATTCATTGTAAGAATGCCGGTATTGATGACTCCGATAAGAGTTGCCGGACGGACCCGCTCGTCACAGCGACAGCCGGAAGAAGCCCGTAGGTGATCGGCGACTGGATTGCAGCTTCAGCGGATCGCGGCACACGGAGCCGGCGCGAGCCAGACGTTGAAAAAGCCTGCCATCATCGCGTGACGCGAGTCGGCGCTAGCAGCACAGTCGCAGCCAGGTGCAAAATCGACCCCGTTCACAGAGGCGAGCGGCGCGTTGGGGGCCGAAAACCTGACCGCCGCGTCAGGAGGCCGGCCGTTTTGGCCGCTGCCACGACACGTAGTAATTGCCGGCAAGAACTGCTTTCAGAAACCTACGAAGTCGATCTCTACGACTGACATTGAGGCGCAAACCTGTCGTCCACGCGTCGGCAGACGTCAGTCGCCGTTGCGTCATGAGTTGACCTTTCCGGCCCGCGATCAGAGCGCGTCTGGTCTACCTACGGCGAAGGAATAGAAGATAAAAAGCGGCAAACACACGAACTATCCCAATATTTACCGCCAGCCGCTCCCAGAATCGACCTCGGAGGACCAGAAAGTCGACACCGACGGTCGCAAAGCAGTCATTCAGAACTTTGTGGTCGACCTGTGCCATGGCATTGGCGACTCGGACTGCTGCAACGACGTATCCCGACCGGCGGCAGTCAAGCTGCGCCGGGCCGGAGCTGCGAGTAATATTCGGGAACCGAACCATCCACTTTGGCGGCGTCCTCTACGTTGCGGATGGAAACCCTAGCCAGCGCCCAAAAAGAAATCGTTCCGCCACCGGCCACCGGCCTCATGCCGGACGGGCGCGCCGTTCCTGTCGATGAACCGCGCCGAGATGACGGCGCTCGGTTGGAACGAATGCGCTTCCTTGAAACGGCGCCGTAGGGGATCGGCCGCCCAGGACGGGCACTCGAGGCGCACCTCTTCCGGCATGCCGGGATGGTCGATTGTGCATCCCTGCAATTTGACCAGCAGCGCGTGCTCATGATCCATCAGGATGGCAGGCGCGAATTTCACCCCATTGAACAAGCGCTTGATCTGATCGGGCGTCCTGCCTTCCTTCGGCGTGAGCCATGCGAGCAGCCAGGTGCGGGGCATATCCTCGCGCCCATGCTCGACCAGCCACCAACCAAGCCGTCCTTGATGCCGGAGAAGCACATAGAGCGACACCAAAATCTGACCACGGTCCTTGTCGCCGATATAGCGTCGGGCGCGAAACCAGGGACGACAGCATCCGCGGGACGCGCGACGCTATCGACTTCGTGCGTAAGATCGAGGGTGGCTTGCAGACGTGCGGCAGGGATCACGGAACGACGATCAGGCTGAAAACGCCTATAAAGGCGACAGGGCTGCTCCTGACCATTGTTCGCGCGTGTCGGCCTGCCGCCAGTGAGCGATTATCGCGGGGCGACAACCCACATTTGGATCGCGGTCACAACATCTAGGATGTGGCCTGGCCATTTTTTTGCGCCCTGCAGGCTGCTTGCGGCGAGGCATAGAGCTGTGACGGCGCAGCCCAAGCCTCGTCCCCTTCCCTACGTTCGCCGGTGACCAGGGTGCGCATCTGCGATAGATAGGTGTCTATGAAAAAGGCGGTCTGCGACTCCAGCGGCGTATAAGGCCCGGGGCGATAGGCGCGCGAGGCAATCCCTTCGGCGTTGTCTTCCGTGATCTTCTTGTCCTGGACGGTCGTCACGTCCCACATCCATGAAATCTTGTCGGCGTCCGCGGCCGGATCGGCATCCTTGTCGACGAGCCAGGTCAGGATCACGTCGGTCTCGTTGGCGTTGCGCGGAATCATCTGGAACATCGTCAGATAGTCGTTGGGCGCGCTCAGGAACGAAAGCCGGCCGATCCGGAACCCATTCTCGCCGCCGTCATACTTGCCGCGCCCGCCCATCAGGCACGAGACCGGCTGGCCATCGTCGGAAAGCGTGAGGCGGCCCGAGCCGATCGGCTTGCGATGCATGGCGTAGGGCATCGTGTCCAGGTCGCCTGGCTCCCATACGCCCTTATGGAACTCGGCGTCGCCGATGACGCTGTGCCAGGCGTCGATCTCCTGCCTCCATTCGGCGGCGTTGTAGTCGTCGCGCATGGCGGTCACCTTCACATGGCCGTTGACGCGGAAATATTCGGGATGAGCCGGGCGGCAGTGGTAGCACTCGAGGAAATTCTCCAGCACAAGCTTCCAGTTCGCCTTGGTCAGGTAATTCTTGCGCGCAACGATGCGCGCGTTGGCGACCCCGTTCTCGCGCAAAAGATCCGCCAGCCCGGCCGCCGCCGGTTCGATGTCAGGCAGGCTGGAGGCATCGAGGCCGCATATCACCAGACCGCCCATCACCTTCGTCGGCACCTTGTGCAGTCCGAGGCTGTCGCCGTCGACGCCTTCGGGCAGGTCGCGCCGGGTCTGCAACTCACCGGTCAGCCGGAAGGACCAGGCATGATAGGGGCAGACCAGCAGCTTGCCGCGGCCATCCTTGACGCACAGGCGCGAGCCGCGATGGGTGCAGACATTGTAGTAGGCGGCAATATCATCCTCGCCATCGCCATGACGGGCGACGATGATCTCCTCGTCGAACAATTGACGGATGACGTAACTGCCCTTCTCCGGCACTTCGCTCAAATGGGCGACGATGACCCATTGGCGAGGGAACCACAATTCGCGCTCGAGCGCGAAAATGTCCGGGTCGAGGTAGAAGGCCTGCTGCAGCGACCAGTCCTTGCGATGCTCGTCAATCAGCCTGACCACGCGCGCGCGATCGAGGCCGGACAACATCTTGTCGTTTGCATACATGGCGGGCTCCCCGGCTGGCTAATGCCTTTTGATCAGGGTTGCAGCGAATTGCGGCACTCATCAACCATGGATTTGGCAGGCTTCCATCTCAAAAAGTCATGGAATACTCTTATCCTCGATGAAGACGCTCAAAGCCTCGCTCCCCTTGCTCAACGCGATGGTCGCATTCGAAGCGACCGCGCGACGCGGCAACCTGACGGCCGCCGCCGAGGAGCTTGCCATTGCGCAATCGGCCGTGTCGCGCCACATCGCCAATCTGGAAAAGCGGCTCGCGCTGGACCTTTTGGCCCGCAAGGGCAATCGCGTCTCGCTGACCGAAAACGGCGCTGCGCTGGCCGAGGCGATACGAGACGGGCTGGGCACGATCCGCGACGCCGTCGCGCGCCTGCAGGAGGCCGATCGCGATTCCCTCGTCATCGCCAGCGGCTACGACCTCGTCCAGGCTTGGCTGATGCCGCGCTTCGACCTTGTGACCTCGCTCGTCACGCATGGCCGTGTCACGCTGCTGACCTCCAGCAATCCCGACGATTTCGGCCGGCCGGAAGTCGGGATTTCGATACGCTTCGGTCGCCCCGAGCTTTGGCCTGGCCTCGCCGCCCGCAAGCTGTTCGACGGGGAGTGGTTTCCCGTCTGCTCGCCGGGCTTCCTCGAACGGCACCCTGCTTTGGCGTCGGAGGATCCGGCAGCCTTCCTCGACGTGCCGCTGCTGCATCTCGCGGCTCCCGAAGATGCGATCGACAATTGGAGATCCTGGATCGGCACTACGCGGAGCCTGCCCGGCCCGACATTCTCCAGCTATCTGTCGATGATGTATGAGGCAATAGCCGGCCGGGGCGCGGCGCTCGCCTGGGCCGGCTTCGTCGAAGAGCAGCTCAGGCTCGGGCAATTGGTGCGGTTGACCGGGACTCCGCGCCGCCATGCCGATGCGTTCTACATCGTCACCCGCAGGAAGACGACGCCGACCGAACAGACGGTGGCGCAAGCCCTGCTCGACAGCGCGACAATCCGCTGACCTACCGCCGGTCTCATTCCGCGGCGGTGGCGAAACGCCTGGCGCCGTGGCGCGCGCTCCATGCGGGCATCGAGGCCTCGACATCTTCCTCGCTCGGGAAGGCATCGCGCGCGTAGCGGTCGACCCTGAAGCGCGCCGGATCGACCAAGCGAGGCGTGTCCAGCAGGATCTCGGTGGCCAGCCTGCCGAGGCCCGGTCCATGGCTGACGCCGGTCTCGTTGTCGCCACCCGCGACGACGATGTTCGCGTGGCCCGGCACATGCCCGACCATCAAGCCAACGTCCGGCGTGTAGCAGGGGATGCCCTGCGACCAGTTCGCGACCTGCGAGCCGCGGAGCGGCGGGAAGACTTCCTGCAGCTTGCCCATCTGGTGATCGACCATGGACTGCATCAGCTCGCGGTTGTGCGGCTGGCCGGGTTCGAGGTCGTTCTCCTCCAGGCGATGCATCGGTGTATAGTGGCTGCCCGTGCCCCACATGATGGCGCCAAAGGTCTCGCGCAGCCAAAGCCGCAACTCGCGGCACTGGATGGTCGGCAGCGTCGAGGGCAGGCCTCGATCGTCGGTGACCACGCGCGTGGCCAGCACCCGCAGCAGCGGCAGGTGCCAGTCGAGGCTGGCGAGGACTTCGTTGTTCCAGGCGCCCGCCGCCACGACCACGCCATCGGCCTCGATGCTATCGCGGTCGGTTTCCAGCGTGACCTTGCCGCCGGCGTCCTCGATCTTCAGGACCCTGGTCCTGTCGCGCACGACGCCGCCGAGCTTCTTGATCTCGTTGACCAGCACGCCGAGCGCGAGCTTGGTGTCGAGCTGGATGCCATGCGGGTTGTAGGCGCCGGAATGAACTTTCGCCGGATCGACCAGCCCGCCCATCTTCTCGCCGATCTGCGCGGCGTTCAGATCCTGCATCTCCTTCGGCGCATAGGGTGAGCGGAGCACCGGCATGACGAAATCCTCGCGCCCCTGCGGCGTGAGCGCCATGATCAGCGTGCCGTTCGGCCGGTAGCCGATCTCGGTACCCAGTTCATGCAGCATGCGGTAGAAGTCGAGGCCGTATTGCTGCAGGCGAAGGCCTTCTTCGCCGGCCGGGATCATGCCGGCCGACCAATGCGAGACGAAGCCGGCGCCGGCGCTGGTCGTTGCCGCGCCCGGCTCGGTTGCCTCCACGAGCGTCACGTTCTTCACACCCGACTTCAGCAGATGGTAGGCGGTGGAGCAGCCGATGATGCCGCCGCCCACGACCACGATATGCTTGCTGTTGCTTGCTGCCGGCATTTCTCTTCCTCCTTAGATCTTCGCGGTCGAAGAACCGCCAACATAGGTGTCAAGCCACCAGACGATGCGGGCGGCTGTGTCGATATATTCCGGATAGCCGCGCAGGCTATGGCCGGCGCTCGGATAGGTCGCGAGCGCGCTTGGCGAACCCGAGCGCAAGGCCGCGAAATGGCACTCCAGCGCCTGGCCGGGCGGCGTGCTCTTGTCGATGCCGCCGGCCATGACCAGCGTCGGGACCTTGCTGAGCTGCCGGTAAAAGGCGGGGCTGCGGGTAAAATAGGCGCCGCCTTCTTCCCATGGCGAGGATTCCAGCATCAGCGCGTCGAATTCCGGTATCTGCGTCGTGCGATGCTGGCTGTACCAGTCGCCGACAGGCGAGATCGGAATGGCGGCGGCGAAGCGGCCGCTGCGCGTCGGCAGCCATGCGGACATGAAGCCGCCATAGCTGGTGCCGGTGACGGCGACGCGATCCGGGTCGACCAGGCCTTTCTCCACCAGGGCATCTATGCCGCTCAAAATGTCGTCGGCATCGGCGCCGCCCATGTCGCCCTGCACGGCGCGGGCGAAGGCTTCCCCGCGTCCCGTGCTGCCCCTAGGGTTGGGAAAGAAAATCGTCCAGCCGCGCGAGACGAGCAGCGGAGCGGAACGCGTTCGCGCCATCCAGCGGTTGCGATGGGACGAGATCGGCCCGCCATGGATATCGACCAGCAGCGGCGTCGGCCCGGCCGCCGCCAGCGGGCGGACAAGCCAGCCCTGGATTTCGAGTCCGTCGCGGGCACGCCAGGAAAACGGCTCGGCCTTGCCGCGGCCGGCCATTGCGGATTGCGCATCGGACGCCATGAGCGACGCGATCTCGCGCAGTCCGCCGTCGGCGACTTCGGCCAGGAATGGAGCCCGGTCATAAGCCTCCGCGATGAAGAGCGAGCCCGCGGCCCCGACCGGCACGCTGGAGGGCGCCCACTCGCCGCAGGTCAATTCGGTCGACGACCAGCGTTCGGTCACCCCTGCGCTGGAGACATCGCAATCGGCCAGCACCGTCTCGTGGCCGCGGATGCCCGCCATATGCAAGCTGGAGGCGGAGCGCCATTCGATCGAGGTGACGTCGATCGAATTGGTCGGCACGACTGCAACCTCGCCGCCGAACGGATCTAGGATCGACAGCTGCCCGGCAACAAGGCCGCGATCGCTGCAGAAGGCCTGGATGAAGGCGATGCGGGCGCCGTCGGGCGAGCCGCGAGGAACGCCGATCTGGTCGCGCGGCGTGTGAAGAAGGGTGGCCGATCCCGACTTCGCGTCGATCAGCGAAAGCTTCGCCGCATACCAGCTGCCCTCGCCATGGTCATCGCTGGTCACGGCGGCGATCTTGTCGGCGCCGCACCAGCTCGCTTCCCATACATTGACCGGCGCCGATGTGAGCGGCGCGGGTTTGGCCTTCATATCCCAGATCCAAACCCGGCGCCAAAGGTCCTCGCCTTCGCCCCAACCGACTTCGGGCAGCCATGCGGGCGCATCCGTCTTCTGTTTCTGCGCGTAGCCGCCGTGAATTCCAGCCAGATCCGCGCCGACGCCGGCAACGACGAGCAGCAACCTTTGGCCGTCGGGCGCCCAGTCCATCAGCTCGATCCGGCCGGGCACATCCGCCACCGCGGTGCCTTCGCCGCCAGACCAGATCTCGATGCGGTCGACGCCCGCCTCTCCACCGGCGTAGGCGACCGCCAGGCTCTCTCCGTCCGGCGCAAGACTGATTTGCCTGGTCTCCGCATCATTGAGCCGTTGAGGCGATTCACCGCCGCGCCCCACCTGATAGAGACGGCTGACCGGCGCGCCATCGAGGCCGCCCTCGAAGCTCTGGCCGATGAAAAACATCGCATCGCTGGAGGCGTGACCGCAAAGAGAGCGAGCCGCGAAGACGTGCCCGTCCAGCCCGAAGAGAGCGGCATACAAACCCGCTGCCTCGGCGAATTCCGCGGCGGAGCGGAAATCCCCGGACATCCGGCCGGCAATCGGCGCGATCATCGATCCGGAGTTCCGCACGCTGCTCATCTCGACTTCCCAACACCTCGCTCAACCTGGCGCTATCGCCACGGCAAGCTCACGCACCCAACCATAACGACAGTCGGAGCATTGTCTAGACACCGGTGTACATTAGATTGGGCCAGCGGCCTTGACGGCACGATGGGCGGTTGACCCGCCATGATTGGAACGCGCAGATTTCGAAGCGACGAAACAACCGGACAAAGACGCGATGAACCTTGACGACAACGTCCAGTCGATCCTGAAGAGCGAAGTCATCTGGGATGCGCATTCCGGCTTCATGCCCGATCCGGCCGCGGACCTGAACAATCTGCGGATCTGGCGCGACGCAGGCGTCGACTATCTTTCCATCGATGTCGGCTTCGATCTCCTGCCCTGGGAAAAGACAGTCGCCACGCTTGCCTATTTCCGGCACTGGATCCTGGCGCGTCCGGCCGACTACGCGCTCGTCTCGTCGGCCGACGAAATCCTCGCCGCGAAGGCGCAAGGCAAGCTGGCTGTCACCTTCGACATCGAAGGCATGAATGCGCTGAACGGCCGGGTCGAAATGGTCGAGTTCTACCATCGCCTCGGCGTGCGACAGATGCTGTTCGCCTATAACCGCAACAATCTCGCCGGCGGCGGGTGCCACGACGAGGACACAGGTCTGACCGCATTCGGCCGGCAGGTGATCGACGAAATGAACCGCCTCGGCATGTTCGTGGACGTGACCCATACGGGCTATCGCACCACGATGGACGTGATGGAGTATACGGACCGGCCGGTGATCTTCTCGCACTCCAACCCGAAGGCGCTGTGCGCTCACGGGCGCAACATCACCGATGACCAGATCAAGGCTTGCGCCCGTACCGGCGGCATCATTGGCGTCGTGGGCCTCAACCGCTTCCTCGGCGAGGGCCGCACCGATTCCGAGCGGCTGGCCGACCACGTCGAATATCTGATCGACCTTGCCGGTCCGCGCCATGTCGGCATCGGGCTCGACTATGCTTTCCCGGTCGAGGTCGAAGGCATCGAGGACATCATCTCCAGCAATCCGCATTTCTGGCCAAAGAACGAATATCCCGAAGGCAAGACGACCTATTCGAGCCCGGGCCAGACGAAGGAGCTTATCGAGGTGCTGCTGTGCCGCGGCCATCCGGAACGCACTGTTCGCGACGTCATGGGCGGCAACTTCATGCGGCTGGCGCGCGAGATCTGGAAATAGCCGATCGAAATGGCAATCGCGTCGGTCGCGGATAAAAGGCGTCCGGTCCGACGGCACAGGATGCATTTTTTTCACTAGACATATGTGTATAGCCGGGGCAGGCTGATCGAAACGGGGGCCTTTGGAAGGATCTCCCGAAGCCCGGCCGATGCCGGCGGACAATATAAACAAGAGGGGCAGAGCATGATCAAAACCGCAAACATCAACATGACGCGCCGCGGCGTGCTGGCCGGCGTCGGTGCGCTAAGCCTTGCCTCGCTGATCTATTCGACGAAACGCTCGCAAGCGGCGGGTTCCATCCTCAAGGTGCGCTCATACGGCGATATCCAGACGCTGGATCCGGCCTTTCGCCTGGCCGCGCCCGAAGGCGACATCACCAACGTCATTTTCGCCGGCCTGGTTGTCGCCACGCCCGGTGACAGCTGGGGCTGGAAGCCGATGGCTGTGGAGAAGATAGAGCAGCTCGACCCACTCACGATCGCCTTCAAGCTGCGCGACAATATCGGCTTCACCGACGGTTTCGGTCAGCTGACCGCAGAGGACGTGAAGTTCTCGATCGAGCGCATCGCCGATCCCGCCAACAAGTCCCCTTATGCGGGCGACTGGGCGACGCTCAAGGAAGTCGAGGTCAAGGACAAGCTTTCGGGCATCATCCATCTGAACAAGGCGTTCGCGCCGTTGTGGACCTCGACCTTGCCGACGCCATCGAGCACGATCCTATCCAAGCGCGCCGTGACCGAGGCTGGCGGCAAGCTCGGCGTGAAACCCGTGGCGCAGTCAGGCCCCTATCTGCTCAAGGAATGGACGCCCAAGCAGCGCACCGTGCTCGTGCGCAACCCGGACTGGAAATACGAGCAGGGCGGCTATGACGAGATCCACGTCCATCCGATCGAGGACGAAAAGACCGCCGAGCTTGGCTATGAGGCAGGCGACCTCGACTACACCTGGACGGCCGTGTCCTCGATCAAGCGGCTGAAGGAAACGCCGCCGGCGGACACCGTCGTGGTCGAGAAGCCATCGCTGGCCTTCGTCTGGCTCGGCATGAACCAGATCGCGGCGCCCTTCGACAATCCGGACCTGCGCCGCGCCGTGCAGTATGGCGTCGACCGCAAGGCCGTGGTGGACGCGGCCTATTTCGGCGCCGCCGCCACCTCCACCGGCATCATCGCGCCCGGCCTGGTCGGCCATCGCGAGAAGAACCTCTACGAATACGATCCCGACAAGGCTCGCGAGCTGGTCAACAAGGCCGGCGCCAGCGGCGTCACCGTCACGCTCGACATCCTCAACAAGGCGGAACGCCTGTCGGCGGCGCAGGTCGTGCAGGCGAACCTGCAGGACATCGGCATCAACGTCGAAATCAAGCAGAATGACAGCGGCACGTTCTGGACGCTGGGGTCGAAGCAAAACCCTTATTACAAGAAGCTCCAGATGGTGCTGTCGCGCTTCTCGATGCAGCCTGATCCGAGCTGGGCGACGGAGTGGTACACGACCAGCCAGATCGGTGAGTGGAATTGGGAGCAGTTCAGCAACGCTGAATTCGACAAGCTGGTCACCGAAGGCAAGATCGAGCTCGACCCGGCCAAGCGCGACGTCATGTACAAGAAGATGCAGGACCTGATGGAGGAGAGCGGCTGCTACGTCTTCCTCACCCATGAAGTCACCGGCGTGATGTACCGCAAGAGCGTTGCCGCCGGGCTCAAGCCGAATGGCGAGCCTTGCTTCGCGGACTTCAAACCTGCCTGACGTGATGGACAACGGCACGGCATGGGGCGGAATGGCCGGCTCCTGAGATGCTCCGCTATGCGCTGAAACGGCTGGGCCTGGGCGTCATCATCGTGAGCGTCGCGATGGTGATGCTGTTCGCCATGATCTATGTGATCCCGGGCGACCCGGCATCCGTGGCGCTCGGACCGCGCGCCACGCCCGAGATGGTTCAGGCGTTGCGCAGCCGCATGGGGCTGGACCAGCCGATCTGGATCCAGTTCCTCCGGTTCTATTTGTCCGCGTTGCGCGGCGACCTCGGCACCGAGGTGCTGTCCGGGCGGCCGGTGCTGGACGTCGTGTTCGAGCAGTTGCCGTACACACTGGCGCTGATCGCGGGCGCGATCTCATGGTCGGTGCTGCTCGGCATTCCGCTGGGCTGCATCGCGGCGGTGCGGCGCGGCGGCTTCGTCGACCGCGTCATCGGCATCCTGTCGGTCGCGGTCATCGCGGTGCCATCCTTCGTCATCGCGATCTATTCCCTGCTGATCTTTGCCGTCGCCCTGCAGTGGCTGCCGGCCATCGGCGCCGGCGAGCCCGGCAATCTCGCCAGCCAGCTGAAGCATCTTGCCCTGCCCTCGCTCGCAATCGGCGTCGGCTGGGTCGGCTACATCGCGCGCATGGTGCGCGCTTCCATGCTGGAAACGCTGGAAGCCAGCCACATCCGCACCGCGCGCGCTTTCGGCCTGACGGATCGGCGCATCACCTATTCCTATGCCTTGCGTATCGCCATCCTGCCGACCGTCACGCTGCTCGGCGTCGGCATCGGCAATATGGTGTCTTCGGCCGTCTTCGCCGAGATCGTCTTCGCCCGCCCCGGCATCGGCAAGCTGGTCTACGAGGCGATCTCGGTACGCAATTATCCGGTCGTCACCGGCGCCGTTCTGGTGACGACCGTTTTCTTCGTCGTCGTGAACGCTCTCGCCGACATCCTCATTGGTGCGTTGGACCCCCGTGTCAGAACAAGTCTTAATTGACCGGCCATCACGGCAGCGCGTCGCCAAGATCGGCCGCGTGCTTCGGCGCATCGTTCGCGAGCCGCTCGGCGCGTTCGGTCTCACCCTGGTCGTGATCGTCGTTCTCTCGGCTCTCTTCGCCGACGTGCTCAGCAGCTACCCACCGACGAAACTCGCCCCGGCCGAGCGCTTCGCGCCCGCAAGCCTGCATCACCTGCTCGGCACGGACCATCTGGGACGCGACCTGTTCTCGCGTGTGCTCCATGGCGGCCGCATCGCGCTGGCCATTGCGCTTGGCGCGACCGGACTGTCGCTCATCGGCGGCATCGCGCTTGGGCTCATCGCAGGCTACGGGCCGCGCTGGCTCGACAATCTGATGCTCCTGCTCTTCGATGCCATCAAGAGCTTCCCGACCGTGATGCTGGCGCTTACGCTGGTCACGCTGACCGGACCTTCGCTGCTTGCGGTGCTGATCGTGGTCGTGCTGGTCAACGTGCCCGGTTATGCCCGCATCATCAGGACACAGACGCTCGTGCTGAAGTCCGCTGAACATGTGATGGCGGCGCGCTCGACGGGCGCAAGCACCGCGCGCATTCTCACCGTCCACATATTGCCCAACGTCATCGGCCCCATCCTCATCCTCGCGTCGATGGACATCCCGGTCGTCGTGGCGATCGAGGCCGGTCTGAGCTTCCTCGGCCTCGGCGTCAGACCGCCTCTGCCAAGCTGGGGCGCGATCCTGAACGACGGCTTCGTCAACATCCGCGATTCATACTGGATCGTGGTCGCGGGGGGCCTGCCGATCATCCTCACAACGCTCGGCTTCACCTTCCTCGGCGAGACCCTGCGCGACGTTTTCGACCCCCGGCTGAAGAGGCGCGGATGACCGTCCTCGACGTCAAGGACCTCAGCGTCGACTTCGCCACCGAAGCCGGCACGTTGCAGGCGCTGCGCAAGGTGAGCCTGGAGGTGCCGACGAACCGGATCGTCGGCGTCGTCGGCGAGTCGGGTTGCGGAAAATCGACATTGATCAATGCCATTCTCGGCCTGCTCGCAGACAACGGCAGGGTCACGTCGGGCCAGATTCTGTTCGAGGGCAAAAGCGATCTCGTCCGTCTCGACGGCACAGGCATGCGGGCGTTGCGCGGCCAGAAGATCGCAACCGTCTTCCAGGACCCGATGGGGGCGCTGAACCCGGTGCTTTCCGTGGGCAAGCAGATGCGCGACATCCAGTACCGCTCCGGACTGTCGCGCAAGGCGAAGGACGCGCTCTCCATCGCGATGCTGCGCAAGGTCCGGATTCCCGATCCTGAGCGCCGGCTGGCGCAGTTTCCGCACGAATTCTCGGGCGGCATGAAGCAGCGCATCGCGATCGCCATGGCGCTGCTGATGCAGCCTTCGCTGCTGATCGCCGATGAGCCGACAACGGCTCTCGACGCCACGCTCGAAGTCGCCATCATCGAGTTGCTCAAGGACTTGCAGAAGCAGATCGGCTGCTCCGTGCTGTTCATCTCGCATCATCTCGGCGTCATCGCGGAACTGTGCGACGAGATGATCGTCATGTATGCCGGCGAAGTGGTCGAACGCGGCTCGACCCGCGACATCTTCCACAACCCGCGACATCCCTACACGAAGAAGCTGCTCGCCTGCGATCCGGCAAGGCTCTCGCGGCGCGAGCCGCGGCTGCCCACCATTCCCGGCACGCTGCCGGACCTGTGTAACCGCCCCAAGGGTTGCGTTTTCCAGGCACGCTGCGAGCTGGCGGACGATGTCTGCTCCGCGATGCCGCCCGATACCGCGCTGAGCGCGTTGCACGTCGCGCGATGCTGGCACACCGATGAGACGGCCGGAGCGGCCGCATGACGACAGAACCTCTGCTTTCCGTTTCCGATCTTCGCGTGCGCTTCCGCGTCGGCGGCATGATGAGCGCGTTGGCCGGCCGGCGGACGGAGATCGAGGCCGTCGCCGGTGTCGGCTTCACGCTGGAGCGCGGCCAGACGCTTGCGCTGGTCGGCGAGTCCGGATCGGGCAAGACCACGCTCGCGCGCGCCGTGAACGGCCTGCAGGCGGTGGCTGGCGGTTCGGTCCGCTTCGAGGGCCGAGAGCTGAACGAGCTGACCAAGGCGGAATGGAAGCCGCTGCGCCGCAAGATGTCGATGATGTTCCAGGACCCGGTCGGCTCGCTGTCGCCGCGCCTCAGCGTCCGTTCGCTGCTGGCGGAGCCGTTCGCCATCCACGGCCTGTCCGGCCGCAGCCTCGAAGCCGAGGTGGAGCGCCTGCTCGCCCTGGTCGGGCTTCCGCGCGATTTCGCCGAGCGCTATCCGCACCAGCTCTCCGGCGGCCAGGCGCGCCGGGTCGGCGTCGCGAGGGCCGTCGCGCTCGACCCGGTGCTGATCATCGCCGACGAACCGACAGCCGGGCTCGACGTATCGATCCAGGGCGAGGTGCTCAACCTGCTCAACGACCTGCGCGACCGCATGGGCCTGTCGATGCTCATCATCACGCACAATCTGCACGTCGTGCGCCAGATCGCCGACCGGATGGCGGTGATGTATCTCGGGCGCTTTGTCGAGGAAGGCGAGACCGAGGCGATTTTCCGGGCGCCGCATCATCCCTACACGGCCGCGCTGCTGTCCGCGAACCCCGAGCCCGATCCCGACAAGGTGCATAACCGCATCGCGCTGCCGGCCGAAGTACCGTCACTGCTCGACAGGCCTTCGGGCTGTGAGTTCCACACACGCTGCCCGTTCGCGCAAGACATCTGCACAACGCAGGCGCCGACCTCGTCCGCGGTCGGCTCGAGCCGGCTCACCTGTCACTTCCCGCTCAATGCCGGCCCAAGCGCCGTCGAGGCAATCGCCGCAAGTTAAGAGAAGGTCCGTCCGATGAAAGACATCCGCGTGGTCACCGATTTCCCGCGCAAGGTCCGCGAGATCGAAAACCTGTGGATTCCGATGCCGGACGGCGTGAAGCTCGCCGCGCGCATCTGGCTCCCGCAGGACGCCGAAGCCGATCCGGTGCCGGCCATCCTCGAATACCTGCCCTATCGAAAGCGCGACGGAACGGTGGAGCGCGACGCGCTCACCCATCCCTATTTCGCCGGCCACGGCTATGCCGGCGTGCGTGTCGACATGCGCGGCACCGGCGACAGCGAAGGCGTCTGCAAGGGCGAATATCTGAAGCAGGAACAGGACGATTGTCTCGCCGTCATCGAATGGCTGGCGAAGCAGCCCTGGTGCTCGGGCGCGGTCGGCATGATCGGCATCAGCTGGGGCGGCTTCAACGGACTCCAGGTCGCCGCCCGCCGCCCGCCGGCGCTGAAGGCGGTCATCTCGCTCTGCTCCACCGACGACCGTTACAACGATGACGTCCATTATCTCGGCGGCGCGCAGATGTGCGACAATCTGATATGGGGCACCACGGCCTGGGCGATCGCCATGACGCCTCCCGATCCGCTGATCGTCGGCGACCGCTGGCGTGAGATGTGGGAGGGTCGCCTCAACGGCAACGGCATCTGGATGCAGGACTGGTTCGAGCACCAGCGCCGCGACGACTTCTACAAGCACGGCTCGATCTGCGAGGATTATTCCGACGTCGAAATCCCGGTTTACGCCGTCGGCGGTTGGGCGGACGGCTATCCGAACCCGATCTTCCGCATGCTTGAAAACTTGCCGGGTGTCCGCAAGGGACTGATCGGCCCATGGGGCCACAAATACCCGCACTTCGCCATGCCGGGCCCGCGTATGGGCTTCCTCCAGGAATGCCTGCGCTGGTGGGACCAGTATCTCAAGGGCATCGACGCCGGCATCGCCGACGAACCCATGCTGCGCGCCTGGATGCAGGAGCCGGCGCCGCCGGCCGCCATCTATGAGGAGCGCCCAGGCCACTGGGTTGCCGAGCCGTCATGGCCGGGACCCGGCATCGGCGAGCGCGCGCTCGCCTTGTCACCCGGCCGTCTTGCCGAGGGCGCGGGCAGCGACGACGTGCTGACGATCCGCTCGCCCTCGACGGCGGGGCTCTCGTCCGGCGCGTGGTGCGGCTACGGCGTCCTGCCGACCTTGCCGGTCGACCAGCGCATGGAAGCCGGCAACGCGCTCGTCTTCGAAACCGATCCTCTCGAGGAAGCCGTGGAGATCCTCGGCTTCCCGGAATTCGAGGTGAAGCTCGCCTCGGACAAGCCGGTCGCGCTGATCTCGGCCACGCTGTCGCTCGTGCTTGAAGACGGCGCGGCCTCGCGCGTCAGCTACGGCATCCTCAACCTCACACATCGGCATGACGATCTCGAATTGGCACCGATGACGCCGGGCAAGGCCGAAACGGTGCGCATCAAATTGCGCTGCTGCGGCCAGCGCTTCGAGAAGGGCCAGCGCATCCGGCTTGCCGTTGCAACGGCGCATTGGCCGATCGTCTTTCCGGGACCGGAGAAGGCGACGCTATCGATCCATTGCGCCGGCAGCAGGCTATTCCTGCCGGTGCGCAAGCCGCAGCCGCTCGACAAGACACTCCCGGAATTCGAGGGACCGGAAAGCGCCACGCCGATGGCGCAGGAACCGATCAAGGCGGGCGAGCCTTTCCGGCGCGAGGTGACCACGGACCAGATCACCGGCGAGACGAGCTATACGGTCGTCATCGACGCCGGAACGGTGCGCCATCCACACACCGGCATGACCCTGTCGCAGAGACAGACCGAGATCTTCGTCGTCCATCCGGACGATCCGAACTCGGCGCGGGGGACCGTGACGTGGGACAAGACCTATTCGCGCGGCGACTGGAACGCCGGCGTTTCGGTCTCCGCCACGGTGCACGCGCTGCGCGATGTCTGGCGCATGGAAACGCATCTCATCGCACGCGCCGGCGACGAGGTCGTGGTCGATCGCGAGGAGGCCAAGGAGTTTCCACGCGACCTGAATTGACGTGATCGCGGATGGCGAGACTGCTCAGCCGGGACGTCTCGGCAGCATCTTTTTGGCGAAGGCCTCCACCTCTCCTTCGCGAGGAGCTTCGCCCGTGTGCGTGAGCAGGTAGGCCGGCGTCAGGAAGAGACGGTTGCTTACCGGTTCGACGATCTCGAGCGAGTAATAGCCGATCTGCGTGAAATACAGCACGCGCGCCCGCACGAACGCTTCGGTGGCTTCATAGCCATGCCGCGAAAACATCGCCCGGATGGCTTCGACGCGCGCGTCGTCCTCCTCGTTCACGACCCGGTGCACGTCGGCCGACTGGCGCGACCAGGCGCGCACGGCGAAGTCCAGTCGCGGATTGAAGAGCGTTTCGTCCAGCCAGCACTCGAAGACATTGAGCACGGCTTGCGTGATCGACGCGGCCGGCCGGCCGGCCTGCTCGACGATGAAACGGGTATTGTTGTTGCGCCAGTAATTCAGCAGCTGGTCGAGCAGGTCCTGGCGGCTCTTGAAGTACCAGTAGAAACTGGAACGTGAGACGTTGAGCTTCTGCCCGAGCGCCAGCACGCGCACCGCCTCCACGCCCTCGGAGATCAACGTCTCCAGCGCGAGGTTCATCCAGTCCTCGCGCGTCACCTTGGTGTTGCCGATCAGACCGGACCGCCGCACGACTTCATCAGCACTGGAATCGGAGAACATAGCGGACCGGCCAAGTTTGAACGCCGGCTAGATAGACCTGAAACCACCACGCTACAATACTTGCACTTGTCCAAGCCACTCCCAAAGATACGGGGCAAGGCCCCGGTCGATGTGGAGACGCGCCCGATGGGGGTTCCCGAACCGGTAGAAGAGAACGCCGACGCCGGCAAAAAGGATCGATGCCGAGCGGCTTGCCGCTCCGGGATCGAGCGCGGTGCCCCTGGCGATCAGGCGATCCAGGTCCGGCCCCTCGATCTCGAAGACGTGCAGTCCGGCATCCATGACCGTCACCGCGAAACCGGCCGCGTCCCAGCCGGCCGCAATGGGGAATGGCTGCTCCCCGACCGCAAGAACGCGGTCGCGCGCGATCCGCGCCATGTATCTGTCGCCACTGGCAATTGCGCCGGCGCCGACGCCCTCGCCGGCAAGCCCCGAAGCCTTCGACCAGGCGGCGAGGTCGCCGCTGACCAGAAGCTGGTTCAGCCCGCCAAGCGTTCGCATGCCGACGCTGCCTTTGCTGAGCGTAGCGGTGGCCCAGTCGGGCGCCGCCGGCCACTTTTCGGCAAGGTTACGCATGGAGCCGGCTCCCTTCCGGATCGAAGGCGCAAGGCGCGACGATCGTCGCCTGCCGCACGACACCCAGATGTTGAACGTCGATCGTTTCGCCGTGCCGCGCCGCGCCCCGTTCGATGAGCGCCAGGGCGACAGGGCGTCCCAGGGTCGGGCTTTGATAGCTGGAGGTGACGAAACCGATGCTCCTGAGCCGGCCCTCGCGCTTCTCCACGCCATGCGCGCCGGTCGCCAGCGGCGCCTCGCCTTGGCGCAGCGCAAGGCCGACGAGCTGGTTGCGGTCCATGCCGTTGCCGGCTTCGGTGAAAAGCGAACGCCGGCCGACGAACTCGTTGGCGCGTTTGGTCCGCGGTCCGGCGACGCCCAGATCGTGCGGCATGGTGGTTCCGTCGGTGTCCTTGCCGATGACGATGTATCCCTTCTCGGCGCGCAGGATCATCAGCGATTCAAGTCCGAGCAGAACGGCGTCGAAGGCGCGGCCCTGCTGCTGCATCCTCGCCCACAGCGCCTCCGCCCGGTCGGCGCGGACGGAGATTTCATAGCTGCGGTCGCCGGTGAAGGAGACCCGGGCGATGCGCACCTCGTCGCCGGCAAAGCGGCCGGCGGCGACGGCCATATGCGGCAGGCTGGCATCGTCCAGTGCTACGCCCAGATCGAGCGCTTCCACGACCTGGCGCGCATTCGGACCCGAAACGGTCAAGGTGGCGTAGTGCGCGGTGGCATTGTGGATATAGACCGCGTCGCGGCCGAAGCGGTCCTGCCGCCATTCCTCGAGGCGCGCGTGGACCGCGGCGACATGCGAGGACGAGCAGGAGACGATGAAGCGATGCTCGTCCAGGCGGACCAGGACGCCGTCATCGAAGACGACGCCATTTTCCGACAGCATGAAGCCGTAGCGGCAATGGCCGGGCTTCAGGGTCGACATGGTATTGTAATAGATGAAGTCGACAAACTCGGCCGCGCGCGGGCCGATCACCTCGATCTTGCCCAGCGTCGAGCCGTCGAAGAGCGCCACGGATTGCCGGGCCCGGCGCGCCTCGTCCTGGATCGAGGCGTCGGCTTCACCGCCGCCATAATAGGCAGGCCTCAGCCAGCCGCCATATTCCTGGAACACCCCGCCGGCGGCGCGATGGTTTGCCTCCAGCGGCAGACGGCGGACCGGAGCGTGCATGCTGCCCCGGCGCGCTCCCGCAAGGCTGGCGAAGGGGACAGGCGTGAATGGCGGCCGGTAGGTCGTGGTGCCGACTTCCGCAATGCCGCGCCCGGTGATGTCAGCCAGCAGCGCAAGACCGTTCAGGTTCGAGGTCTTGCCCTGGTCGGTCGCCATGCCGAGCGTGGTGTAGCGCTTCAGGTGCTCGACCCAGACGAAGTTCTCCCGCGCCGCGAGCTCGACATCCTTTGCGGTGACGTCGCTCTGATAGTCGATCCAGACGCGACCCTTGGCCTTGGGCTTCGGCCACAGGCTGGCGACGCCGAGCGATGCTTCCGCCCCCGTGCCGCGAGGCGCCGGCGTCGACGAACCGAAGTCGCCGGGCGCCGCGGCGCCGCTGGCCAAGGCATCCGAAAGCGAGACCGTGCCGGCCACGGCGCCGGCGACGCCAATCCCGTCGATGGCTTCGCCGGGAATGAAGGCCGCAAGCTGGTCGCTCCAGGCGAGCTTGCCTTTCGCCTGCGAGAACAGGTGCACTGTGGGTGTCCAGCCGCCGGAGACGAGGACGCAATCGGCGGCGAGCGCCGTGCCGTCGTCCAGCAGGACACCCTGGACGACGTTGCGCCCGCGCGCCGCCGTGATCGTGCGCCCAGCCACGACTCGGATATCGGCTCTTCCTCGCGCGCCGCCGTCGCGCCGGCAGTCGACCACCGTCACCGAAGCGCCGGCGGCGGCGAGCGCGGAGGCGGGTTCATAGGCGCTGTCGTTGTTGGTCGCGACCACGATTTCCCGGCCGACAAGCACGCCATGCCGGCGCAGATAGCTGAGCGCCGCGTCGGCGGAGAGGATTCCCGGAAGGTCGTTGTTGGCGAACGGCACGGGCCGTTCGATCGCGCCTGTCGCCAGCACGATGCGGCGGGGCCGCACGCGCCAAAGCGTGTCCGGCCTGCCGTCGGAGTGGCGCTGGTTGAGCGCGACCAGATTGTGGTCGTAAAGGCCGAAAGCGGTCGTATCGCTGAGCACGAGCTGGCCATCGCTCTTCAGCCTCGCAACTGCGGCGTCGACCCACGCCTTGCCCTCGACGCCATCGACCTCACCGGCGCGGTGACGCAGCGACCCGCCGGGATGCGTCTTGTCGTCGACCAGGACGACCGAGTGCCCGGCCGCCGCCGCGCTGGCTGCCGCGGCAAGGCCTGCGGGCCCGGCGCCGACCACCAGGACGTCGCAATGATGGTTGATCTGGTCCGAGACCTGGCGCGGCTTCCAGTCCGGATCGACGATGCCAAGTCCGGCCATGGCTCGGATGCGCGGTTCGAACAGGTGCCAGTCCGGCCACATGAAGGTCTTGTAGTAGAAGGCGGCGGGCAGGAAGCGGGCGAAGCGATCCAGAACGGCGTTGCGGTCGGTCTCGGCCGTCGGCGAAGCGTTGACGCTCTTGACCTTGATGCCGTCGACGGCTTGCACGGTCGTCGCGCGCGCATTCGGCACGCGGCCGATCGCGCTCTCGACATCGACCAGCGCGTTGGGCTCCTCGACGCCGGAGCCCCAGATGCCGCGCGGCCTATGGTATTTGAAGCTGCGGCCGACCACAGCCTGGCCGCTCGCGAGCAAGGCGGAGGCGATTGTGTCGCCTACAAAACCCTCGACACGCCTGCCATCGAAGGTGAAGCTCAGCGGGCAGTCGCGGTCGATGTCGCTGCCGCCGGTGGTGAGACGGGAAGCGCTCATGCGCCGTGCTCCGCTTCGCCGAGCACGGAAGAGCCCGACACCTTGTGATTGACGCTGTCGCGGCTCATCGCGAAGAACTCGCGGCATGTCATATGCACCCAGATCTCTCGCGTCGGCCCCTTCGGATTGTCGCGCATGTGGAGATAACCGGCCCAGCGCTCCGCGGTCGCGTCGCTGCCGTCGGGCCGGAGATTGCCGGCCTCGCCGCCATAGTGGAATTCGCTTTCTTCGCGCGGCCCGCAGAACGGACAGGGAAAGAGCTGCATCTTTTCTACACCTTCAATGGGCAATGCCGGAGCCGGCGGCCTCGTCGATCAGGCGGCCGCGGGCGAAGCGGTCGAGATCGAAGGGCCGGCTGATGTCGTGATGCCTGCCGGTGGCAAGCAGATGGGCAAGCAGCGTGCCGCCTGCGGGAATAGCCTTGAAGCCGCCCGTGCCCCAGCCGCAATTGAGGAAAAGGCCGGGCAGCGGCGACTCGCCGATGATGGGCGAGGAATCCGGGACGACGTCGACGATGCCGGCCCATTGCCGCATCATCTTCAACTGGCCGAAGATCGGATACATTTCGAGCATGCCGGCGATCACGCTTTCCAGCACCGGCAGGTTGCCGCGCTGGCCATAGGACGGGATGCGGTCGAGCGCGCCGCCGATCACCAGTTCGCCCTTGTCCGACTGGCTGACATAGACGCCGGTGTCGGGCGAGATCACCACCGTGTCGATGATCGGCTTGACCGGTTCGGACACGCAGGCCTGCAGCGCATAGGAATTGACCGGCAGCCGGAAGCCCGCCTTCGCCGCCAGCACCGACGAATGGCCGGCCACCGCCATGCCTGTACGCTCGGCCCGGATTGCGCCGCGCGAGGTGACGACGCCGCGGCAGCGCCCATTCTCGATGATGAAATCGGAAATCTCGCAATTCTGGATGATGTCCACACCGAGACGGCTCGCCGCGCGGGCGTAGCCCCAGGCGACAGCGTCATGGCGGGCGGTGCCGCCGCTTGGCTGCCAGGTGCCGCCATAGACGGGGAAGCGTGTGTCCGGGCTGAAATTGTAGATCGGCACGACGCGACGCACGTCCTCGACCGAGAACAACTCACAATCGATGCCGTTGACCTGAATGGCGTTGATCGACCGCGCGGCGGTTTCCATTCCCGCTTCGCTGTGCGCGAGCGTGAGGATGCCGCGCGCGGAAAACATCACATTGTAGTTCAGGTCCGTCGAAAGGCTCTTGTAGAGGCTATGGGCCAGTCCGTAGATCGCCGCGCTTTCCGGGTAGAAGTAGTTCGAACGCACCACGGTCGTGTTGCGGCCGGTATTGCCGCCTCCGATCCAGCCCTTCTCCAGGAGCGCGATGTTGGTGATGCCGTGATTTTTGGCGAGATAGTAGGCAGTGGCGAGGCCGTGCCCACCGCCGCCGATTATGATCGCGTCGTAGCGCGGTTTCGGATCAGGAGAGCGCCAGGCCTTTTCCCAACCGGTCTGACCGGCGATGCCCTCCTTGAAGAGCGAAAGCGCCGAGTACTGCCTCGTCATGCGCCCAAACCGCCGTCACAGGCCAGTGACGTCGCACCACCGCAAGGGCTTGGTCGCCGGGCCTCCAGCTCGAACATGTGCATCGATCGCCTCTTAAGATACCTGCCGTTGGTGCCAAACACCGCAAAGTGGCGCCAAGCACACACTTAGCGTGAATGTACACCTGTGTCCATTCACGCTATGAGCTCGCTTTTCGCGCGTTTCACAGATTTTGGGCATTGGTCCACCGAGACCGATAAGCGCCGAAAGCCTTCGTAAGCAGTGTTCCCTGCAAGCTGGACCGCTTTAACTTGGCGCCCCGACACTCACGGTGCCCTGTATGGTGCGATGCTGCTGGGGAAAGGCGGAGTAGGAAGATTTGCGGTAGAATTCCGCATAATTCTCATACGCTTCCCGCGCGACCTGCAAATCCTCGGCCCTCATGACCGGCCTCCAACGAGCCAAATTCTGCCTCGCAAGTTCGACCTGAAGCGGGTCGGCGTTTCAAGGAAAACTCGCACTATCCCGCTCACGTTTGTAGCATGAACTTTTCCGGGGATCGCAAGATGCGTTCCCCGGGACGCGCTCTAAGTTTTTGTTTTTATGCATGTCGTTGTCCCAGAACCGCTGCACACTTCTGGGCGACATGCATCAAGGACGAACTTTGCCGGCTCAACGGCTTGGCCCGCTCAGACGAGCGGGTCGGGAGCGGTACTTTCGCCGCGTCCCTGCTGCAGGATCATCCGTCCGCGATCGGAAGAGGCGCGGCGGAATTTCGACGCCGCCTGATAGTCGGTGTCATTGTACCATTTCTGGGCCGTGGCCTCGTCCGGAAATTCGAGGATGACCATCCGATCGGTGAAAGTCTCACCCTCGCATGTGGTCACCGGATCGCCCCGCGTCAGGAACTTCCCGCCATACTTCTTCAACGTGGCAGGGGTGAGCGCGGTGTACTTCTTGTAGGTTTCGGGATCGTGGATCCTCATCGTGCAGATCATATAAGCGGCCATGGCCTCCTCCTTCTTTCGATCGAGCTTATCGCTTTATCAAAGCGCATTCACGATAAATTTCGTTTGTCATCGCCAACTTTTCGCGCATAGTCACCAAGGTTGGGGGAAATTTTAGCTGAAAGCGCCATGATCGCACTGGACAGCATCGACCATCGCATCCTGCGCGAGCTGCGGCAGGACGGCCGCATCTCGACGGTGGAGCTGGCCGAGCGCATCGGCCTTTCGCCCACGCCCTGCGCGCGCCGGTTGAAGAGGCTCGAGGAGACGGGCGTGATCCAGGGATATGCGGCGCGGATCGATCCGGCGGCACTGGGCCTCGGCGTCTGCGTGATGGTTTCCGTGCGCCTGGGGCAGCAAGGCCCGGAAGGAGCCGGCTTGTTTCTCAACGAAGTGGCGAAACATCCGGAGATCACCGAATGCCTGCTCGTGACGGGAAACATCGACTACCTGCTGCGGGTATGGGTGAAGGACATCGCGGCGCTTCGCGAATTCATCAGCAACGTGCTGCAATCGATCCCATCGGTGGCCGAGACGTCGACTATGGTGGTGCTCAACCCCGACGAGACCAATCTCTGATGCATGTCGCCCAGAAATGTGCAGCGGTTCCGGGATAACGACATGCATCGAAACGACGTCGGGAAATCCCGATGCCGAAAACCCCTTAGGTGGTCTGGGCTTACGACGAATTTGTCCGGCAATCGGCGAGCGAATTGTCGGACGGGAATGGAGAGATTTGATATGGCGTTCGATATTGTTGGTGCCGCACAAGCGCTGGTGCGCGGCCATCAGGACAACACGCAGTTCGCGACGATCGAGGGATTGTCGGATCTTGTCTCCGCCTACAAGGTGCAGGATGCCTATGTCGGGGCGATCATCGGCGACGACCGCATAGCCGGCTACAAGATCGGCCTGACCTCGCACAGCATGCAGAGCATGTGCGGGATCGACCACCCTGTCGCCGGCGCCGTTTTCGGGCGGCGGGTAATGCATAGCGGAGCAAAGCTCTCGCTGAGAGGCTACGGCCATCTCGGTCTGGAATTCGAGATCTGCGCCCGGCTCGGCCGCGATCTCGCGCCGCGCGCCGCACCCTATACGCGCGACGAGGTCGCCGCGGCGGTCGACGGCGTCTGCCCGGCGGTCGAGGTGGTGGACGATCGTCATGCCGATTATTCTGTGCTGGACGTGCGCTCGCTGGTTGCCGACAACTCGTGGAACGCCGGCGTGGTGCTGGGCAATTTCGTCGCCCCGCCCCCAGCACTGGAGGCCGTCGAAGCGATCGTCTACCAGGATGGCGCCGAGATCGGCAGAGGGGTCGGCGCCGATGCGCTCGGTCACCCCTATGAGCCGCTGGCCTGGCTGGCCGACCATCTGGGCGCTTCCGGCAGGGGCATGAAGGCGGGCGACATCGTCATGACGGGCAGCATCGTGCGCACGCGGTTCCCCGACAAGGCTTTTTCCTATCGGTTCGACATTGCCGGTCTTGGCAGCGTCGAGGTCAGCGGCGCCTGAGGCGCGGCATCATCGGAGAGGACGGATGGATCTTGGATTGAAGGGCAGGAACGCGCTCGTGCTGGGCGCTTCGAAAGGATTAGGCCGCGCCGTGGCCAAGGAATTGCTGGACGAAGGCGCGCGCGTGGCGATCTGCGCCCGCACCGCGGCGGCGCTGGAGCAGACCGCCCGCGAGATCGGCGCGACGGCGCTCGTCTGCGACCTCGCGAAGCCGGGCGCGGCGACGGAACTTGTAGAGCGGGCCAAGGCGACGCTGGGCGCGCCGGACATCGTGGTGGTCAACACCGGCGGCCCGCCCACCGCGCCCTTCGACGAGATCACGATCGAGCAATGGCGCGCCGCCTTCGACAACCTGTTCATGAGCGCGGTGGAGATCGTGCGGGCGGTGCTGCCTTCGATGCGCGAGAAGAAATGGGGCCGCGTGCTGTTCGTGACCTCCATCGCCGCGAAGGAGCCGATCAACCGCTTCGCGCTCTCCAACTCGCTGCGCGCCGGCATCCACGGGCTGATCAACACGCTGAGCAAGGAAGAGGGCGCCAACGGCATCACCTTCAACGCGCTGATGCCGGGTTATACGCTGACCGAGAGACTGGCGGACGCGAAGCTCGACCTGGAAAAGGTGAGCCAGGCCATACCCGCCAAGCGCATCGGCCGTCCCGAAGAGTTCGCGGCGCTGGCAGCCTTCCTCGCCTCCGACCGCGCCTCCTACATCACCGGCCAGGCCGTCGCCTGCGACGGCGGCGCGCTCTGGTCCATCTGAGAGCCGGGTCCCTCACCGTGGAGGCCTATTCGAACGAGTAGGTAAATCCTTCCGCCGACGCGCCGACGGTGACTTTCGCCATCTTCTTGCCCTCGAGCGAGCGGTTGAGCACGCCGCGGCTGAGTTCCGGCAGCAGCGTGTTGGTGAGGATGGCGTCGATCATGCGCCCGCCGGATTCGATCTCGGTGCAGCGCGCCTTGACCAGGTCCATCACGCCATCGCCGATGACCAGCTCGGCATCGTTGGTTGCCTTGAGGCGCTTGGCGATCTTGCCGAACTGGTGCCTTGCGATCGCCTCGATCATCGCATCCGAGAGCGGATAGTAGGGAATGGTCACCACCCGGCCGAGGAAGGCGGCCGGGAAGACCTTCAGCAGCGGGGCGCGCAGCGCGGTGTCGAGATCGTCGATGCCGGTGCGCACCGTGCCGTTCCTGGTGCGGTCCATGATGACGTCGGAGCCGACATTCGAGGTCAGCAGGATCAGCGTGTTCTTGAAGTCGATGCGCCGGCCCTCGCTGTCATCCATCATGCCCTTGTCGAAGACCTGGAAGAAGATCTCGTGCACGTCCGGATGCGCCTTCTCGACCTCGTCGAGCAGGATCACCGAATAGGGTTTCCTGCGCACCGCCTCGGTCAGGATGCCGCCCTTGCCGTAGCCGACGTAGCCGGGCGGCGCGCCCTTCAGCGTCGAGACGGTGTGCGCTTCCTGGAATTCGGACATGTTGATCGAGATCAGGTTCTGCTCGCCGCCGTAAAGCGTCTCGGCCAGCGCCAGCGCGGTCTCGGTCTTGCCGACGCCGGAGGGGCCGCAAAGCAGGAACACGCCGACCGGTTTTTCCGGCGCGCCAAGGCCGGCGCGGCTGGTCTGGACGCGCTTGGCGATCATTTCCATAGCGTGGTCCTGGCCAACCACGCGCTCGGACAGGGTCGCTGCGAGCTTCAGCGCCTTCTCGGTCTGGCTGGAGAGCATGCGTCCGGTCGGGATGCCGGTCCAATCCTGCACCACGGCGGCGACCGCGTTGCGGTCGACCGACGGCAGGATCAGCGGCGTCTCGCCCTGCGCGTCGGCAAGCTCGGCCATCAGTTCGCGCAGCCGCGCGAGATCGGCGGCCTCATCAGCCGGCTCGGCGGAAGCCGTTTCGGCCTTCGCAATCTTGGCTTTCGAGGACTTTGCCTTCTTCGAACCGGCAGCCTTGCCGTCGCCGGCCTTGCTCTCGCCAGCCTTGCTCTCGGGCGCCTTTTGTTCGGGCGCCTTTGCCGCGCCCTCGACGCTCCCCGTCTCCGCGGCGGCCTCTTCAACCGCAGCCTCGTCGAGCGGCACGCCCTCGCCGCGCAGCTTGGCGCGCAGGTCGAGGATTTCGCTCACCAAAGCCTTCTCCCGGTCCCAGCGCGCCTGGGCAGCGGCCAGACTGGTCTCGGTTTCCGCCAGCCCGGCGTCGACACGAGCCTGCCGGTCGGCGACGTCGATGCCGATCGCCGCCTCGCGGCCGATGATGCCGCTCTCGACCTCGAGCGCCTGTCGGCGGCGCAGGATGTCCTCGACCTCGGCCGGCGTCGCATGCTGCGAGACCGCGACGCGGGCGCAGGCGGTGTCGAGCAGGCTGACCGCCTTGTCCGGCAGTTGCCTGGCCGGGATGTAGCGGTGCGAGAGCGAGACCGCCGCCTCGATCGCCTCGTCCAGGATCTGCACCTTATGGTGCTGCTCCAAGACCCCTGCGACGCCGCGCAACATCAGCACGGCCACCGCTTCCGAGGGCTCGTCGATCTTGACCACCTGGAAACGGCGGGTCAGCGCCGGGTCCTTCTCGATGTGCTGCTTGTATTCGGCCCAGGTCGTGGCGGCGATGGTGCGAAGCTCGCCGCGCGCCAATGCCGGTTTCAACAGATTGGCGGCGTCCCCGGTTCCGGCCGCGCCACCGGCGCCGATCAGCGTGTGCGCCTCGTCGATGAACAGGATGATCGGCACCTCGGAGGCCTGGACCTCGTCGATGACCGCCTTCAGCCGCTTTTCGAACTCGCCCTTGACGCTGGCGCCCGCCTGCATCAGCCCGACATCGAGCATGCGCACGCTGACATTCTGCAATGTCGGTGGCACGTCGCCCTGGGCGATGCGCAGTGCAAAACCCTCGACCGCCGCGGTTTTGCCGACGCCCGCCTCGCCGGTCAGGATCGGGTTGTTTTGCCGGCGTCGCATCAGGATATCGACGATCTGCCTGATCTCCGGATCGCGGCCGACGACAGGGTCGATCTTGCCGTCGCGGGCGCGTTGGGTGAGGTCGGTTGCGTATTTCGCCAGCGCCGAATCCCCGCCCGGACCGCGCTTCATCGGCGTCTCGGTAGCGGCCGCGGCGGGCGGTGAGCCGGCTTCGAGAGAGCCTTCGGTGACGTCGGCGAAGCGGGAAACGACACCGTCGGCGTCGATCTTGTCGAATTCGGCGCTGATCTTGGACACCAGGCCTTCCAGCACCGGCGTCTTCAGGCAGGCAAGCAGGATATGGGCGCTACGCACCTCTTCCACGCCGAACTCCAGCGTCGCCAGGTTCCAGCCTTCCTGGATGGCGTGGAAGATGTGGTCGGAGAATTCCTCCACCGAGGTGGCGCCGTAGGGCAGCTTGTCGATGGCGCGGGTCATGTCGGCCGTCAGCCGGCTGGCATCGATACCGGCGTCGGCGACGATCATCTGTACATCCGAGCGCTCGGACAGCACCAGTTGCTGGATGAAATGGACAAGCTCGACATAAGGATTGCCGCGCAGCTTGGCCGTGTCGGCCGCGGCCTTGAAGGCGCGCACCCCCGTGGCGTTGAGCTTGGCAACCAGTTCCTTACGCTTGAAACTCTGCGATGACCGGCGCTGTTCCATCGAACCTGCTCCCGCAACCTGCCGACCGTACCCTGCCATATAAGCTGCTGCTTGACAAAGCCGCGTGGCGGATAAGGTTTTTGAATCTATCCGGGCGGCACCGCCCGGTTACACAAGCCTTGCAAACTCGCTGCAACAAACACCGGATTGCTGCCCGGGCTATGCGAGCCATTTCACATACCGGGTCTGGCAATCGCGCAATGGGTTTGGCCAAAGAAAGAACGGTCGCGTTTAGCTTCCGTTAGTTTTTGCGCAGGTGCTCAATTGTCGTCGCGTGAGGCCGGTGATAACGTTGCGTCACATAGGGGTCTCAGGGCCGCTGGCTGGGGGTTGGTGTGATTGATCTCGCACTCTGGCTGAATCCTCTGAACGGTGAGAATCCGTCGGGAGAGGACTTGCGCAACGACCCGGCCTTTCATGAGCTGGAGCGCTTGACCGAGCCTCAGCTCAAAGTTGTCCATGACGGCAACAGCAAGCCCGCGTCCCAGTCCAGTCCAGTCGACTGGGCGGCGGTGCTCGAAAGGGCCGAAGAGTTGCGCACCCGCGGCCGGGACCTGCGCCTGCTGGTCATCGTCGCGCGGGCCTTGGCCAACGAGGAAGGGCTGGCCGGCCTCGCCCAGGGGCTGACGTTGATTGCGCGAACCTTCGAGCAGTACTGGGACACGATGCACCCGTCGCTGCGGACGGGGGCCCCACGCGAAGCTGCCTTACGCCGCATCAACGCGCTGCTCGATCTGCAAAACGGCCAAGAAGGCTTGCTGGCGAACCTCAGGCAGGTGGCCTTCTTCTCCCCGCGCGCGATCGGGCCGATCAGCGGCCGGGACCTGGAACAGGCTGCGCTCGACGAACGCGTCATGCTCCAGGAAGCAGCCTCTGGCCTCGGGACCGCCGAAAAGGCGGCGCTGACGAGCGCCCACAACCAGCTGTTGAACCGCGTGCGCACCGGATGCGCGGCGCAAATCGATCAAGCAGCGGATGTGATGACGTCGCTGCTGGCCGACGCGCGTGCCGCGATCGCCGCGCTCGAGGCGGTGGACACCGCACTCAACGCCCGCATCGAAGGCCATGGCGCCACCGTCCCGGAATTGAAGAAGTTCCTGCAGCGTTTGCTGACGACGCTGGAGCGGAATTCCAGTGGCGGCGCCACGGCGAACGGCGCCGCGAAGCCCGCTCCGCAGGCGGCGGCGGAATCAGCGATGCCCGCCCGCAACGGTCATGGAGCCGAGACGATGGCAAGTGTGGCAAGCCCTGTGGACGCGAGCGCCGGTCTGCCGGACCGGATCAACTCGCGCGACGAGGTCGTCAAATGCCTCGACCTCGTGGTCGCCTTCTACGACCGCACCGAACCGTCCAGCCCCATCCCGCATCTCGCCCGGCGCGTGCGCCGGATGGTGCACATGGATTTCGTGGAACTGATGGAAGATCTCGCCCCGTCGGGGCTGAAGGAGTTCCGGCAGCTTGCCGGCGTCCCCGATCCCAAGAAGCCGGCCCAGAAGGATGAAAGGTAGAAAAGCATGCCAGCAGAGAGCAAAGCGAAGGTCATCGAAAGAAACCGCGCGCCGCGCGTGCAGATCGCCTACGATGTTGAAACCTACGGCAGCCCGACGACGATCGAACTGCCGTTCGTCATGGCCGTGATGGCCGACCTTTCGGGCGCTTCGCAGACCAAGGAAGCGTCGAAGTCGGTGCTTGACCGCAACTTCGTCGAAACCGACGCCAACCGCTTCCCGAAATTCATGGAAGCGATGGGGCCGCGGGTGAAGGCGCGGGTGAAGAACACCCTGCCACAGGCCGAGGGCCAGGAGCGGGATGAAGAGCTCATGGTCGATCTCACCTTCTCCAAGATGGGCGACTTCGCGCCGGACAAGGTCGCCGAGCAGGTCCCGCAACTGGCCGAAATCCTGAAGATGCGCCGTCAGCTCGAGGAGTTGCTTGGCTTCATGGACGGCCGCGTCGACGCGGAAAAGCGCATAGCGCAGCTTCTGAACAACGAGCCGCTGCTGAGCAAGATCGCCAGCCAGGCGATGGATGACGGCAAGGGCGAGGAGTAAGTCATGGCCGAACAGCAAAAGACCGCAGCCGCCACCGCCGAGGCGGAAGCCATCGATCTTGGCGAATTCAGCGGCCTCCTTGAAAAGGATTTCAAGGTCAAGAAGGACGACAGCGAGAAGCTGCAGCAATTGGTGCGCAACCTGGCGCTTGCCGCGCAATCGCGCTCCGAGACCACGACCATCTCGTCCAATGCGATCAAGTCGATCAAGTCGCTGATCGCCGGCATCGACAAGATGCTGACGACGCAGGTCAACGAGATCCTGCACGCGCCGGAAGTGCGCGAGATGGAAGGCACCTGGCGCGGCCTCTGGTACCTGATCAACAACACCGAGACGGACACCAAGCTGAAGATCCGGGTGATGAACATCTCCAAGGAGCAGTTGGCCGACACGCTCGAAGATTATGAAGGCCAGATGTGGGACCAGAGCCCGATCTTCAAGAAGGTCTACACCGACGAGTATTCGATGCTGGGTGGCGAGCCGATCGGCTGCATCATCGGCGCCTATGAATTCTCCAACCATCCGCGCGACGTCGGGCTGCTGCGCAACATTTCCGGCGTCTGCGCCTCGGCGCATACGCCGTTCATCGCTGCCGCCTCGCCACGGCTGTTCCGCATGGACAGCTGGCAGGAACTGCCGAACCCGCAGGACCTGCAGATGATCGTGAACAACCCGGCCTATGCCTCATGGCAATCGCTACGCGAAAGCGAGGATGCCCGCTACATCGGCCTTACCATGCCGCGGGTTCTGGCGCGCCTGCCCTATGGCTCCGAGACGGTTCCGGTGAAGGGCTTCACCTTCGAGGAGGAGGTGGGCGGCGACCACAACAAATATGTCTGGATGAATGCCGCCTTCCCGATGGGCGTGAACATCAACCGCAGCCACAAGCTCTATGGCTGGGGAACGCAGATCCGCGGCGTCGAGAACGGCGGCACGGTGCTCAACCTGCCGGTGCACGCCTTCCCGACCGACGACGGGTCGATCGCGATGAAATGCCCGACGGAAGTCGCCATAGACGACCGGCGCGAGGCGGAACTGGCGAAGCTCGGCCTGATGCCGATCCTGCACCGCAAGAACACCGATCTCGCGGCCTTCATCGGCGCGCATTCGCTGCAGGACGACGAGACGCGCGCCGGGCGTCTGGTCGACCCCGACGCCCAGTCGAACGAACGGCTGAGCGCCAACCTGCCCTACCTCTTCCCGGTCTCGCGCTTCGCGCACTACCTCAAGGCGATCGCGCGCGACAAGATCGGCTCGTTCAAGGAACGCACCGACATGGAGACCTGGTTGACCGAATGGATCAACCGGTACGTGCTGGCCAACCCTGCCTTTGCCGACGACAAGGCGCGCGCCAAGCGCCCGCTTGCCGCGGCCGAGGTCCAGGTCGACAGCGTCGAAGGCCGGCCCGGTTACTACAATGCCCGTTTCTATCTGCGTCCGCACTACCAGCTGGAAGGCATCAACGCCTCGCTCCGGCTGGTGTCGGAATTGCCGTCAGTGAAGGGCTGAAATCGCAGTCATCTTGTTTCGTTTTGAAAGCGGTGGAGAAAGACAATGCCTGATAGAGCCGATGCGCCTTCGATGAAGATCGACGGCTTCCTGAAAGTCCCGGATATCAAGGGCCCGAGCAAGCGCGACGGCCATGAGGACGAGATCGAGATCCATGGCGTCGATTACAAGATGATCGCGCCTTACGATCCCAATTCGCTGTCGCGGCGCGGCCGGGTGTCGATGGGAATGATCAAATTCTTCAAGCACTACGACAAGTCGTCGCCCTACCTGAAGAAGGCGCTGTTCGAGAACAAGGCGCTGGACGAAGTGGTGTTTTCGGCCCGCCGCACCATTGACGGCGAGACCAGCGACTATCTGGTCGTGACGCTCACCGACGCCTCCGTCATGGAATACGACATGCGGCAGGCCCACGACGAGGCGGACCTGATCGAGGAAGAAGTCAGCTTCGCCTACAAGAAGATCAAGTTCGTCTACGACAAGGACGACGAGATCGAAATGGACGTCTATGTCGGCAAGTGAGGCCAAGCGGCCTGGCGCGAAAGCGCAGCTTGCCGGCAGTTCGCAGGCAAAGCGCGAGGCGGTCCAGCCCTCCCTCTGGGACCGCCTCGTCAACGACTTGCCCGGGCTGACGTCGGAGATCGACGGGCTGCGCCGTCTGCTGGAAGAAGAACTCGGCGCCGAGCGCGTCGAGGCTCTTCTTGCCGGCAGCGCGCGCGTCATCGATGCCGATGCCGAACTGACATCCGAGCAGAAACGACGACTGCACAGACTGGTCTTCCAGACCGAGCATCGCACCGAGATCGAAAGCCGCGGCGTGGTGGTGTCGGCGCGGGTGCTCAGGGAAGCGGTGCGGCGCGACATCGAGGCCCTGTTCAACACCGAGCGTTTCGAGTCCGTGCCGATGCTTTCCGACGCCGAGCACGAACAGCCTTTGGATGAGCTGCCGCCGCTCGCCGACTTTCCGGAGGTGCGCCGCAGCGTCGTCAACTATGGCGTGCCGTCGTTTTCCGGCCGCTCGTCGCGGGATTTCGACCGCGACACGCTGGCGCGCGAGATCCGCGCGGTGCTCGCCACTTTCGAGCCGCGCCTCAAGGAAAGCGCTACGACCGTCAACGTCACGCTTGGCGACAAGACCGTCGGCCTCAAGATCGAGATCGACGCCGTGCTGATCATGACGCCGACGCCGGAACGCATGCGGCTGCGCACCACGATCAATCTCGACAACGGCCTGGCGCGAACCGAATTCCGGGAGACCTGAGATGGATCGGGTCTTCGTGGAGTATTACGAAGAGGAACTGACCCATATCCGCGCGCTGGCCGCGGAATTCGCCGACATGCATCCGGCGGTCGCCCGCAACCTTTCCCTCGACACCGTTCCCTGCCCCGATCCCTATGTTGAACGGCTGCTCGACGGTGTCGCCTTTCTTGCCGCGCGCACGCGGCTGAAGGTCGACGCCGAGCGCTCGCGCTTTTCGCGCGCCGTGCTCGACGTGCTCTATCCGGACCTGGTGACGCCGGCGCCGGCGACCGCGATGGCCGTGCTGAAACCCGGGCAGCAGGTGCAGTCGATGATCGCCGGCCATGCCGTGGCGCGCGGCACGCGGCTGGTTTCCGGCCTGCATCCCGGGCTCTCGACGCGCTCGACCTTCACCACCGCGCAAGAGGTCACGCTGTGGCCGATCGCGATCAATTCGGTCAGCTATTTCCAGGACCGCAGCGCGCTGGCCGCCGCCGGCATCGCGCCGGTCGGCGGCGTGCGCGGCGAAGCGGCATTCCGCATCGCGCTTACCCGGACCGGGAAGGGCAAGCTCAGCGAATTGTCGCTCGACCGGCTCGATCTCTACTTCGCCGGGCGCACCAAGGCGCCGCTCATCTTCGACGCGATCTTCGGCGCCTGCTCGGCCGTCGGCGCGCGGGCGGAAGGCAAGACCAATCCGCTCACGGCGCTGCCCGAGCCCGAAATGATCGGCATCCACGACGACGAAGCGCTGATGCCGCGCACCCGCCCGACCTTCGAGGGATACCGGCTGCTGCGCGAATATTTCCTGATCCCCGAGCGCTTCCACTATGTGCGCGTCGCCGGCCTGCAGCCTGTGGTGCGCAAGTGCGATGGGGCAATAGAGATCATCTTCCTGTTCCGGCGTCCGGTGCCGGAACTCGCCGATGTGGCGGTGGCCGATTTCGAGCTGTTCGCAACGCCGATCATCAATCTCTTCGAACGCGAGTGCAACGTCATCGAGATCGACCCGCGCCGGACGCGCCAGGTGCTGCATGCCGACCGCACCCGGGCGCGCGATTTCGAGATCTTCCGGGTCATCCGGGTGGAAGACGCCGACGCTGAAGGCAGCGAGGCGATCATTCCCGAATTGTTCAGCCTAGGGCAGAACCGGGGCAGCGGCTGGGTCTATTCGGCGGAGCGGCGCCCCCGCCGGGCCACGGAGGACGAGCGGCGCGACGGCCTGACCCGCACCTCTTACACGGGCGACGACGTGTTTCTCGCCGTCTCGCGTCCGGCCGGAAGCCAGCCCAACCGGCCGCTGAAACGGCTCGACGTGATGGCGCTGTGCACTAACCGCGACCTGCCGATCCTGGACGATACGCCGGCGCTGACGCTGGAGACCGCCGATCCGGTGGAAGCGGTGCGGCTGCTCGGCGCGCTGCGGCCGCCGCAGCCGGCGATCCCGGCGGCGCTGCCGGCCGGCGCCGAAGGCGAATCCCGCGCCGACAATCTCGCCTGGCGGCTGGTGGCGCAGCTCTCGCTCAATTTCCTCAGCCTCGCCAAGGAAGGTCGCGGCGTCGATCCGCTGCATGCCTTGCTCGACCTCTACGCCGATCGCGGCGATCCGAGCCTTGCCCGCAACGTGTATTCGATCACCCGCATCGACTCGCGGCCGGTGATCGAGCGGCTCAAGATCGACGGACCGATGTGTTTCGGCCGCGGCACCGAGGTGACGCTGCACGTCGACCAGTCGGTGCTGGCGGGCCAGAGCACGCTGCTGCTTTCGGCCCTGCTTGCGCGGTTGTTCGCCCGCCACGCCGGGATAAATGGTTTCGTGCGGACGCGTACGCGGTTGCTGCAGAAGCAGGAGGATGTGCCATGGCCGATGACGCCCGGCAATCGCTACCTGATCTAGCGTGGCTGGCCCCAACCGAAGCGGAGCCGCTGTCGGAGGGGTACGATTTCTTCGAGCTGCTGCGCCGCCTGGAGCAGCGGCGTGGCTTGTTCGGGCATTCCGGAACCGCGGACCGTGAGCCGGCAAGGATCGGCCAACATGTGCGGCTGAGCTTCTCGGCCAGGGACGTGGTCAAATTCCAGAACGCCAGGGACGAGGCTCCGGCGCGGGTGACGGTCGCCAATCTCGGCCTGCTCGGGCCGGAAGGACCGATGCCGCTGCATCTGACGCGCTGGGTGCTCGACCGGCTGTCGCAGCGCTGGTTCACCGGCGCCGATGCCGAGCAGACCAGCGACACGACCTTCGTCGACTTCGTCAACATCCTGCAGCATCGCATGATCGCGCTCTATTACCGCGCATGGGCGGACGCACATCCGGCGGTTCAGGTCGAACGTTCGGTCGGCGGGCGCGTCCGCGCCATGCTGGAAGCCATGGCCGGGATCGGCCTTCCCGGCACGCAGGATCCCGAGCTCGACACGGTGCGGCTGCGCCAGGCCGGATCGCTTGCAAACCAGGTCGACGGCGCGGAGCGGCTGACGCTGTTTCTCGCCACCGCCTTCAAGGTGCCGGTGCAGATCAAGGAATTCGTCGCCGCCTGGATCACCATTCCGGCGGCGCTGCAGAGCCGTGTCGGCAAGGCCTATGCGACGCTCGGCAGCGGCGCGACGATCGGGCCGCGCGTCTTCAGCCGGCAGAGCCGGATCGAATTGCGCGTCGGACCGCTGAGTCTTGACGATTTCAGGTCCTTCCTGCCCGGAGAACGGCGCCTTGCCCTGTTCAAGAAGGCAGTGCGCGACATGATCGGCGAAGCGCTCGATGTCGATCTCAGGATCGTGCTCGCGCGTGAAGCCGTGCCTTCGCCGAAGATGGGAACCATCCAGCTTGGCCGAACCTCCTGGCTTTCGCGGCCCGCCGAAAAGGGGGACGCCGACGATCTCAGGTTGCGCACCATCGTCGGCTGGCGACCGGAAATGGCGGAGGCAGCCGCATGAGCCTGCTGCTGACGCTGGAACAAGGCCCGCGCTCGCAGGTGGTCAGGCAGACCCGGCTGGACGAAGGCGAACTGGTGATCGGCCGCAGCGCCGATGCCGGCTGGCAGATCGACGATCCGGACATGTTCGTTTCACGCGCCCACTGCAAGATCAGCGGCGGCCGCGACGGCTACTTCGTCACCGACACGTCGAGCAGCGGATTGTTCATCGACGATTCCGACAGCCCGCTCGGCACCGGCAGGTCGACGCGCCTGCAAAGCGGCATGCGGCTGCGCCTGGGCGACTATGTGCTCCATGTCGAGGTTCAACCCAGCGCTGGCCACACCTCGATCGGTCAGGCGCCGGTCGCCAACGCCGCGCCGGCATGGTCGCCGCCGCAATCGCGGACGCCACCCAGCATTGGCGGCGACGACTTCTTCTCGGCCAAGGTCGAAGAAGAGCCGCAGCGGCCGCGCCCGGCAGGGCTGCCCGATCCGTTCGAACAGCCTGTGCCCGGGGCTTACGATCGCGCCGCGAACCAGCGCAGCTCGCCCGCCTTCGACGACCCGTTCAGCCTCGATCCGGTGGCGACGCCGGCCTCGAGCGAAGAGCCTGACGCCGCCCAAGCGGACCCCTTCGGCTTCGGCGAGATGCCATCGCGCAACGATATGCCCGAGCCCGCGCCGAAACCGTCCGGCTTCGACGATTTCAGCTTCGGACCAGCCGCGACGCCCGCTTCCGGCAGCAGCGCCGACGCAACCGGTCGCAACGGGCGGCCCGCCGAGAAGCCGAAGGCCGCCCGTCCATGGGAGATACCGGCGCAGGCGGCCGACCCCTCAGCGCCACCACCTCGCCCTGTTCCCGTTCCCAAGCCATCGCGTCCGGCGCAACCGGCGTCCAGCGACATGGCGTTGCGCGCCGCGTTCCTGCGCGGCATGGGCGTCGAGGAGGCCGATTTTCCCGGGCGCGATGCGATTGCCGAAATGGAAAAGTTCGGGCGGGAATACCGGCTGATGCTCGATGGCCTGATGCAGCTCCTGCGCAAGCGCGCCGAAGAGAAGGGAAGCGCGCGTGTCGCCCAGACCATGGTCGGCGCCTCCGAGGTCAACCCGCTCAAATTCCTGCCGACGGTCGAGGATGTCATCGTCACCATCATCGCGGAACGCAGCCCCGGCTTTCTCTCCGGCGAGGCGGCGATCGGCGACGCGGTCAAGGATCTCGCGCAGCATCACGTGCGCGCCTGGCGCGGCGTGCAGGCGGCGCTGCGGCGCATGATCGACCGTTTCGATCCGGCCGCGATCGAAGAAGAGCTCAAGTCCAATTCCGCGATCGGCAATCTGCTCGCCGGGGGGCGCAATGCCAAGCTGTGGGAACTTTACCAGAAACGCCATCGCGACATCGCCCAGAGCGCGGAATCGAGCTTCCTGGGCGAGATCGGCGCAGACTTCAGGGATGCATATGAAGAGGAGTAGGGACATGATCGACAGACGCGAATTCATCATTGCCATCGGCGCCACGGGGCTGCTTGCGGCTTGCCAGAGCGGCCCGCCGAAACCATCGGTCATCTCCGTCAACGTGACTGGCGGCGCCGGCATGAATCCGGGACCGGGCGGCGACGACCGACCGGTGACGGTGCTGGTGATGCGGCTTGCCAGCACCGGCAAGTTCAACTCGGCGGATTATTTCGCGCTGCAGGGCGATGCCGGCTCGGCGCTCGGCGCCGACCTCATCGGCTCGGACGCGATCTCGGTTGCTCCGGGCAAGACGGCGGCAAAAACCATCACGGTCGAACCGAACGCCACCGCGCTCGGCTTCGTGGCGCTGATCCGCGAGCCTGGCGGACGCAACTGGCGCACGACCAAGTCGGTGTCGCCGGGCTCGAAATTCACCATCAACGTCAGCCTCGGCAAGGGCGGCATCTCCGCTTAGCAACGTGGCAACCAGGCGGCAGGGCAGTGCAGAGAGTAATGGCATGAGCGACGCAAACAGGGTGCTGTGGTCGGAGGGCCTGTTTCTCAGGACCCAGCATTTCCAGCAGCAGGACCGGTTCTTCGAGGGGATGGTGCGCGGCGCCTTGCAGGCCGGCCAGCTCCATACGTTCGGCTTCCAGCAGCTGACGCTCGACCAGTCGCTGCTCGATGCCGGCCAGGTCTCGATCGTGTCCGCCCGGGGCATCTTCCCGGACGGCACGCCCTTCTCCATCCCGGAACTGATGGACGCGCCGAAGCCGCTGCCGGTCACGGCCGACACCGGCGCCGGGCCGGTGCTGGTGGCGTTGCCGCTCGAGCCGCCCGGCGGCGTCGGATTCGATCCGGCGCATGCCGCATCGACGGGCGCGCGCTACCACGGCAAGATCGTCCCGGTGCGCGATGCCGTGCAGGGCGGCGCCGATCCCGAGGAAATCGAAATCGCCCGACCGCAAGCGGTGCTGCTGGCGCCCGGCAAATCGGTCGGCGGCTACACCGCGCTGCCGGTCGCCGACATCACGGGCGTGCGCGCCGATGGCGGCGTCTCGCTCGACCAGTCCTTCCTGCCGCCGACGCTGATCACCGGCGCCGTCCACTGGTATCGGCAATTGCTGCAGGAGGTCGTCACCGGCCTCGACCAGATCGCCGAGGCGCATGGCAAGATGGTGATGGGCGGGGCCGGGCGCAGCGTCGAGGACCTTTTGATGCTGCACCTCGCCAACGCCGCGCGGCCACGCCTTGCCCATATGCTGGCCCAGGATGTCTTCCATCCGGCCGAGCTTTATCTTGAGCTTGCCGGCCTCGCCGGCGAGATGGCCACCTACGGCTCGAGCTCCAGGCGGCTCGGCGAACTGCCGGCCTACGATCACATGGCGCCCGGCCCCGCCTATATGGCGCTGGCCGACGCGTTGCGTTCGCTCATCCTCAGCCTGCGCTACATCGAGCCGAAATCGCGCGCGCTGCCGGTCATGCGGCACGCGACCAATGTCTGGAAGGTGCGCATCGACAACCCGAAGCTTTTGGTCGCCAGCCGTATTGTCATCCGCGTCGGCTCCGAGCTTTCGGAAGACGCGCTGCGCAAGATCTTCGTCAATCAGGCGACGGTCGGATCCGCCGACCAGTTCGAAGGGCTGTGGAAGTCTCGCCTGCCGGGCATTCCGCTGAAACCGCTTCATTCGCAGCCGCGCGAGATCCCTTATGACGGCGACCGGCTGTGCCTGGAGCTCGACCAAAAGAGCGAGCATTGGGCCTCGCTGCTCGACGCCCCCGGCTTCGTCATCGGCGTTTCCGGTGTGCTGCCGAGCGAGCCGCAGGTCGACTGCTATTCGGTGAACAGGTGAGGCCATGAGCCGGGATGATCCTTTCGGACTGTCGGAGGATCGCGAGCGCACCCGCATCCGGCTGACCGGCGCGGCGCCCCGGCCGATGGCGCCGCTGGCGCCGGGCGCGCCGGTCAAACGGGCGCGCTCCCATCCCAATACGCTGATCAACATCTTCGCGCCGCTGCTCGAATTCGCGCCGGAGCTCGAAAGCGCGCTGGCGCCGGAGAATCCGGAAGTCATGCGCACGCGCCTGCTCGACGAGCTGGTGCGGGCCCGTGACGCGGCGGTTGCGGCTGGTTCATCGCTGGAGCGCGCCGACCAGGCCGCCTGGGCAGTGGCGGCGCTGCTCGACGATCTGGCGCTTAACACGCCGTGGGGCGGCGCCAGCGCCTGGCCGCGCCAGCCGCTGGTCGTCATGTTGCGCGGCGACGTCGATGCCGGCACACAGTTCTTCACGCGGCTCGACGAGCTGGAGCGGCATCCCAACCGCGACCGGGAAATGCTGGAGCTGCAATATTATTGCCTCGCGCTCGGCTTCCGCGGCAAGTATCGCGTGCCCGGCCGCGCCGGCGACCGGTCGTTGAATGCCGTGCGTGTGGCGGCGGCGCGCTTCCTGCGCAACGCGGACGCGGAGGACGCGCCACTGTCGCCGAACTGGAAAGGCGTAATCGCCTCCGACGAGCCGCAGCGCTTCATCGTTCCGATCTGGGTGATGGCGCTTGCGGCGATCGTCGTCGCCGCGGCTGCCTATATCGGCCTGTCGATGGGCCTGAGCAGCCAGGCGGTCGAGCTCTCGGCGCTGGTGCGCACGCTGCCGCCGGCCTCGCGCGGCGACGTCACCCGCGCCGCGCCACAGCAAGATGCGCCCGAACCGCCGCAGCCCGTCGATTTCGCGCTGCTGCCCGAATTCAAGGCCGAAGCGCCGGACAACCTCAAGGGGGCGCTGAGCGGCACGGAGAGCGTCTCGCTGGCCAAGCTGATCGTCCAGTCCTCCAATCCCGAGCTGTTCCAGTCCTCGCGGCCGACGCTGACGGAAGGGTACGAGCCGTTGATCGCAGCGATCGCCAAGGTGATCCTGGACAACAAGGAGCTGATCGGGAAAATCACCGTCGTCGGCCATACCGACAATGTGCGCCTGCAAAAGTCCAATCCGTTTGCCAGCAATCAGCGTCTGTCGGAAGCGCGCGCCGAAACCATAGCCAAGCTTCTGGTGCAGGCCGGCGTGCCGCAAGAGAGCATCTCTTCCGAGGGTCGCGCCGAAACCGATCCGGTGGCCGACAACTCGACGCGCGAAGGCCGCGCGCTCAACCGGCGCGTCGAGGTTCTGGTCGAGAAGAGGCTCTGAGATGTTCATCCTGCGCTTCCTCTGGGCCGTCATCACCTCGCGATTCCTATGGACGCTGATCGGCATCGCGCTGCTTTCGCTGTTGATCTGGGTGTTCGGCCCGATCGTGCAGGTCGGCCCTTACGCGCCGTTCGAATCCGACAATGTGCGCATTGCCATCATCGCCGGGCTGATCATCCTGTGGCTGATCTGGCTGATCGTCGCGCAACGCCGCGCGATCCGCGCCAACCGCATGTTCGTCGCCGAGATCGCGGCGCCGGTCGCCGAAAAGCAGCTTACGCCCGGCGAGGAGAGCGTCGCGGCCGTCGGCGCCAAGTTCGGCGAGGTGATGGCCGAGCTCAAGCGGCGCAAGCTCGGCGGCAGAAAATTCCTGCGCGAGATGCCCTGGTATGTGATCGTCGGGCCGCCGGCGACGGGCAAAACAACGGCATTGCGCCAGTCCGGTCTCAATTTCCCGATCGACCTCACCGACGATCTGCAGGGCGTCGGCGGGACGCGCAATTGCGACTGGTTCTTCTCGGAGAACGCGGTGCTGATCGACACAGCAGGCCGCTACGTCCAGCAGGAAAGCCAGCCGGATGTCGATGCGACGGAATGGCTGGGCTTCCTCGATCTGCTCAAGAAGCACCGGGGCCGGCGTGCGCTCAACGGCGTCATCGTCGCGCTGTCGATCGACGCGCTGTCGGAGGGCGACGAGGCGATCAAGGCGCATGGCAGAAAAATCCGCCGGCGGCTGGCGGAGCTCAACGATCGGCTGGAGATTCGCCTGCCCGTCTACCTGATGCTGACCAAGGCCGACCTGATCAAAGGCTTCGAGGCCTTTTTCGGCGGCCTGTCGACAACCGCGCGCGAACAGGTGTGGGGAACCACTTTTCCGCTCGACGCACGTGTCGACCCCGGCACGATCCAGACGGAACTCGCCAGGCTGGCCTCCGAGCTGGAGCGGCGGCTGGTGCCGCGGCTCGAGGACGAGGACAAGCTCGGCCAGCGCGCCGAGATCTTCCGTTTCCCGGCGCAGCTCGCGAGCCTCTCCGAGCCGATCCAGGTGCTGGTCGAGTCGATGTTCGGCGAAAGCCGCTACGAGGAGGCCGCCTGGCTGCGCGGCCTCTATCTGACCTCGGCGACGCAGGAAGGCGCGCCGATCGACCGGCTGACCGCCGCCCTTTCCTCATCCTTCGGACTGCCGCCGCGCCGCGCCATGCCGGCGGCGCGCGTCGAGAAACGCAGCTTCTTCCTCAGGAACCTGCTCACCGAAGTGATTTTCAAGGAAGCCGGCCTCGGCACGTTCGATCCGCTGGCGCAGCGCCGCCGCGCCTGGATCTGGCGCGGAGCCGCCGCCGCCTGCGCGCTCGCCGCCTTGCTCGCCGGCGGACTGTTCACCTGGTCCTATCTCGACAATCGCAATGCGATCACCGAGCAGGCCGGCCAGTTCGAGGCGTTGCAGCAGCCCCTGACCGACGTCGCCGCCATGCCGGCCGCGGTCGAGCAGCCGACCATGGACGGCGCGCTGGCGGCGATGGACGCGGTGGCGACGGCCCGCACCGCACCGCCGGACGCGATCCACAACCTGCTCGGCCCGACGGCTTCGGCCGAGCTGGTGCGCGCGCAGACCGATACCTACGACCATGCGCTGCGCAACGTGCTGGAGCCGCATATGGTCGCGCTGCTGGAGGCGACGATGTGGCGGCAGATCCGCGATCCGGATTTCATGCTCGGCGCGCTGAAGACCTACCGGATGATGACAGGCCTGTCGCAGATGGACACCGATTTCGTCCAGAACTGGTGGGTGAACAGCCTGCCGCAATTCGCGCCTGCCGCCCCCTTCCCAACCGCCGACGCCGAAGAGCACCAGCTTGCCGCGATCCGCCGCATGGCCGTCGACGACAGCTACATCGCGCCGGACAAGGAACTGGTCGCCGAGGCGCTGAAGACGGTGTGCACGATCTCGCTGCCGGAGCGCGCCTATAAGCAGCTTCTGGCCGACACGGAAGTGGCGGCGGTCAAGGAATGGGTGCCGGCCAATTTTGCCGGGCCGAACGGCGCCAAGGTGTTCGCGCGCCGTTCCGACAAAACGCTGCGTGTGGGTGTGCCGGGCCCCTACACCTATGCCGGCTTCCACGACGCGATCCTCGACCGGGTCGAGGATGTCGCCGGACAGGCAGCGCTCGACCGCGCTGTGTTTGCCGGCGGCTGCTCCGAGAATTCGGAGACGTCGGTCTCGGCGCTGTCGGAAGACATCCTGAAGCTCTATTACGACGACTATATCGCGCAGTGGGACTCGTTCCTGCGCGACATGCGGCTGGCGCCGCTGACCGACCTCAACGTCGCCAGCGAGAACCTCAAGGATCTTTCCAGCGCCGACTCCGCGCTGAAGCGCCTGCTGACCGCGGTGGTGCAGGAGACCGACCTGACCCGTTCGGACGATGCGGCGGCCGACGACAAGAGCGGCGGCGCCGCCAAGACCGGCTCGAAGCTCTTGAGCAAGCTCGGAAAGCTGGGCAAGGTGGTGAAGACCGGCGCGAAATTGCTGCCTCGCGCGGGCTCGGCCGACCAGGTCGACATGACCGGCAGCCTGGTGGCCGAGCATTTCAAGCCGCTCAAGGGCACGATCGCCCAGGTCGACGGCCAGCCGCCGGCGCTCGACGCCGCCGTCGTGGCGCTGACGGCGCTGTCCAATGTGCTGCAGACCGTCACCGCCAATCCCGACCCGCAGGACGCCATCAAGAAGCAGGGCGGGCTGGCCGAGCTGACAGGCGCGGTTGCGAGACAAGCGCAGATCCTGCCCTCGCCGATCAACGACTGGCTGGGCGGGATTGCCGGCGACACCAGCGGCCTGTCGCAGAAAGCCGTCACCAACGAGCTCAACGCCATCTGGCGGGCGGACATCCTGCCCTTCTGCCAGGCCGCGCTCAACAACCGCTATCCGTTCAGTCCGGAGAGCGCGGTCGACGTCAACGTGCGCGACTTCCAGCGCCTGTTCGGGCCGACCGGGCTGATCGACGCCTTCACCAACGACCACCTGATCAACTACGTCGACACCGCCAGCGAACCGTGGAAATGGCGCGCCGATTTCGGCCTGGACCCGGCGGCGCTGGCGGCGTTCGAGCAGGCGCGCCACATCCGCGACGATCTCTTCCCCGGCGGCACCGGCCCTGTGATGAATTTTACGCTGGAGCCGAAGGACCTGTCGCCCAACGTGGCGCGGGTGACGCTCAACCTCGATGGCCAGAACCTCGTCTACTACAACAACGCGACAAGGCCGCAGCCGATGACATGGCCCGGCAAGGACGGCACCGGCGTGATCTCGCTCGCCTTCCAGCCGGTCGACGGCTCGCCTGAGATAATGCTCAACGAGACCGGCAGCTGGGCGTGGCTGAGAATGCTGCGCGGCGGCCGCTTCAACGCGACCAAGCTCACCGACGTCTACAGCCTGCGGCTCGGCACCAAGGGGATGTGGGCCGATTTCGAGCTCAAGGCGGCCAGCGTCGAGAACCCCTACACGCTCGAAATGTTCAAGAAGTTCACATGTCCGCCACAGATCTGAACCTGCCCGGCTTTTACGGCAAGATGCCCGCCGCTGGCGATTTCGTGACGCGGCGGCTGCCGGGCGATTTCGTGCGCGTGTGGGACCGCTGGCTGGCGCAGCACATCGTGCCGCTGTTCGGGGTAGAGACCTGGCCGGCAAGCACGGCGCTGCGCTTCCTTAGCGGCCCTGGTGCCTTCGGCGGCTCGGCGGGCATCGTGTTGCAGAGCGCCGATCGGGTCGGCCGGCAATTTCCATTGAGCGTCGTCGCAAGGCTCCCGGACGCGCCGCTGAAGTTGGCTTATTGCGATGGCTGGTTCGATGACATCGAGAGCGCAGCCTTCGCCGCGCAGCGGGGGGAGCTGGCGCCCGGCGAGCTCGACGCGGCCGTGGCCGCCATGCCGGTTCCGCTTGTCGAAGGCGAGGGCGATGTCGTCGACGACCTGGTTATGTGGACCGCGCATACGGATATTTTCGACGTCGATCCGCAGGCGCCGCAATCGACGCTGGAGCAGATCTTCGCCGCTAGTTGGGAGACCAGCTGATGTGGCAGGTCGAGAACGATACGCCGTTCATAGCAAGCGGGCTCTGGACCAGAGGCCGGGACGGAGGCGAGGTCTGGATGGTCGCCGTACGATGCAGCCTGCGCGTCAATCCGGATGGGACAACGGCTGTCGCCGATGAACAAGAGCCTCCGGTCGTGGCCCCCAAATTCGGCATCGGGCCGGGCGCCGGCAGTCTGGTGTACGATTCCGATTTCTACCTGACGAAACCGACGACCGACGTGCTGCTGCGCGGCCATGCCTACGCTGTTGGGGACAAACCCGCGACGTCCGTGGACGTGAGTTTGAGAATAGGTGACCTGCAAAAATCTCTCCGAGTCACCGGGGATCGCGTCTACCAGCACTCAGTGTCCGGTGTCAGTGTCGGATCGCCGCAGCCTTTCATGCGCATGCCGCTGGTCTACGAGCGCGCGTATGGCGGGTGCGAGCCCGATCCGGTCAAGGATCCGGAGCGGCCCCACTTCGATCAATACAACCCAGTCGGGACCGGACTGGTGCCCGTGCCCGGCAAGATCGCTCCGAATATTGAAACCTTGGGCTCTAACGGTGGCAGCAAGGCGGCCGGCTTCGGACCGATCCCCGCGCATTGGCGCCAGCGTGCCCAACACGCCGGCACCTATGATGAAGCGTGGCAGAAAAATCACTTCCCGCTCTATCCGTTCGACCTGGATGACCGCTTCTTTCTTTGCTCTCCCGAGGACCAGCGACCGAAACATTTCTTCCGAGGGGGAGAGCCTGTGGAATTGCTGAACCTGACGCCGGCCGGGCGGATGGCGTTTCTTTTACCTCGCCTCGCCTTCCGGTTTGAGACGGATATCAAGGGCAAGCCACGCATCACGCACCGAGGGACCCTGCACACCGTCATAATCGAGCCGGACGTGCCGCGGGTGGTGCTGGTCTGGCGAACGTCGCTGCCGGCGCATGCCAATGTGCAGCGGCTAGACCGGACGCGCGTGAGCCTGTTGTCGGTGACGAACGCACACCCGCGCTCGGTCCCATCCGGGATCGATGAGAGTTGGCGCGATCCTGATGAAGAAGGTGGTTAAGGGCGGTGAGAGTGGCGCTTATCGGATCAGGAGCCCGAACGGCCGTTGGCATGACAGCAGCGGCGACAGCTGCCGCCGTGCGTGCCGGTATTGCCGGTTTCGGCGAACATCCTTTCGTGGTGGACACTGCCGGCAAGAGCATGATCGTGGCCCTGGCGCCATACCTCGACATAGATGTGAGGGGAGCGGCCCGGTTAGCGGAACTGGCGGCGCCCGCCGCAGTAGAGGCCGTCGGACCTTTATCAGCGCCTTGGGCCGGCGAACTTCGGGTTTCCCTATTCGTCGGCTTGCCGTCTGCCCGACCGGGCCGCGAAAGTGACGTGGCCACCATCGTCGTCGACCGGCTGCGCGAGGAACTGGCTCCTCTGTGCCACATCGAAAAAACCATCGTCATCGAATCCGGGCACGCTGCCGGAACGATGGCGATCGAAAGGGCGTGGCAGGCGGTGCGGTCGGGCGCCTGCGAGTTCGCGCTGGCAGGTAGCGTCGATTCCTATCTGGAGCCGGAAACGTTGGAATGGCTGGAAGAAAACGATCAGGTTCACTCGGCCGGGGCGGAGAACAATCCCTATGGTTTCATCCCCGGTGAGGCCGCGGGGTTTGTTTTGCTGACGACCACAGCCGCGGCGCAAACATATCAACTCTCAGCAGCGCTAGAGCTCATGTCAGTTGCCATCGCCCGCGAAACCAACCTGATCAAGACCGATACCGTGTGCACCGGCGAAGGCCTGCTGGCGATGTTTCGAATCCTGGCCGGCGACCCGCCCGCAATCAAGGTAGACCATTTGTATTGCGACATGAATGGCGAGCCTTACCGTGCGGATGAGTTTGGCTTTGCGAGCATCCGCGCGGCCGAGCTGTTCCGCGCGCCCGACGCCTTTACGGCGCCGGCGGATTGCTGGGGCGATGTGGGGGCGGCTTCCGGACCGCTGCTGCTCATGCTGGCCGAGGAGGCCACCAGGAAACGCTACGCCGCAGGACCTGTCCTGGCGGCATTCACGAGTTCGGAATCGGGCGAACGCTGCGGGTTTCTCGCCCACGCCCGCACGGAGGCACAGGCGCGCTGATGTCGGTAACGGTCAAGGTCAACGGCACGATGAACGGAATCGTCCACAAGGGCAGCTCCGACTTCGCGATGAGCACGGCTCCCGACGTGTGCAAGACACCCAGCCCCGGCGGACCAGTGCCTATCCCATACCCCGTTATCATTTCAAACGCCAGCGACCTGGCTAATGGCACCACAACTGTCACGGCGGACGGCAACTCCTGCGCGATCAAGGGCTCTGAACTCAGCCGCTGCTCGGGCGATGAGGCTGGAACCGCGGGCGGCGTCGTGTCGAGCACTTTTATGAAGGAGGCGACGTGGATCACGTATTCCTTCGATGTGAAGATGGACGGGGCAAACGTCTGCCGGTTCAGCGACAAGCTGAAGATGAACCACGGCAACACGATCTGTATGGCAGGCATTATCCCAGACGTATGCAAAGCCGGCAGCAATCCGCTGATTATCAAATGCTCCGACTACAAAGAGGAACGGAACAAAGAGAAGCGTGAATGCGACATAAAATGCATGTGCGCCAAATGCCTGGCAATGAACAAGCAAGGCGATTTTCGGCGTCAGGCTTCGCACGCGCCGCGGTCGGGCGGGCGAAAAAGCTTGCGCAAACTCGGCAACGCGGGGGCCAACGCCTATCGCAAGGCGCTGACCGACCAGCTCCCCCCCAAAGGCACCGCCAAGCCCGACGACATCAAAGACAACTTCGTCCACAAATGCGCGCATGACAGATGGAAGGATCAGGGAGCCAAACCCAACCTGCCGGGGATGAGCCCCGATCACATGAAGGAAATTCAGGTGGGCGGTGCGACCAAGGACTTCGCGAACCTTAGGATGATGCCGTCAAAACCGAACGAATGGATTGGTTCGAAGATGAGGGCCTTCAAGACCACCGATTTTACCTACGCGAACGGGAAAAAGGTCAAGGCACACACGGGCGTCACGCTCGATTGCTGCAAATAGATGGATGGGAACGATGGCCAAGGATATCCGTGCACGGCTACAGGCTCTGGTCTCGAAACTATATCAGGCCCGGGAAGAGTTCTACCAGGTGGCGTTTGGTCAGTCAGCAGATCAAGTCCTCGGGCCACCTGCCTCCGAGCAGCAGCTACAAGCCTTGGAACGCAGCCTCGGTTACGCGCTGCCTCCAAGCTATCGCGAGATGCTGCTGCTGCACGATGGCTGGATAGCCCTGGAGGACGAAGCCGACCTCTTGTCCCTGGCACAGCGCCATGAGGAGGAAATTCGTGACCGCGTCAAAAGCTTCAAGAAAATGATGCGTGAGGGAGAAGACCCTTACAATCCGGATAATCTGCTGATCGTCGGCGGCGCGGATACCACCTTTGTCGTTTACCTCGACATCGACACCCGCCGGGCCGACGGCGAAATGGATGTCGTGGAATACACCTACGAAGAGGGAGAATTGGCCCGACATAAGGACATGGCTGCATATCTCAAGAGCAATTACGACGAGGTGCGCGAGTGGATCAAGGACGAGAAGGGGGCGGACGCCGGTCCGGACCCCAAAGAGTAACCAGGGATTCCAGATGACGTCTCCCGCCCTCCTGACACTGCCTTCCCCCGGAGATCTCGACTCTCCCCTGCTGGAGATCGGGCTCGACCTCACTATCTATGCAGAACGCCTATCGGTACCTCAATGGGAGGCGGTTCTCGATATCTACCGAAAATACGCGCCGGCAGACGTCTGGACGAAGGTTAAGGCCTCTCCCGATATCGGCTTCAGCAGGCTGCCTGCCGGCAACTATATCAACGCTCCGCTTTCGGATGGCGCAACCTTTCCGTTCCTGCACCGGATCCGTCATCGGACCATCCGAGGATGGCGCACGGAATTTCGCATCTGGGACGGCAAGCTCTCGCAAAGCTGGAGCGCCTGCATATACCGCCTCGCGCATCAGGCCAACGAGCCGGAGCACGCCTTCTACCGGTTTCTCTTTCCCTGGGACACGGCACCGGCTCTGGTGGCAAGCCTGGCCAACGAAGTGGGAAAACACATCCAATATCTGTCCGGCCATGCCGGATTTTGTCACCTGTACGATCCCTACTTCAAGGCAGCCGCTTTCGCCCAGATTTTCCCGTGGGCGAAACGCTACTGGGCTGTCGATGTCGAGGATTTGAACGCGGCTTTGCCGTTCATGCACAACGGCATGAAGGCAATTTCCTGGCTCACATTCATCGGCGCCAAGTTCCTGGCCGATCCAAAACTCGCGCGCCAGCGACAGTCGTTGAAGACGATACCCGGCGCGGTGCTCAAGCCCTGCGGGTCCGGCGCACTGCTTCAGCTCGGGGAGAAGCCCATCCTGGGCGACCGACACCGCCGGGAACCTGAACTGGCCTCCTATTTCACGGCCGGGTCTCTCCTCGATCCGGTATTGCTGACGGACATCACCGAATTCGAAGGACCGTTCGCCGAGAGGGCCTGCACAGTGGACTGGATCCATCGATTTGCCGCGCCGAGCGCCTGGACGTCCGCATAACCTCGTAACCGTGACCCGGCTCAGTCAGCCAAGCAGGGCAGCCGCCCTTCCCCAGGCCTCCACCTTGTCGGCCACCGGCACATTCGGGCCGAAATCTCCGAAATGGTCCTCGAATGCCTGGCCGATTTCCGCGGGCTCGAGCGTGAAGAGATCCGCGTTGCGCGCCTCCGGAAAAAGCTCGAGCAACGCGCCGCCCGCCGCCACGGCGAGCGCAGGATTGCGCATCTGATGAATAAGCCAGTTCAGGATCGTGCGGTCACCCAGCATGCCGGCCCCGCGCACGGCAAGCGACGCGGTGTCAGGCGACTTCAGCAACCCGCCCATCCAGGCGCGGACATCCTTGTCCGGCCCGATCTTCACAATGGTGCGCAAGGCAATCAGCGCGTCGGGTCCGTTAGCCAGGACCTGTTTGTGCAGTTCGGGCTTTGCCAGAGCGGCGTGACCGAGTTCGTTCAGCGCCAGGGCGCTGGAAAGGCGTACCGCCTCATATTGCGATTCCAGGGCGGCAGCGATCTCGCGCACTAGGTCGGCGCGCCTCGCCTTGCCGGCAAGGCGCAGGCTTGTTGCGCACACGCGCATATCTGGATCGCGGACAAGGCGGACCAGGACGTCCTTGGGATCCACGCCGTGTTCCAGGCATGCGGCAACCGCGAGATAACGCTTGAACCCATCCTCGGACGCGATCCAGTTGCGCACCAGCGGTCCGATCGCCTTGGCGTCATGCCATGCAAGTGCGCCCACCAGCCCGTGCACTTCGTCGTCCCGTGTGCGGCCCAGCTCCACGGCTTCGAGAATACGTCGCCCATCCGTCTGTTCTATTGCCGTCCAGCCATAGACGAACAGTTCGCCCCTCTCGGGAAAGTCATCATAGGCTGCGGTGATGAATGGCCAAGCGGCAGCTCCGGCGACGCGCACACCGTCCAGATTAGCCTCCAGTCGCCGGTCGATACCCACGATGGCTTTCTCGTCCGGCGGCTTCTGGGCCGCCAGCATGTCGCGCTGCGCCCAGAGGAATGCGGCCTGCTCGACGTGCTGGCGTACGATATCGGGGACGATCTGCTCTTGCGCCGCGATAGGCGGCCGGTTCAATTTCGCCGCGCCCGCCATCTGACCTTCAATTCAGGCTGATCGACCCGCCGCGCATGCGGTTGGTCGCGCTCGCATGGCTGGCGACATAGGTGCCGCGGATAGTGATGCGGCCGTCCGCCTCCATCAGAATCGTGGCCTTGCCACAGCGCAGTTCAAGCCGCTCCTCGGCATGGATCCGCACGCGCTCGCCATCGCGAAAGACCTGAGCTCCTGTTGGCTTTTTGGCAGGCTCCACGATACGGCCGACGATCAGCGGCTTTTGCGGATTGCCGTCTTCGAACAGCAGCGCGACCTCCTGTCCGATCATGTCGGAACTCAAGGAGGCCAAGCTGCGTGCCGGCAACGCGGTTTCCCAGGGATTGCCGGGAAAAACGACCAGCGGCTTGTCGCCGTCAAAGCCAAGAAACTGGCCAATGACGACACCTTCGATGCGATTACGAAGCTTTGCCATGCGCCCTCCTAATTCTCCGCAATCTTCGAGCCCTTCATGGTGATGTCGCCCGATGCTTTAATAACGATCTTACCCGATCCCTTGACCGAGATATCCTTGCCCTCGATCGCGATCGAGCCGTCTTTCTTCATCATGATCTTGGCCGACCCGGTCTGGATAAGGATCTCGTCGCCGGCATTGATCACCAGCTTCTTGCCGACATTGATCGCGCTGTTTTGGCTAATGCCGATCGAACTGTCCTTTGCGACAGTCAGCGAATGGGCGCCACCGACATTCGTCGAGTCGTCGGCGCCGATGCTGGCGCTGCGCGCAGCACCGACATTGAACGACTGGGCGGTGCCTATGGTCACGTTCTGGTCGGCGCCGATGTTAACGGCCTGACCGGCTCCGACGTTCCAGCTGTCGCCGGCCCCGATGTCATGGCTCTGGCTGATACCGACGCTGACGGCGCGGGTCGCCCCAATCGTATTCGTCTGCGAGGCACCCACGGTCCTCGCTTCGGCGGCGCCCACCGTGTCGACGCGCGCGATACCCACCGTGACCGTCTGGTTCAGCCCCACCGTCTGCGAATGGTTGGCGTCGATGTTCTCCGTCGAGTTGGCGACGACGTGTATGGTCTCGTTTGCCATCACCGTCAGCGAACGATTCTTGCCCACCGTCTCGGTGTCGTTCGACCCGATATTCGTCGTCTGGTCGACGCCGATCTTGACGGTCTTGTTGTTGCCGACGTCCTCGTCGAGGTTGTGGCCGACGGAGTGCTTGGCGTCGTGGTCGATGCGATCGGACTGGTCGTGCTGGACCGTCTTGTTGCGGTCGTGCTTGATCAGCAGATGGTGGTCCTTCTGGGCCTGGAAGTTGACCAGCTCGGAGCCCGCCTTGTCCTCGAACATCAGCTCGTTGTAACCGCCGCCGCCTTTCGAGGAATTCGACTTCCAGCCCGATTGCGTGGCGTTGCCTGGCAGGCCATAGGGTGGCATCTGCGACGCGTTGTAGACGCGGCCGGTGATAATCGGCAGGTCCGGATCGCCTTCGATGAAATCGACGATGACCTCCTGGCCGATGCGCGGGATCTGGATGAAGCCCCAACCGCTGCCTGCCCAGGTTTGCGAGACGCGCACGAAGCATGAGGAGTTCTGGTCCTTCTTGCCGAGCCGGTCCCAGTGGAACTGCACTTTCACGCGCGCATATTTGTCGGTGAAGATTTCCTCGCCCGAAGGTCCGACGACGGTCGCCGTTTGCGGTCCGCGCATGATCGGGCGCGGCGTGATGCGCGGTGGGCGATAGGGCAATTTGGTGGGCGCCACACCGAGCACCACCTTGAAATTCTCGCTGTGGGCCTCGTTCTGGGTCCGGTAGCCCGGATCGAACAACCGGTATTCGGCGCTGACCACCAGATAGTCCTGGTTCTGGTCGTCGCGCGGAAAGCTCTCCAGCGTGAACTTGCACCCGGAAAAAAGGCCGCGCACCGTGCCAACCGCCGTGCTGTGCTGGTGCACCGCCTGGAGTTCCTCGCGGCGGATCCCGGCAATCTTGTCGCCGCGCCCGACATCGAGATGCGCGCCGGGCTGGCGGTAGTTCTCGCCCGAGGCTTCCTTATGAGCGAAGGGCTGGGCGGATTTCGCCATCAGATCGGCGCCGGGCTTCTCGAAATCATAATCCGTATGGACATAGGCGCCCGGCCGCACCGCGCTGCCAGGTATCCATTCGGTGATGTATTCGACATCGCGTCGTGAGGCTTGGCCCTCGAAGTTGTAAAGCACCTTCTCGTAACCGGGCGCCGGCTTAAGTTTGCTCATCGCATCGCAGAGAATGAGCGTGTGCTTGCCCTCGTCATGCTCGAAGAAATAGAAGATGCCTTCGTGCTCGAGCAGCCGCTGCACGAAATCGAGGTCGCTCTCGTCGTACTGGACGCAATATTCGCGCTGGGGATAGGACCCCTGCAGCCGCTTCTCGAATTTGGCGATGCCGTATTTCGAGAATATCTTCTCGACGATCTCCACCGCCGTCATGTTCTGGAAGATACGGCAATCGGTGGTGTTGCCGAGGAACCAGAGCCATGGCCTGACGGTCGCCTCGTAGAAGGCCAGCCGGTCCTCGATGCGGGTCAGCTTGAAATCCGACACGAGGCCGCTGAACCAGCGCTTCGGATCGGATTCGCCTTCGACCGAAACGACGACGCCCAGCATCTTCAACGGGTCGACGTCGCGATTCTTTGAGACGAAGCCGACCGTATAGGCAAAACAACGGCTGATCTCATCGCGGCCGATGAGATGGGTGAAGGTCAGGTCGGCGCCAGCCGGCGTCTGCACAACCGTGGCGCGTTCGTTCGGCATGGTCGTGCCCCTCCTGGACGCGGTCGCCAGTATGATGGATTGAAGCCCCCGCTATGTTAACCGCATCACGTTCGGGAACTTTTCACGCCCACCGCACCGGACCGCTTTCAGCCTAGCATATGTTTGGCGGCGGCCAAATAACAGCTGTGGCTAAACTGCCCATGCGCCGGTGTGAAACGCTCCTCTCCCGCCGCGCTCGCAAGCTGCTAGAATGCCAAGGCAATTCCAGGAAAGGTGCGTTGGCGTTTCCGCCTGGAATTGCGCGGAAAATAAGCATTTGTTGACCAAGTTGGGCGACGCTTCCGGATGTTCATCTCTCTCCAGATCAGCAATGTCGACAGGCTGCCGGCCGGCACCGCCGCCAGCTACGCCGCCCGCGACCGCAGTTTCGAGATCGGTCGCGAGAATTGCGACTGGACGCTGTCCGATCCGGACAAGTTCATCTCGGGCCGGCATTGCGAGGTCCGCTATCAGGCGGGCTCGTTCTGGCTCTACGATGTCTCGCGCAACGGCACTTTCATCAACGGTTCCAGCCAGCGCATGAGCGGGCCGCACCGGCTGGCCCAGGGCGACCGGCTGCTGATCGGCCGTTATGTCGTCGGCGTTTCGATCGAAGACGAACGAGCCGCGACCGGACATCCTCAGGCCAGTACAGGATCGACGCAACGTGAGCTGTCGTCCTCGACCGGCCGTCCCCTGGATCCCGGCCATGAGCCGTTCTTCAATCCGGCGGAGCAGCGACCAACCGGGGCAGCGCCCGTCTCGACATCCTCGGCGCTGCAGCCCGGCCCGGCGGTTCCAGCCAACCGGCCCGCGGAGGCGGACGCGATATTGCGGGAGATCGCCAAGGCGGCGGGCATCGCGCCGGAGTTGCTGCAGTCGCGTGATCCGCACGATGTCGCGGCCGAGATCGGCTCCGTGCTGAGGACAACTGTCGAGCAACTGTCCCTGCTGCTCAAGGCGCGCGCGGCGGCAAAGGTGCTCGCCAAGAGTTCGAACCGGACGATGATCGGCGCCGAGGACAACAATCCGTTGAAATTCGTGCCGGGCATCGACGACATATTGGAGATCATGTTCGCCAAGCGCAGGGCCGGCTATCTCGACGCCAGGCATAGTGTCGAAGACGCGTTTCGCGACCTGAAGGCGCATGAGATCGCGACCTACGCCGCCATGCAGGCCGCGCTGTCGCGGTTGCTCGACGACCTGTCGCCGGAGGCGATCGCCAGGAAAATTCCGCCGGCGTCCTTCTCGTCCAGGAAAAGCCAGGCCTGGGATGCGCTTGTCGCGACATGGCGGACGATGGAAGACAAGCACGAGAACGGCATGCTGGATGTCTTCCTCGCCTATTTCGCCGAAGCCTACGCCAAGGCCGACAAGCAGAAATAGACTGGATCGGCACGGACCGCGCCGGCTGTATGTGACGGTTCTCATAGAAGAAGCCGCCTCTTCGATCATCTTGCTTTCCGATTTCAATCGGCGGCCCCGTTTCAATTGAATGCCCGGGCGATTAGAATGGGCAGGGATGCTTGCCTGGCGGGCAACGCGGCGTGGCTTGGGGCGTGTGCAGCAATGTCATGTTTCGGCGAGATGTGCCTTTCCATGCGGCCCGCCGAGGCTCAGCCTGAAGCGCGCTTTGCCGGGCAAAGACATGCTCGTTGCAATTCGACGGCGGGTCGTCGCCGATGAGCTCGAAGGACGATCCCTCCAGGCCGCTGGACAAAACCGTCATCCGCGCGCCGCGGCCGAAGCAACGACCGCTCGCGGCTGCCGGGAGTTCCGGTCCGGAAGGCGTTCGGCCCGCTCCATCGCCTTCCCGCGAATCGACGGTGTTCGATCCCGGCGGCGGCCGGCAGATGCCCACCGGCTGGTCGTCTGGAACGGTGCTCTTTCAGGGACCTACCCCGGGAGCAGAGGCCAATGCGGCGCCGGGGGTGCAGCAGGATGCCCTGCTCGACGCCGCCGGCGGCGTGAGATACGCCGCGGCTAATCCGATCCTTGCCGCCGCGGCGCCGCTGCTGATGCTTCTCGGCCAATTGCGGCTGATGCCGGTCGAACGGCAAGCGGCGCCCTTGGCGGGGCATATAGCCGAAGCGATCGACACCTTCGAGCTTGCAATCGCGAAAGCCGGCGTAGCCGAGGAAGACGCGCGAATCGCGAAATTCGCCCTTTGCGGAACCGCCGACGACCTTGTCGGCAATCTGCCATGGCCGAGCAAGAACAGCTGGCTTCAGCACAGCCTTGTGGCGCAGTTCTTCCAGACCCAGCCGACGGGCGCCGGCTTCTACGAAGCGCTGAACAACGTCCTCGCCAGGCCGGAAGCGCATTACAACCTGCTCGAACTGATGCATGCATGCCTTTCGCTGGGTTTCGAGGGCCAGTATCGGGGGCTTGCGGGCGAGCGAAACACGCTCGAACGTGTCCGGCGCGACGTCTACGACACGCTGCGTTACTTCAAGCCGCGCGCCGCCGACGACGTCTCGCCCCGCTGGCAGGGCATGGCTGCGGCATTGCCGAAGCCAAGGGCGCGGCTGCCGCTCTGGGCGGTCGCGGCCGCCGCGGCGACGCTGGTGACGGCGGCCTTCTTCGGACTGCGGGTGCTGATCACCGATGAAGGCGATGCGACCGCCGGCGAGTTGCTGGCGCTCAACCCCTCGACGCCCGTCACCATAGAGCGCGCCAGCGTGGCGGCGCCCACTGAGCCGGCGCAAGCCAGCCCGCCGCCGCCCGTGGTTCCGGATGCCACCCAGATCGACCGCATCCGCGCCGCACTTGCCAAGGAGATCGCCGGCGGCGGACTGAGCGTCGGCGAGAAGGGCGAGTTCATCGTCGTCGAGATCAACAACCAGCTTCTGTTTGCTCCCGGCCAGGCGGAGCTGAAGCCGCAATTCCAGCCGATCGCGGCCGACATCGCCACGGCGCTCGACGCCGAACCCGGGCCGATCAAGATCGTCAGCCACACCGACAATGTGAAACCAAAGAAGTCGAGCACGTTCAAATCGAATTTCGATCTTTCCGTCGCCCGGGCGAAGGCCGTCAAGGCGCTGGTGGCCACGCAATTGAAGGACCCGTCGCGGCTCAGTGCCGACGGCAAGGGCGAGGACGAGCCGATCGCCGACAATGGCACGGCGGACGGCCGCGCCAAGAACCGCCGCGTCGCCATGATGATCCCGAAACAGGAGACCTTGCAGAACGACTCCGCGGAGAACGGCAACTGATGCGCTGGACGCCGCGGATCTTCAGCCTGCTTGCGCTTGCCGGTTTCTCGGCGGCGGTCTGGTATGCCGGGCCGCTGATCCGCTTCGCCGACACACGCCCGTTTGCGCCTGCGTGGCTCAGGGCCACGATCATCGGCGTCACCATCGTGGCGCTCGCGCTGTTCCACGGGGTCCGCTTCTGGCAGCGGCGCAAGGCGCAAAAGGCGCTCGAAAAGGCGATCGTGCGCAGCGACGAGCGCAACGACGATTCACAGGTGCTCGAAGCGCGCATGAGCGAAGCGATCGCGACGCTGAAGCGGACGAGCGGCAAGCGCAATTTCCTCTATGACATTCCCTGGTACATCGTCATCGGCCCGCCCGGCGCCGGCAAGACGACGGCGCTGGTCAATTCCGGACTGAAGTTTCCGCTTGCCGGCTCCGGCAGCGCGCAGCCGGTGGCCGGCGTCGGCGGCACGCGGTCCTGCGACTGGTGGTTCACCGACGAGGCGGTGCTGATCGACACGGCCGGCCGCTATACGACGCAGGAGACGGACCGCGAGCACGACAAGGCAAGCTGGCTCGCCTTCCTGGGATTGCTCAAGAAACACCGCACCAGGCAACCGATCAACGGCGTGATCCTTGCCATCAGCCTTGCCGACCTGATCGGCTTCGACGACCGGCAGCTCGACGCGCATGTCACCGAGATCCGAACCCGCCTGCGCGAACTGCACGAGACGCTGAAGATCCAATTCCCGGTCTATCTGCTCTTTACCAAGGCCGATCTCATCCGCGGCTTCATGGATTATTTCGGCGATTTCGACGAGGCGCGCAGGCGCAAGGTCTGGGGCGCGACATTCCAGACGGCCGACCGCACCAGGAACATGGCCGGCGAGGCGCCCGCAACCTTCGACGAACTGGCGAAGCGGCTCGCCGAAGAGATCGCCGACCGCCTGCAGGAAGAGGCCGACCCGGTGGCGCGGATCACGCTATTCGGCTTCCCGGCGCAGTTCGGCGCGCTGAAGAACCGGATAACACAGTTCGTCGGCAGCCTGTTCGACACCTCGCGGTCACAGGTCAATGTCAGCCTGCGCGGGCTCTATTTCTCCTCGGGCACCCAGGAAGGGACGCCTTTCGACCAGGTGCTGGGCGCGATCGGCCGCAGTTTCGGCAGTGCTTCGCAAGCGCATCTCTCCGGCGCCGGCAAGAGCTTCTTCCTGCATGATCTGCTGGTCAAAGTGATCTTCCCGGAATCGGGCTGGGTCTCGTTCGACAGGGCCTCCGAGCGGCGCGCCAAGCTCGCGAGGTTCGGCGGCCTCGCCGCGATCGCGCTGGCGGCTTTGGCGGCGCTCGGCGTGCTGGGCCTCAGCTTCTTCGCCAACAAGCAGCTGATCGCCTCCACAAGGCAGGCCATGGCGCATTATCGCGACAGCGCCGATACGCTGCTGAAGAGCACGACGGTGACCGACGTCGACCTCGAAAACGTCATCGGTCCGCTCGACCAGTTGCGCAACCTGCCGGCCGGCTTCGAAAACGGCGACCAGGCAAAGCCGATCGAGGAGACGTTCGGGCTCAGCCAACGCGAGAGGCTGTTGTCGGCCTCCAAGACCGCCTACCGGCAAGCGCTGGAGCGAACCTTCCGCTCGCGGCTGCTGGTGCAGGCGGAGCGGACGATCCAGGCCAGGATGGCCGACCCCGTCGCGCTCTACGAGCCTTTAAAGATCTACCTGATGCTGGGCGGCAAGGCGCCGAAGGTCGACGACGAACTGGTTGTCTCCTGGATGAAGCAGGATTGGGAGGAGAACCGCTACCCTGGCGAGAACAACCGCGAGGGCCGCGCGCAGCTCGAAAAGCACCTGCGCGCCATGCTTGCGCTCGACGACGCCTATGATCCGGTCTTCGAGCTCAACCAGCCGCTGGTGGAGGCCGCGCAGCGCTCGCTCGGACGCATGAGCCTCACCGACCGCGCCTGGGCGCAGATCAAGTCGGCGGTCTACGCCGCAAGGCTCAAGGACTTCTCCATCGCCGCGAGAGCCGGTCCGGAAGCGCAGTTGCTGTTCGAGCGCACGGACGGCAGCGAGCTTGCCGATCTTCAGGTCACCGGCCTCTATACGCGCGGCGGGTTCAATAGCTTCTTCCTGCCGCAGCTGTCGCGCATCGCGCAGATGCTCGTGGACGATCAATGGGTGCTTGGCGGCGGCGGCGAACAGGGCGGCATCGACCAGGACCTGCCCAAGCTCGGCCCCGAGCTCATCGACCGCTACGGCAAGGAATTCGCCGCCGCCTGGAACGGCGTGCTCGACCAGCTGAAGCTCAAGGCAATGCTGAAGGACAAGCCGCAATATCTGGCGCTCTCGGCCGTCGCCGCGCCGGACTCGCCTCTCGACCAGCTCTTCACCGCGATCGCCGATGAAACCGCATTGACGAAGGACAGCGCCGCCGAGGGCGATACCGGCACGGCGCAGCAGGACCCCGCCAGCATGGCCAAGGGCCTCGCCCGCATCGGCCTCCAGATCGCCGGCGGCAAGTCGCAAAGCCGCGCCGGCGCAAGCTCGGCCGTCGCGCAGAATGCCGGCGCGAGCGTCGAGGCGCAGTTCCGCTCGTTCCAGGCGCTGGTCGGCGGAGCCGCCGGACGCCGCCCGCTCGATGCGCTGACGCAGAACTTCCACGACATCTTCCAGAGCCTGAAGCTCGCGGCCGATGTCCCCACACAGACCGAGCGCGTCAACGCCAACCTGCAGCTGCAGATCTCGACATTGCGCGCCAATGTCTCGCGCCTGCCGAAGCCGCTGGCGCGCATGGTCAACGCAGCGGCGGACGAGTTCGAAGGCAATGTCGCCGAGACCTCCGTCGCCAACCTCAACCAGAACCTCGACCAGACGGTGACGCGCGCCTGCGAGGAGGCGGTCAATGGCCGCTATCCTTTCACCCGCGACGGCACAGACGAGATCTCGATGGCGGATTTCACCAAGCTGTTCGCGCCAGGCGGGCTGATGGACCGTTTCTTCGCGCAGAATCTTGCGCCGCTGATCGACATGACCGGCCAGGAATGGACCTGGAAACAGGACGCCCGCTCCAGCCGCGATCTTGCGAAGTCGACCTTGAAGGCGTTCCAGTCGGCCGCGGAAATCCGTAACGCCTTCTTCCCTTCCGGCGGCTCGGTGTCTTCGGTCTCGATCACCATCACCCCAACCTCGGTGAACAGCGAAGTCGACAGCGCTGTGCTCAACGTCGACGGGCAGACGGTCCAGAGCGCCCAGGCCGGCAACGCGCCGAGCATCGTGACATGGCCGAGCGGCGCCGCTTCCGGATCGGCGAGCCTCAGCCTCGTGCCGGAAATGCCCGGCCGCGAGTCCGCGCTCAAATTCGAAGGGCCGTGGGCGTTGAAGCGGCTTTTCGACAAGGCGACCATCACCGGCGACGGCGCCAACACGGAAGCCCGCTTCGTGATCGGCGGACGCGATGTCGCCTACACGATCCAGGCCGGCTCGGGCGCCAATCCCCTGCTGCTGCCGGCCTTGTCCGGCTTCAGCTGTCCGAAGGCGTTCTGACATGGCTGGAGCGAGCCTTCATTTCGGTACTCTAATGTATACGCTTGTGGCAGAGTGGCCTGGGCACGCGGCCCGTGGCTGGTCACAGAGGACGCCTGCTGAGCGCTTGGTGGCAAATTGAGCACTGTCGCCCTCCCCATCGAAAGCTTCGGCGTGAGCCACAAGGGCTGCGTGCGCGATCACAACGAGGACAATTACCTCATCGAACCGCAGACCGGGCTCTGGGTGGTGGCGGACGGCATGGGCGGGCATGAGGCCGGCGAAGTCGCCTCGGCCAGCATCGTCGACCATCTGGCAACGATCGGCATTGCGAGCTCCGCGCCGGACCTTCGCGCACGCTTCGAGGACCGGCTCAGCCGCGCCAATGCCGAGATCCGCGACATATCGCGCTCGCGCGGCATCACCATCGGCTCCACTTTCGCGGCCCTGCTTGCCATGGATGGACGTTTCGCCTGCCTGTGGGCCGGCGACAGCCGCATCTATCTCGTGCGCAACGGCTCGATCTTCCAGGTTTCGAAGGATCACACCGAGGTGCAGGAATTGCTCGACCGCGGCATGATCAGCGCGGAGGAAGCGCGCACCTGGCCGCGCCGCAACGTGATCACGCATGCGGTCGGCGTCAGCGACGAGCTCGAGATCGATTTCCAGCAGGGCGAGCTGATGGCGGGCGATGTTTTCGTCCTGGGCACCGACGGACTGACCGCGCATGTCAGCGACGCCGAAATCGAGGCCGCGGTCAAATCCGCCACGCCGCGGGCGGCCTGCCAGATCCTGCTGGACATGGTGCTGACGCGCGGCGGAACCGACAATGTGACCATCGTACTCGTGAAGATCGGCGGCGGGCGCAACGGCGCGCTCCATCCGGATCGGTCCGCAGTGGAGGGCCAGGCCAGATGAGCGACGACGACAAGACGCGGATTTCGACGAACGTCATCTATACCGGGGTGGGCACGCAGCTCAGCGGCATTTACGAGCTCGACGAGAGGATCGCCTCCGGCGGCATGGGCGAAGTCTATCGCGGCCACAACATCCAGACCGGCGACCACGTGGCGATCAAGATCGTGCTGCCAGAATTCGCGCGCGACCAGACGATCCTGTCGCTGTTCCGCAAGGAGGCGTCGATCCTCAACCATCTGTCGCATGACGCAGTGGTGCGCTACCACGTCTTCACCATCGATACGGGGATCGGCCGTCCCTATCTCGCGATGGAGTTCGTCGACGGCGAGTCACTGTTCGACGTCATGCGGCGCGGACCGATGCAGGGGAACGATGTGCGCCGGCTTTGCCATCGCCTCGCCTCCGGCTTGAGCGCCGTGCATCAAGCGGGCGCCGTGCACCGCGACCTCTCGCCGGACAACATCATCCTGCCCGGCGGCCGGGTGGAGCGCGCCAAGATCATCGATTTCGGCATCGCGCGCTCGGCGACGGTCGGCGGCGAAACGCTGATCGGCGGAAAATTCGCCGGCAAATACAACTATGTTTCGCCCGAGCAGCTCGGTCTCTATGGCGGCGATGTCAGCGAGCAATCCGATATCTACAGCCTTGGGCTGGTGCTGGCCGCGACACTGCGCGGAAAGCCGCTCGACATGAGCGGGTCGCAATACGAGGTCATCGAGAAGCGCCGGACCGTGCCGGACCTGTCGGATATCGATCCCGATTTCCACGACCTGATCTCGGCCATGCTGCAGCCGGATCCGCGCGACCGGCCGGCCAGCATGAGCGAGATCGCCCGGGCGACGCGCGGCGAGGATCTCGAGGCGACATTGCCGCCGCCGGTGTCGTTTGGAGCACGCGAACGCTCCGGTTTGCCGCGCGCCGGGTGGACGGCGCCGCCGGACTCCCAGCCCCAGCCGCCGATGCCTCCCGGCGAGCCGCGCTTCGTCGAGCATGTGCGCCCTGCATACCTGTCGGAGCAACGGCCCGCACCGGCTGCCGCTCCGGCGAGCGCACCTGCGACCGCACCGGCTGCGCCGCGAAAGGCTTCACGGATACCCGTCATCGCCGGCGGCGTTGCGGCGCTGGCTGTGCTGGCCGGGGGCGGCCTTTATTTCAGCGGCGTCCTCGCGCCCCCGCCGGTGACGGAAAAATCCACACCGCTGACACCGAAGCCGGTCGCCGAAGCCGCCAAACCAGTGGCCGAAGCGCAGCAGCCGGAAGCGCCGAAACCCCAACCGCAGACGCCGTCCGCGCCTCAGCTGGAATCGCCGAAAACTGACGGGGGCGCCACCGTCGAGAAGCCGACGCCACCTGCCGCTCAGCCGAAGAGCGAGGCAAAAAGCCAGACGCCTCAGGTCGGGACCAAACCCGTGCAACCCCTGGCGCAGCAGTCGCCGGCTCCCGCACCAACGGCCGCCGAAAGCCAGAAGCCGGCGCAGCCGACGAGCGAACCGGTGGTCAAGACGCCGGAACCGAGCCAGGCGGCTGAGAACAAGCCGGCGCAGGAGGCGAATCCGCCGGCAGCCAAGCCCAGCGTAAAAGACCTCGTTGACATGCTTTCCAAGCTGCCCAAGCCGAACGCTTCCCCGCCCCCCGCTCCGGAGAGTCCGGCGCCGGCGCAGCCGACCACCCCGCCGGCCGAGCCTAAGGCGCAGACCCCGACAGCCAACCCGCCGGAAACGCCGACAGCGCCAGCACAGCCGGCGCAGCAACCGCAGCCGCTGGCGACCAAGCAGCCGGACACTGACGTCGCCATCAATGTGCCAAAGCCGGCGCTTCCGTCACTGGAAGAGGACACGGCCAAGTGGAACGACCAGCGCTCCTGGGTTCGCGATTTCAGCGGCGGCAGCTGTTTTTACGCGAACGTGACATCGGGACCGGGCGCTTCCCCCGCGATCGAGGGATACGGGACGGCGGTCCAACCCTTCGAACAATTGCTCAGCGATTTCCAGACCAGGTTCCATATCGAGCCGCACATCAGCGTGCGCCTCATCACGCTCTCCCAGTGCGGAGTGCCCACCTTCCTTCGCTTCCTCGACCGAAGCTCGGCCGCGAGGCCGCAGCTTGTGCTGGACCGGACATCGGTCCCGGACGGCTCGCCGGTCAGCGGCGCGCTCTATACGGGCGGCGGGCTCGTCTCGAACATCATGCTGATCGACCACAAGGGCGTGGCGTTCAATCTCGACGACCGCATGGTGCCGCAAACCGACAAGGTGACCTTCAACATCCCGATCGGCCTCGCCGCCGCGGACAAGGCAGCCGGCAAGGCGGTGCCGCAGATCATGCTGGCGATCACCGGACCCAAGGACATCCAGGCCGCCATGTTCTCCAGGCCGACGCCGGCCTCGGAGCTTTTGCCCAGGATCCTCGAGGAGATCGAGGCCGACGGATCGCAGTTCTCCGCCACGGCCACCTATTTCCGGCTTGGCGGATAGCATGAACGCCGATGAACCTTCGCACCTTGCGTTCTTTGCACCAGCCCCCGCCACGCAAGCAGCGTAGCCGGCTCCGATTGCCGTTCCCGGGCCGCATGACGCTTGCCGCGCTTGGCGCGGCGCTGTTCTCGACCCTTTCGCCCGGCAAGGCGCATGCCGAATTCACCGTCTGCAACCAGACGCTCGACGTCGTCAATCTCGCCGTCGGACAGAAGGTCGACAATGCCGACCAGACGGACGGCTGGTGGACGATCGGCGCCAACCAGTGCGTCAACGTCATCCGCGAGGAACTGACCAACCGCTATATCTATCTCTACGCGACAGACGTCTTCGGCCACGCGATCCTCAACGGCTCGACCGAGATGTGCATCGACCGGCGGCGTTTCTCGATCCGCGGCATCGACGAATGCTGGCAGCGCGGCCATATCGCGGCACGCTTCGTCGAGGTCGACACGCTCGAGCAGGTGCGCTGGACCTATTTCCTGACCGGAAACAGCCCGTGACGCACTCGATCGACACGAGCTTCAGACAGAAGAAGCAGGCGCGCCTGGCCGCGCAACGGCGCAAGCTTTGGCGGCGGGCCCTTGCCGGCCTTGCCACGCTCGCAGTCGTCGCCTTAGCCACCGGCTTCTATCTGACCAGGGACTACTGGTCGTTCGGCGACGAGGACGAAGAGTTGCATCCCGTCGAGGGCATGGAAGACGTGCCGCCCGATGCCTCGATCTATGTGCCGGCGATCATCGATCTCGCCGGCGATCCGATGTGGATCACGCTGGCGCCCGATGCCGACACTGCGACAAAGGGCAAGACGGTAGCGCGTCCAGCCGAGCTCGACAGTTCCGGGGCTTCGCCGCAGATCGAAATCCTGTCCGACGTGATGCTGAGCGCCAGCGAAAAGTTCATGACGACGATCCCGTCGACGCAGGAGGATTTCGCCTTCTTCCAGGCACAGCGGCAGGCCGCTCCGAAGCCTTCGGCAACGGAGCCGGAAGATGCGCAACCGGCCCCACCCGCTCCGGCCGCGGCGCCGGACGATCAACAGGGCGATCCGCGAGGCGACCTGCAGAATGATCTCCAGGCGGCGCCGGACGAAAGCGATGCCGGCTCGGCGCCCAAGGCAGACGCCGACGATCCAGAGGCAGGCTGGGGCGAGACCATCGACCAGGGGGAGGCAGCACTCCCGGCTTTCACGAAAACCGCGATCGAGAACAACACGACCGTTGCGACCGTCGCCAGCGAATACCAGCGCTTCGAGGCGACCGAGGACACTTTCGTGAAGATCCTCAACGACCGCAGCCTGGACAGCGTGGCGCTCGACGCGCATTTCTCCGCCGACGACGCGAAGCTCGCTGGCGAAGCGCTGAAGACGCTGTTCAACCGCGACGGGCTGGAGCCCGGCTTTGTCGTGGCCATGCGCGGGTTCCGGCCGAATCGCGAGACGACGACCATGTCGCTGATGCAGGTCTCCATCTACGCGAGGAACGTCTATGTCGGCACGCTGACGCGCAATGCAGCCGGCGCCTTCGTGTCGGGCGTCGACCCCTGGGTGCGCGAGGACCTCTTCAACTATTCCGGCGCTTCCGACCAGGGCGGGCCCAAGCGGCAGTACCGCCTGCTCGACGCGATCTACTCGACCGCGGCGCGCAACAAGGTGCCGACCAGCGTCATCGGCGAGGCGATCATGTATCTGTCGCGGGGACAGGACCTCGACGCCTTCGCCAGCGAGGACCAGCGCCTGGTGCTGATCTATTCGCAGATGCCGCGCGGCCAGGGCGAGATTTCGGGACGGGTGCTCTATGTCGGCGTCCAGGGCACGGACAAGAGCCTCGACTGTTTCGTCTTCCAGCAGAGCGACGGCCAGTATGCCTGTGTGACCGGCGACGACCAGGTCCGCTCGCTGACCGTCACCAACGGCATGGTCACGCCGGTCGCCGGGGTGATGACCTCGACCTTCGGCCCGCGCAAGCATCCGATCCTGGGCACGGTTCGAATCCACAAGGGCGTCGACTGGGCGGCGCCGGTCGGCACGCCGATCATGGCCGCCTTCGACGGCGAGATCTCGTTCCAGGGCGATGGCGGCAGCTATGGCAATCTGGTGAAGATCACGCATGCCAACGGCCGCGAGACGCGCTACGCGCATATGCAGAAATTCGCCAGCGCCAGCGCCGTCGGCACCAAGGTGAAGGCCGGCGACGTCATCGGCTATATCGGCACTACGGGGCTTTCGACCGGCCCGCATCTGCATTTCGAGCTCTACCAGAACGGCGAGGCGATCGACCCGCTGGGCACGGTCACCTCGGTCGCTACCGCCGTGTCCGTCAGTTCCGGCGGCTCCGGCGATGCCGCGGTCGAGACGCTGACCGACCGGATCGTGCATGTCGAAAGCGGCGGCAGCGCGCGAGCCAAGAATCCGCTTTCCTCGGCAACCGGCGCCGGCCAGTTCATCTCCAAGACCTGGATCCGGATGATGAACACCTATCGGCCCGACCTCGCCCGCTCGCTGTCGACCGCCGATCTGCTTGCGCTTCGCTACGACGCCACGCTGTCGCGTGAAATGGTGCGCAACCTGGCGCGCGAAGGGGAAGCCTATCTGCGCGCCCGCGGCCACCAGATCACCGCCGGACGCCTCTATCTTTGCCATTTCCTCGGCATGGAAGGGGCGCATCAGGTGCTGGCGGCGCCGGGTTCGTCGCAATTGACTGCGGTTCTCGGATCAGCCGTCATCCAGGCCAACCCGTTCCTCACCGGCAAGACCGCCAGTTATGTCGTGGACTGGGCCGAGCGGAAAATGGGGCAGAAAGCGCCACGCGTGGTCACCGACCAGGGCCAGCCGACGACAACCACGACCGAGGTCCGGCAGACATCGCCGGAGTTCGAGAAATACAAGCAGGCGATCGCCGCGTTGATAGGTTCGATCCAGAATACGCTCGAGCCCGGCTAGTTCTCGGTTTACCAAGCAACAGCGTTTCGACGCGCGGTGACTAGTTTGACGAACCTGCGCATGGACGGAAACCGCGCTGCCTGCCTGAATTGCGCCGCACCATCCACAAAATCTCCATTAGAATTCACTCATGTTATGGTGATCCGCAGAGCAACAATGTCATTAACGGTTCGGGTAAGTGGCGAGGCTCACATCTGAGGCTGGAACATTTCAGCGAATTCGACGTTGCCCGCCATGGTCAAAAAGCAATCCAACGACAACGGTTCATACTTCGAATTCGACGTCATGCGCGAAGCGTTCAAGCGCTGGGTCGACGAAGACAAGGTTCCTGAAGATCAATGGCGGCCGCGCGCAACGAAGCTGGTCCGTATCGTGACCGGAGACGATTATGTCGACCCCAACATAGTCGAATGGATCATGCGTAAAAAGCCCCAGCGCTGAAGGATCGGCGCTAATGCATGTCGCGCAAAAGTGAACTCGGTTTTGCGACAACGACATGCATCAAGTAACGACCTAAAGCGCGTCGCGTGAATCCGTTTCGACGCGACGCGCTTTAGGGCTTTTGGCATGTACGCTGTACCAGCATGACCGAATATCAGGTTGCGCTAATATCGTGAATGAGTGGTAAATCGCTGCACGGTCCAATGCCGCGGAGGCTTCGGCTGTGCAAGACCGCCCGGCTATTGCGGTGGGCGGTGCACTCAAGAACCGATCGAAGATGAGAGCTAGCCTGTCGGCAGCGCCCGCATCGGCAATTCGCTATGAGCTGACTGGCCTGGGCCGGCCGCCCTATTGCGTCCTGATCCGCATTTCCACCCGGCGGTTGACCGGATCGTAGGGATTGGCGACGCGCGGATGCGACTTGCCCAGGCCGATCGGCTCGAGCCGGGTAGATTGAACGCCGTTCGCCGCCAGGAAGGCCGCCACCGATTGCGCCCTTCGCTGCGACAGGTCCTGGTTGTAGCGATCCGTACCGGTCGCGTCGGTGTGACCTTCGACGACGAAGCTGAACGTGCTCAGCCGGTTGTCCTTCAGCGCCTTGGCGAACTCGTCCAGTTCCGTGCGCGCGGTCTGGTCGAGCTGGGCCGAATCCAGGGCAAAATTGATCATCATGTCGAGGCCGGCCTTTTGAGGCGCCTCGTTCTTCTCGGCCTTGCTCTTGCACTCTTCCTCGGTGCCGACGCAGATGCCGCGTGACGCGCCAAGATTACCCTGGCCGGCGAAGTATTTTACGATGTCTTCCGATTTCTGAAGCGGATCGGCGTAAACGTGCGTTGAAAAAAGCACGGTCGCCAATGCCAAGGCTGAGCTGCCCCACCGCATGACCGTCTCTCCTGTTTGAGCGGGTTTCGCTGACGCGAACTATATCAAATCTTGAAACGATTGTCTGTGACCAAGCGCACGTTGCCGACGGCCGCCACCTGCTAGAAGCTAACGCTTGACCGGCTCTCGGCTAAAGGCTTGAGTGCTTGTCAGGTGGCTCTCGGGGTGTGGCAGCCATGGCCAACGAACTCGGATACAGAACCGCAAGGGATTTGTTTCTTGCCTGTCCCGCGATCGCCCGGGACATGAAATCGCCTGCCGCCAATCAACCCCCGCTGGAATTCTGCCGCGCCCTGCTCGCCGGACGCGTGCCGGAGGAGGCCGTCACGTTCTGCGCCTATCTCCTGCCCGATCGCGCCGCGGTCTGGTGGGGGCATGAATGCCTGAGCCATCTCTCAGAACTCCTTGCCGATAGGGAACTCGGATTGCTGGCGCTCGTCAACGATTGGGTCGGCGAGCCCGGCAATCCCCGCCATCGAGCGGCGCTCAGCAGTGCCGTCGATCCGTCGCCAGCGACGCCGGCTGCATGGATCGCGCTGTCGGCAGCGTGGCGTGACCCGGCCTTCGACATGCTATCGACCGGATTCCCCGCCGCTCACGCCGTCAACGCCGGGATCCTGGCGGGGCTGGCGCGCGTCTCGACCGCGGACCGCTTTGGCGTGCTTTCCGCCTTCGTCGAAATGGGCGTCCAGATGGTGGAGATGGAGGCGCAGCGGCAATCTGTCGACGCGTATTAGGGCTTTACGCCGGACAAGACTCGGAAAGTCCTTAACTCAGCATCATTTACAGCCGCCTTGCGCCCACCTGGCCAAAGCGACCTTGAAGCGGGTACCAAGCGGATGTTGCAGGCGCAGGACGGAGACGTCATTGGCGGCGAAATTCTTCGCCTGCTCGCAGAGGCGGGTCTCGTTCCACTCGTGGCAGCCGTCGCAGTGCTTGCCTTGCCAGACCGACTTGTCGAGCCCTTCGACCGGACTGAAAAGCGGCTCCCCCTTGATCAATTGGGCTATGCTCTTGCCGTCGATCGCCGGGTCGCCGAACTTGACCGGGCGATCGAAAAGGATCGGGCCGTCCGTCTCCAACTTCGGAATCTTTTCGCGCAGCGCATTGAGCGCAAGCTGGTCGTCGGTCTGGCCGGACGCGGCGCCGGTGTTGCGCGTCTCGGAGCCCGCTTCGGCCTGCGGCGCGCTTGCCTCGCCGACGATCAGCGGCGCATTGAGATCGACCCTGTGCAGGACGACCTCGGTGGTCAGCGAGACGTTGATCCAGGGGCGCTGCTTGCCGGCGGTGGCCTTGAAGACGTCGCTGGTCACCCTGTTCATCGCTTCGGTGATGGAGACGTTGGATTCGCCGACATGCTGGAGCAGCGCCGTGGTGAAGGGCGAGTGGTCGCCCGACCCGTCATAGGCAAGCTGGTTCGGGCTGGCGGCGAAGGCGACCAGCGTGCCGGCGCCGCCATTCTCGATCGGGATTTCGGCAAGGCCGCTGCTTGCGCCTTTGATGCCGGCGGCCTTCGCCAGCACCTCGGCAAGCGGGTTGTCCCGGCATGCGTCCAGGAAAACCAGTCTTATGCTCGTCTCGCGCGACATCTGGCGCAGGATGAAATCGACCGAGACGGCCTCGAAATCGAGCGAGGTCTCGTCCTCGAGCGCGGCATCGACGGGAAGCAAATAATTCTTGCCGGAGACCTGCAGGCCATGGCCGGCATAGAAGAAAAGCGCGATGTCGGCGCCCCGCACCTGCTTGGCGAACTGCGCGACCGTAGCCTGTGTCTGCTGCTTGGTGAGGTCGAAGCCGGAGACCACCTCGAAGCCGAGGTCCTTGAGCCGATCGGCCATGGCCTGCGCATCCCGCGCCGGATTGAGGAGCGGCGCCGCGTGCTGGTACTGCGAGTTGCCGAGCACCAACGCAATCCGCCGCTCGGCGTTCGCGGCCGTCAACGTCAGGAGCAAGGCCAGCGCCACAAGCCCGGCGGCGCGAAACACGTCACCGCAAAAGGCGATTGGAGCGGAATTCACCGCCACCTCAATTGGCGAGCTTGCTTGCGGAGAATTCGATCCGCCGGTTGAGCGCCTTGTTCTTGGGCGTATCGTTGGCGGCGACAGGCTTGTCCTCGCCATAGCCGGCCGAGCTGATCTGGTTGCGCGGGACGCCGTCCGCAACCAAAGCATCGGCGACCGCCTGGGCGCGCCGTTCAGAGAGCGCTTTGTTCGCCTCGGGCGATCCGTCGGAATCGGTGTAGCCGGACACCTCGACCTTGAGGGCCGGGCATTTGCCGACGACACCTTCCACCTCAGCCAGCAGCGGACGGCTCTTCGCGTCGAGCCTTGCGCTCGCCTGACGGAAATAGATGGCGCCGGTGCGCGAGAGCACGGCAAACCGGTTGAGGCACTCCTCGTCGCTGAAATTGGCTTTCGCGGCATCGGTGGCGACGGGGCCGACCTCGGCGGTGCTGGCCGCGACGGTCTGCACGGCGGCCGGCTTGCCGCCGTCGGCGGTGAAGACGAAATCGAACGACACCGAAGCGGTCGGCACGATGTTGGTCACGTTGGCGGCCTGCTGCAATTTGTCGATGTTGGGCAAGAGCCCGAAATCCTCGACATGGACCGCGACGGGCGCCTCCGAAGCGACGGAAACCTGGGTATCGCTGATCATGGTGACGACGACGCTTGCCTCTAGATCCTTGTCGACGCCATGCAGGCTGAGGCGGAATGGCAATGTCGTCTTCACCCGGCGCTTGGTCGGCAGGTCGGCGAACGCCGCCGGGTCCACCTTCGCTGTCACCTCGGCCGTCGGATAGGTGAAGGTCTCGAAAAATAGGAAGCGCATGCGGACATTGCGCAGGTCGACGCCCGTGTCGACGGAATTGAGGTCGAAGCTGATCTTGGCATCGCCGGCGGAACTCAGCGTGCCGGTGATGTTCCTGATCTTGTTGGTCTCGACGATCGTGTTCTTCTTGACCGACTGGTAGGTGAGCACCGAAGCGGACGGATCGAGCGTCCAGTTGTGCGCGGCGCTCGCAGCCTGCGATCCGAAGACCAGCAGCGCGACAACGATCAAGCCAAAAGCCGCAGCCTTGGTTAGCATTTTTCGCCAGAATGCGACGACTTCGAACATGGAACGCCCCCGCCAGGACAACCCGATCTCGATACCGGCACGTAACGGGAGCATAGAGCAATTGTCCGGGCTTGGCGAGCGGTTCAAGGTGAAGTGAGAGCGGGATCAACTATTCAGAGATCGGCTTGTCTCCATCGATCCTCGTCACCAACTGTGACCGCCTCCCGCGGAACCTCCACCTGTGCCACCTCCCCCCAAAGGCGCAATGACAGGCGGCGTTTCGTTCTGAACGGGTTCGATCGGTTTCTTAACAGTCACCTTTTTACGCTTGATGACCTTCGGTGCGGTCGTCGTACGAACGACCTTGGTTCGGTGTTTCGCTGTCGGTGCCGGCTCAATCTTAGGGGGTACGGTGGTGCACCCGGCGGTCGCCAAGACACCGGATAGCATCGTCGCGATGATTGCCTTTTTCAATGCCCTGCCCACCACCTTGTCTCCTTATTGATCAAAACAAGTCTCGACGCGGGTTGGCTTGCTCCCAGACAGCTCTCGCCGTCTTGATCAATTGGTCGTCGACCGAACCACCCGTTGGGATTTTCGATTTGAGCTCCGAGCGCAACTGCTTGAGGGCAGCAGCCTTCGGCTTTGCTCCAAATTGCGCTAGAGTTGTCTGGGCACTCGGCAGTTCGTCACGAAGATCAAGCCCCACCGCGAATGCTAGATACCGGACAGCCACAACCTGGTCGGCCTTGTTACCCTTCTGCATCTCAAGAGCTGCTCGGTCATAGGCACCGGAGTAGTCGCCGCGGGCAGTCGCCAATTCGAACAGCCTTTGGGCTTCGTCAAAATCCTGCGCCACACCAACACCGTCCCGGTACATACGTGCAAGGCTAGCAGGGGCATATGGCTGGCCAAGATCCATCGCCTTCTGGAAAAGCGCCTGCGCCTGTTTCGGATCCTTTTCAACGCCCCTTCCGGTGAGATAGTTGCGCCCCAAAAGATTCATCGAATACATGTCCTGCCGCTCTACACCCGCCTTGAGGAAGGCTACTGCGCGAGCATAATCCGCAGGCACACCATTGCGGCCATCCGTAAAAATCGAAGCAAGCTCGTTTATGGCATAGGTATGCCCCATAGCCGCGCCCTTGAGCAGCAGGTCCAATCCCTTGCTCGGGTCGCGCTGGACTCCGAAACCGTTGAACAGAGCGCGGCCCCATGCGGTCATCCCGTAAGGATCTCCCTTGTCGGATGCTGCGGAATAGAAGATGTTTGCTTTCGTGGGATCGACAGCTGTTCCTATTCCGGACGCGACGAGATAACCAAGCTCGAACACCGCGCGGACATGTCCCTTGTCGGCGGCCTCCTCGATCGCCTTCTTCGCCTCGTCGACCTTGCCGGCGGCGAGCAGAGCGCGCCCGAGCTCGTAATGGAAGCGCGCAACATCGGGATAAGCCTTCACCGCCGCCTGGCAGGCCTCCACGGCTCCTGCGCCGATCTCGTTCGGCAACAGGCCGGGGACGACGCCCTGCAGGTCCAAAGGTTCGCCGGCCCGCGTGTCGCAAGGATCGACGCTCGGCGACAGCTTCATCGTCGCCGGCTTTGACGGTGTGTTGTCGGCTATGATGTCGAAGCCAACGATCAACGGTTTTGCGGCGCCTATCTGCGGTTCGTAGCGCAGTTTATCGACTTCATCGGCCATCAGGCTCGATTGCGGCGACAAGGTGCGATCCGGCAGGGACAGCGTTCCGGTTGCCGGATAGCTCGCGAGCTTCAAGCTGACGCCGGGATCCTTGGTCGGGACATCCAGTTTCAGCGGCACAGGGCCGACGCCGACGGGTATCTTGACGTCGCGGTTGTCGATCGCTTCGGCGGCGCCGGCGATGTGGATGCCCCGCTCCATCACCTCCTGCTTCTGCTCGGACTCCAGCGAGGCCACAAGCTGCTTGCCCGCGGCGCCATCGCCATTCTTGACCCGGAACACCAGGATGCCCTGCGATCCACCGCCCCATTCGTCATGCGTCGCATAGGCCAGCATATCGACCTGGTCCTCGGCGTCGGCGCCCTTCGGCACATCCATCTGAAGCCGCGGCAGATCCTTGCCCTCTATCGGCTCGCCCGTCGCGACCGGCTTGCCGTCCAGGATCAGGCGCCCCAGCGCCGGCGGCCTTTCGATGCTGATGCTGACGGCGCCGCCGTCGACATCGACGGGCACCGGCAGGTCGAGCGCGACCGGTCCGACGCCGGACGGCACGGTCTTCTCCAGCACCGGCGGCAAAGCCGGCCGATTGGCGCGGCGCATCAGCACCACCTCGTCGATCAGCGAGGAGTTCTCCCACGGTACCTGCGCGCCCTTGGTGGCTTCGACCACATCGCGGCGGACGGCCGCCATGACCGAGCGTATCTCCTGGTTCGGCGCCAGGGCGCGGCGGGAGAAGGCGGATGAAAACGGGCTGAGATCGCCGGAGCCGTCATAGGCGACCGCGCCGGGCTCGGTGGCGAAGGCAATCAGCGTGTTCAGCGAACTTTTCACCTGCGCAAGGCCGGTGCCGCCGGCCGCGATCAACTGGTCGCGCAACCAATAATCCTTGCGCGGGAACGGGTTGTTGCGGCAGGCATCGAGGATGATCACCTGGATCTTCGATTTGGCGCGCAATTGCTGCAGGACATCGTCGAGCTTGACCGCCTGGACCTCGATGTCGGCCGCAGCCTTGAGCGACGCATCGACCGGGATCAGGAAGTTCTCGCCGCCAATCTGAAAGCCGTGTCCCGAATAGTAGACGACCGCAAGATCGGCGCCGTCCGCCGCCGCGAGATAATTGCGGAATTCCTTCTCGAACTGGAGCTTGGTCAGATCCTTGGCGACGAACACATCGAAGCCGGCCAGCCGGAACGTGCTCGACACGTCTTCCGCATCCTTGTCGGGATTCTTGAGGGCCGGGATTTCGCGGTATTCGGAATTGCCGATGACAAGCGCAACCCTTCGATCGGCATGCGCCTGCACCGTCGTGAGGCCCACGAGGATCAAGGCTGCAATCAGCGCGCAGCGTCGCAGCATGGCAAAATCCTTAACCGCTATGACCTGTCGGCCACAAGAACGCAGCTTGCGACGCGGAGGTCTGTTAAAGAGTTCACAATCCGCCCAGGCAGGATGGAACCCTTGCACTAACGACAGGATGCATGCGTATCGTCCAATCCGCCTGAGATTACCGCAGCGGCTTCGGCACCGCAACGGCAGAACGGATTCGCAACAACGAACCGGATCGCGATCATCGACGTGCTCCCAGCCCGACCATTGCCTCCGCGCCGCACTGCGCGTTTATTAAAAGCGCCGAAAGCAGCAACCGAGAACCAGATGCTGATAGAGACGAAGCTCCAGCCGCCTCATTTGCGCGACGCCCTGGTCCGGAGGCCGCGGCTGCTGCGCACGCTGGACGCCGCGACGGCGGGTAAGCTGACGTTGGTGACGTCGCCTGCCGGTTTCGGCAAATCGACCCTGCTCTCGCAATGGGCGGCCGGCATATCCGGCGGCATCGCCCAGGTCGCCTGGCTGTCGATCGACCGGCTGGACAATGATCTCGCCCGCTTCCTCAAATATCTTGCCGCCGCCTTCCACTGCGTCGACCCCGATATTGCCGGCAACGCGGAATCGCTGATCGACTCCAGCCCGGTGACGCCGGTCGATTCCATCCTCACCGCCATCATCAACCAATTGTCGCGCCGCGCCGCGCCGATCTACCTCGTTCTCGACGACGCCCATCTGATCGTCTCCAGCGAGATCGCCGCCTGCATCAACATGCTGGTCGCCTATGCGCCGCCGGCCTTGCGCATCGTGCTCGCGACCCGAGGCGAACTGCCGCTCGAGCTCGCCCATATGAAGATGAAGGGACATGTCGTCAGCCTCGGCGACAGCGACCTGCGCTTTTCGCTCGACGAGACCGAGGACTATCTTGCCAATGTCTGCGGCCTCGACCTCGCCGTCTCGGCCGTGGTGGCGCTCCACCACAAGACCGAAGGCTGGCCGGCCGGCCTGCAGCTGGCCGCATTGGCGCTGGCGCATGAGGGCTCACGAGAAGCCTTCATTGCCGAATTTTCCGGCAGCCAGCGCGACGTGGCGATGTTCCTGACCCACGACGTGCTCGCCCGGCAGGCGCCCGAAATCCAGGATTTCCTGCTCAGGACCTCGATCCTCGACCGCTTCTGCCTGGGCCTCGTCGAGGCGGTCTGTCCCGGACGTGACTGCGCCGCGGCACTGGCGACCATCGAGCACTCGAACCTTTTCCTGATCGCGCTCGATTCCACGGGACAATGGTTCCGCTATCACCACCTGTTCTCCGAATTCCTGCGCGACAGGCTGGATGCCTGGGCGCCGGAGGCACGCAAGGACCTGCATCGCGCCGCCGCTGCCTGGCTGGCGGCCCGGGGCCATATCTCCGACGCGGTCGACCACGCGCTTGCCAGCGGCGATGCCGACCATGCGGCGCGCCTGGTTGAGGAATGCGCCATGCCGCTCACCATGCAGGGCCACATCCCCAAGCTGACCGAGTGGCTGAACCAGCTTCCCCCGGACCTCATCACCGCCCGCCCTCGCCTGCTGCTTGCACGTGTCTGGGCGCAGTTCCACATGAGCCGGCCGCGCCAGGCGGTCCGCATGCTCAAACAGGCCAAGACCCTTGTCGGGCAGCTTTCCGAGCGCGGCGAGATCGACCGCGCGACCACCCGCTCGCTCAAGGCCGAATTGCAGACGCTGACGGCCGGCGTCGTCAGCGCCACCGACCGCTCCCGCACCGCAATCCGCGTCGCCTCGCGCTGGCTGGCGGACTTTCCCGAAGACGAGCCTTTCGCGCGCGGCACGCTCGCCAATATCTGCGCCTTCAGCCACTATTCGCTCGGCGAGCTGGACGCCGCGCGGCTGCGCAGCCTCGCGGCGCGCGACCATCACGCGGCCGCCAATTCCGTCTTCGGCATCGTCTATTGCGACCTGTTGCTGGGGCTGGTCGAGATTTCCGCCGGCAACCTCGCCGAGGCCCACCAATTGCTCGACCGCGCCTGCCGGCTGGCCCGCGAGCGCCTCGGGTCGGGTTCCTACACGGAAGCGATGACGGCGATCTTCCATGTCGAGCTCGCCTATGAATGGAACGACCTGCAGGGTGCCGAGCGCATCCTGCACCAGCACCGGCAGGTCATCGAGGAATGCGGGCTCGTCGTGCACGAGATGGCGTGCAAGCTGCATCTGGCGCGGCTCTCCGCCGCGCATGGGCGACATGACGAGGCCATCGTCTTCCTCGAACGCGCCGAACGGCTGGGCATCGAGAAGCGCTACCGCCGGCTGACGGCCGCCGCGCTGAACGAGCGGGTGCGGCTGCTGTTGTCGCGCGGCGACGTCCGTGCCGCGCGGCTGGCGTTGCGCTCGCGCGGCATCGAGCCTTCGGCCGAAAGCCGGCCCGCGCCGATCCATCCGCTCGACGAATATGCCCATATCGGCGCCGCGCGCGTGCTGATCGCCGAGGGCCACCCGGCGAAGGCCATCGCCGTGCTCGACCGTATTGCCGAACGCATGCGGCGCGATGGCCGCCTGCGTGGCTTCATGCAGGTGCGGGCACTTGTCGCGATCGCCGCGCACAGCGCGGGCGAAACGCTGCTGGCGCTGGCGGCGGCGGTCGACGTCGTCACCCTGGCGCTGCCACAGAACGCATTGCGCTCGCTGATCGATGAGGGCTTGCCGATGCGCGAGGTGCTCGAATTCGCCCGGGCACGAATTCCGGCCTGGTCGCGCAATTCCAGCACTGCCACCTTTGTCGACACGCTTCTGCGCGAGCTGGGCAAGACCGCGCCCGAACGCGTGCGCCCGATTGCAATCGCCGGCAGGAAGCAGATGCTGAGCAGCAAGGAAACCGATGTCGCCGCCCTGCTTCTGCGTGCCTACACAAACCGCCAGTTGGCCGAGACGCTGTCCATGGCGCCCGACACCGTGAAATGGCACCTGAAGAACATATTTGGCAAGCTCGGCGTCTCAAGCCGGACGGAAGCCGTCCTCAAGCTGAAGGAAATCGGGCTCGACGCCGCCACGGAGCGGCAATTGGCGGGATAGAGCGGTTCACCGTTTCACGGAAACGGTGAACCGCTCTATCTCTTTAATTTTACGCAATTCCGTACGGAAAACCGTCCACACTTTTCCTGGAATTGCTCTAACCACCCGAAAGGGTGGGCTCAAAAAGACCACCCATTACCCGAAGGTGTCGGGACAGCGCCAATGTAGCGGGCCATCATCCGGTCGAAATACGCTGGGTGGGAGCCGCATGGCGACGGGTTTCGTTTTCCACGAACTTTATCTTTGGCACAACACCTGGAACTGGAACCAGGTCTTTCCGCCGAGCCTGACGGTTCAGCCCGGCACCCATGCCGAAAATCCCGAGACCAAGCGGCGCCTGCGCAACCTGTTGGAAGTGAGCGGCATCCTTGACCATCTGGTCGCCATCAAGCCGCGGCGCGCCACTGTCGAGGAACTGTCGCGGGTCCACACGCCGGCGCATATCGCCAGGATCAGGGAGATCAGCGACCGTGGTTATGGCGACGCCAGCTCGCTGACGCCGCTCGGCGCCGGCAGCTATGAAATCGCACTCCTGGCAGCCGGCGGCGCCATCAAGGCGATGGAGGCCGTCATCACGGGCCAGGTGGACAACGCCTATGCACTGATCCGTCCGCCGGGCCATCACGCCACCGCCGATGTCGGCATGGGCTTCTGCCTGTTCTCGAATGCGGCGATCGCCATCCGCCATGCGCAGCAGCTGCACGGCCTCACCCGCATCGCCACCGTCGACTGGGACGTGCATCACGGCAACGGCACGCAGGCGATCTTCTACGACGATCCGAGCGTGCTTTCGATCTCGCTGCATCAGGACAATCTGTTCCCGGCCAATTCCGGTGCGATCGGCGAAAATGGCGAGGGCAAGGGCAAGGGCTTCAACATCAACGTCCCGCTGCCGCCGGGGTCTGGTCCCGGCGCTTACGCCGCGGCGTTCGAGCGCGTGGTGATCCCGGCGCTGACGCGCTTCAAGCCGGAGCTGATCGTGGTGCCCTCGGGCTTCGACGCTTCCGGCGTCGATCCGATGGGGCGCATGCTGATGAATTCCAGCGGCTACCGCAGGCTGGCGCGCATGCTGCTCGACGCGGCGCGCGAGTTGTGCGGCGGGCGCCTGGTGATGACGCATGAGGGCGGCTACTCCGAAATGTACGTGCCCTACTGCGGCCTGGCCGTGATCGAGGAGCTTTGCGGGCACCGCACGGGCGTCGAGGACCCGTGGGATCAACTGATGGGACAATGGGGTGGAATGTCGGCGCAGCCGCATCAGACGGCGATCATCGACCAGGCGGCCGAACTGGTCAAAAACATAAACTGACAAAAACCTATAAGGGGAATCGAGATGAAGCGCAGTTCGAAACTCACCACGCCGAATGTGGTTGCCGGCTCTCGCCGCAACTTCCTGATCAAGGGCGGACTTGCGACCGCCGCGACGCTGACCGGCATGCCGGCCATGCTGCTTGCGATGAACAACGAGGCGCGCGCCGAAGGCGACCCGATCCCGGTCGGCCAGTGCGGGCCGACCACCGACTTCGCCGCGCCCGACGGGATAGAGTTCAAGAACGGCCTGACGCTCGCCTGCGAGGAGATCAACGCGCTGGGCGGCATCCTTGGCCGGCCGCTCGAACCTTCCTTCGAGGACACCGGGCAGATGGGCGACGCCACCAACGTGCAGGCGGCGCAGCGCCTCGTCGACCGGCATGGCGTGCACGCCATCCTCAACGGCTACAATATCGGCTCGGGCGCCGCGATCCAGGAGGTCGCCGCCGACAACGGCATCATCTACGTCCACTACGACACCACGATCGGCCACAACAATCTGGTGAAGTCCAACCCGGACCGCTACTGGGGCTCGTTCCAGGGCGATCCGGCCGAATACTGGTACGGTCCCGGCTTCCTGAAGTTCCTGCAGGGACTGGAGGAGAACGGCGAGTGGAAGCGCAAGAACAACAAGATGGCGGTGATCCTGTCGGCCGGCGTCTATGCCTCCAACATCGCCAACGCCGTCAAGGAACAGGCCAAGAGCTATGGTTGGGACATAAGCCTGTTCGAGACCGTCAGCGTGCCCGCTTCGGAATGGGGACCGACGCTGGCCAAGATCCGCCAGGATCCGCCAGCGGTGATCTGCATCACCCACTTCCTGCCTGCCGATCTCGGGCAGTTCGCGCTGCAGTTCGCCTCCAACCCGACGCCGAGCCTGGTCTATATGCAATACGGCCCGTCGATCCCGGCCTTCCGCGATATCGCCAAGCAGGCGGCCAACGGCATCATCTACGCGACCGTCGTCGGCGCACTGCAGGACGAGATCGGCACCGCCTTCGAGAAGCGCTACAAGGAAAAGTTCGGCCCGAACGCAGGCCACAATTCCGGCGCGCAGCCCTATGACGGCGCCTATGTCTGGGCGACTGCCGCGGCGCTTGCCGGCGGCACGGGCGAACCCGGCAACAACGACCAGAACCGCAAGGTCGCGGCCCGGATGAGCACGATGATATGGCGCGGCGTCACCGGCACGACCCGTTTCATGCCGCTCGAAAACGCCGCCTACACCTATCCGACCCAGGTCAACGATTCATCGCTCGGCATGCCGCATCAATTCCTGCAGATCCAGGACTACACCAAGGGTCCCGGCCTGATCGCGCCGGCACCTTACGGCACGGCCAAGTTCATGATGCCGCCATGGATCAAGGCCTAGCCGGATGACGGGAGACGCCGCCGCGACGCCATTGCTGTCGTGCAGGCATGTCGGCAAGTCCTTCGGCGCGCTGGCGGCGGTCCGCGATCTGTCCTTCGATGTCGGGGCTGGAGAAATCCTCGGCATCGGCGGACCGAACGGCGCCGGCAAGACGACGCTGTTCGAGGTGATATCGGGGCTGAACCCGGCCACCACCGGCGCGATCGTGCTCGACGGCCAGGACATCACCGGGCATGCGCCCGAGCAGATCTGCCATGCCGGCGTTGCCCGAACCTTCCAGCTCAATGCCGGCTTCGACAGCATGACCGCGCGCGAGAACGTGCTGGTCGGCGCCTATTTCGGCCGCAGCAACCGGGCCGTGCCGACGCTGCGCGCCGGCCGCGCGGCGCATGAGGCCGCCGATGCCGCGCTTGAAATACTGGGCATCGCCGACTGCGCCGACAAGGTCACCGGCAAGCTGCCGGTGCTTGACCGCAAGCTCTTGATGATGGCGAGCGCCATGGCGACGAAGCCGAAACTGCTTCTCATGGACGAGCCCGTCGGCGGCCTGACCGCACGCGAGGTCGACCGTGTGATGGACGCAGTGCGCGCCATCAAGGCGGCGGGCGTCACCATCATCCTCATCGAGCATGTGATGCGCTTCCTGGTACGCCTCTCCGACCGCATCATGATCATGCATCACGGCGAAAAGATTTTCGAAGGCCTGCCGACAAAGCTTCTCGACGACCGCACCGTCGTCGACGTCTATCTCGGCCAGGGCGCCTCCGAGCGGCTGCGCTCCTTCATGGAAACCACGCATGGCTGAGGCGGCGCTCGAGATCGTCGACGCCAGCGCCGGCTATGCCGGCCGCATCGTGCTCGACGCCATCAAATTGTCGGCAAGGAAGGGCGAGCTCACCGCCATTGTCGGCCCCAACGGCCATGGCAAGAGCACCCTGCTCAAGGCGATTTCCGGACTGGTGCCGGTGACGTCGGGCGAGATCCGCCTCGACGGCCTGCGCATCGACCGCCTGCGCCCCGATCAGATCGTCGAACGCGGCGTCATCCAGGTTCCGCAGGGCGACCTGCTCTTTCCGGCGATGACCGTGCACGAGAACCTGCTGATGGGCGCCTACGCCAACAGCGGCGGACTGGCCGAGCGGCTCGACTTCGTCTTTGCGCTGCTGCCCAAGCTGAAGGAGCGTCGCAACCAGACCGCCGGCACGCTTTCAGGCGGGGAGCGGCGCATGTGCGGCATCGGCCGCGGCTTGATGGCGGGCGGCGAGGTGCTGATGCTTGACGAGCCCTCGCTGGGACTGGCGCCGATCGTCATCGAGCAGATCTACGAGGTCATCTTCAACCTAAGACGCGAGGGCCGCACCATTCTTCTGGTCGAGGAGAACGCCGAGCGGATCGCCGAGCATGCCGACATGATCCACCTGCTCGACAATGGCCGCATCGCCTGGTCGGGCCTGGGCGCGGAACTGATGGCGCGCCCGGAAATCGTCGAAACCTATCTCGGAGTGTGAGCGATGGACGTCCTGATCCAGATCGTCGCTTCCGGCCTGACGCTCGGCGCCATGTACGCGGTCGCCACCATCGGCCTGTCGCTGGTCTACGGCTCGCTCAACATGCTCAACATGGCGCACGGTGCCATCCTGACGCTCGGCGGCTATATCTGCTACGCGGCCATCGTCCATGCCGGCCTGCATCCGGTGCTCGCGCTTCTTGCCGCAGCATTCGTCTGCGCGCTGGTCGGGCTGCTGATCTATTTCAGCGCGGCGCTGCCGTTGCTCAGGGCCGAGAATTTCGAGACCAACATCTTCATCGCCACGATCGGCATCGGCAGCGTCATCGAGAACCTGATGCTGAAGGGTTTTGGACCCTATCCGATCCCGCAGCCGCTCGCGGTTGGCGGCCAGGTCGTCATCGGCAATGTGCACATACCGCTGCAGAACGTCTTCATCCTCGGCGTCGCCATCGTGCTGATGGTGGCGGTGGCAATCCTCCTGCAGCGCACCAGCGCCGGCCGCGCCATCCGCGCCACCTCGATGAACCGCGAAGCGGCGCAGCTTATGGGCGTCAGGGTCGGCCGCGTCTATGCGCAGGTGCTGGCGCTCTCCGGCGCGCTCGCCGCCGTTTCCGGCATCTTGATCAGCTCGATCGCCACGCTGACGCCGGTGATGGGCGGCGACCCGATGCTGAAAGCCTTCATCGTCTGCGTGGTCGCGGGGTTGGGCAATGTCTACGGCGCCGTGATCGCGGCGATCGCGCTTGGGCTGCTCGAGGCCGCCACCCAATATGTGCTCGGCGTGCGCTGGAGCTTCGCCACCTTGCTGCTTCTCGTCATCCTCGTGCTCATCTGGCGGCCCTACGGCCTGTTCGGCAAACAGCAGGTGGTGCGCCTATGACATCGATCCGCCGCGACATCCTGATCGGTATTATCTGCCTGGCTTTCGCCATCGCGCTGCCGCTCGCCATGCCCGGGCGCTACGTCATCACCCAGTCGACGCTGTTCTTCATCTGGGCGATCGTCGTGGTGCAGTGGAACCTCGTGCTCGGCATAGGCGGCATCTTCTCGCTGGCGCAGATGGCGCTGTTCGCCACCGGCGCCTACGCCACGGCGATGCTGGGCTTTTACTGGAAGGTGCCCATGCTTGCCGCCATCCCGATGGCGGGTGTCATTACCGTCGCGATGGGCCTGCTGATCGGCCTCGCCTGCCTGCGCCTGCGCGGCCCCTACGTGGCGCTGCTGACGCTGGCGATCGCGCAGGTCATGTATGTGCTCATCGTCAACGACACCGACTGCTTCACCACCGTCGGCGGCTGCATGCCGCTGTTCGGCGGCGTGCGCGGCATCGGCCAGTTCGGCGATATCGGCCTGCGCGCGCTGTTCCCGTCGAAATGGTACATCGCCCACTATTATGTCGGGCTCGCGCTGCTGGCGGTCGCGGTGACGATTTCGATCGTCGTCATCCGGGGACCGCTCGGCCTGGCATTCCGGGCCTTACGCGACAATCCGGGCTACGCCATGTCGCGCGGCATCAGCCGTTTCAAATACCAGCTGTGGATCTTCGCGGTCTCCGCCTTCTTCACCGGCATCGCCGGCGGCTTCTACGCCATCCATTTCCGCGTCGTCGGCCCGACGGTCTTTTCCTTCTCGACGCTGCTGTTCCTGATCGCGATGATCGTCATCGGCGGCCTCGGCTCGATATGGGGCCCCCTGCTCGGCGCCGCCGTGCTGATGCTGGCCGACGAAGGCATGCGGGAGTTGTCCGACTACCGCAACATCGGCCTTGGGCTGCTGCTGGCGGTCTTCGTCATCGCATGGCCGAACGGGTTGAACGGCTGGCTGCAGCGAAGCCGAACCAGCCGCAATTGACGACGGTTTTCATCGCCGCCATCGGCATTCGCGACGGCAAGTGCGCGTGATCCCGATGATAACACCCGGTCTGGACCGGGCATCCTCTGTCACGCTCACCCGCCTGGGCGGCATTTATTTCTCGGCGTAAGTCGGCTTGCCGTCCGCGCCCTTCTTCCATTCGTAGATGACATAGTCGGGGCGCGTGATATCGCCCTTCTCGTCATAGCCGATGTCGCCGATCGCCGTCTTCCACGGGCCGCCTGCCTTGATGGTCGCGGCGACCTTTTGCGCGTCGTCGGCCGAGCCCGCCTTGTCGATCGCGGCGGCGACGATCTGGACCGCCGCGTAGGAGTAGAGCGTGTAGGCTTCCGGCTCGAAACCCGAGGCACGGAACTTTTCGACGATGTCCTTGGCGGCGGGGTTTTTCCGCGGGTCCGGCGAGAAGGTGTTCAAGGTGCCGATAACCGAATCGCCGGCGATCGAGGCAAGCTCGTTCGAGACCATTCCGTCGCCCGAGAACAGCGTCGCCTTCAGACCCTGATCCGCCGACTGGCGCATGATCAGGCCCGCCTCGGTGTGGAGACCGCCGAAATAGATCAGCGTGACGCCGGCCGCCTTCATCTTGGCGATGAGCGCGGAGAAATCCTTGTCGCCGACATTGATGCCTTCATACATCACCTCGGTGATGCCGTCGGCGTTCAGATCCTTCTTCGCGACATCGACGAGGCCCTGGCCGTAGGGCGTCTTGTCGTGGACGATGGCGATCTTGGCGTCCTTGAAATTCGCGGCGATATAGTCGCCCGCGACCTTGCCCTGCTGGTCGTCGCGGCCGCAGGTGCGGAAGGTGTTCCAAAGGCCGCGCTCGGTATATTGCGGATTGGTCGATGCCGGCGATACCTCGAGCACGCCGTTTTCGGCATAGACTTCCGAGGCGGGGATCGACACGCCCGAGTTGAAGTGGCCGACCACATATTTCACGCCGTCCGCGACGAATTTGTTGGCGACCGAAATGCCCTGCTTCGGATCGGAGACATCGTCGCCGATCTCGATCTTGATTTTCTGGCCGAGCACGCCGCCGGCCGCGTTGATGTCGGCGGCCGCTTGTTCGGCGCCTTTCTGGAACTGCGCGCCGAAAGCCGCGTTCGGACCGGTGATCGGCCCGGCGACGCCGATGACGATGTCCGCCCAGGCGTTGCCCGCGAAGGCGACAAGCGCGGCCACTGCTACCGCCGACAAAAGATATTTTTTCATATGAGACTCCCATTTTCGTGGTGGGCACTGGTTGCGGCTTCGATGCGATGCCCACGTCCGACGCATCGAGCTGACTTGAATTGGGCGGGCCGGTTTTTGCCGTTGGGCAAGGTCAGGCCCAGGCGAGCGGGTCAGGACATGAGGCCGGAGCAGGCCCCGTCACCAGAGATGTCTTGCCTTCAATCCGCACCCAAAATGCCCCGTCTTCAGGGCATATTGGCTGCAAGCGAAGTGGCATACGATGACCGTAAGACCCAGATTTTGTGATCGATTTTGCAATGTTTCGGGAATGCGTCGCTCGCCTGCTAATTCGCGGACGCATTGTCGCGCGGATCGGCGTCGGACGAGGCCTCGCGGCGGAACAAGGCCGGGCTCTTGCCGGTCCATTTGTGGAACGCGCGGTGGAATGCGCTCGGCTCGGAAAAGCCGATGTCGGCGGCGAGATCGGCGACGCTGCGGCTGCCGTTGAGCAGGGCCTCCATCGCCAGGGCCCTGCGCATCTCGTCCTTGATCGAGCGATAGTTCTGACCCTCGGACTGAAGCCTACGACGCAAGGTCGGCGCCTGCATGCGCATGCCGGCGGCAAGCCGCTCGAAGCTCGGCCACGCCGCCGGCGCAGTGGCGTGCAGGCGTCCGCGTATGGCCGCCGAGAGCCCCTCGTCATGACGGTAGCGCACCAGAATGTTGGCCGGCGCCCTGCGCAGGAATTCGCGCAGCGCGCAGGCGTCGCGGATGACCGGCAGCTTCAGGAATTCGGCGTCGAAGACGAGGCGGCTTTCGGGCTGGTCGAAGCGCACCGGCGCGCCGAAGAACAGCCGGTAGTCGCTCCCCGTCGGCGGGATATCGCATTTGAAATCCACCCAGCGGATCGGGAGACGCCGGCCCACCAACCAGCAGTTCACGCCGTGGACGATGATCCAGAAGGTGCGATAGGCGAAGGCCGAGCGCAGCGGTCCGGAATCGCTCAGTCTGATTTCGGCGAGCCCGTTGCCGACGGTCAGCTCGCCATGCGGATCGTCGAGCACGGCGCGCAGGAAGCGCAGGCCCCTGCGCAAGGCATGCTCCAGCGTCTCGGTGGTGAGCAGCGCCTGGCAGAGCAGCGCGAAACTGCCGGCCCGCATCGGTCGGGCGCCTTCGCCGAAGAATTCGTCATCCATCTCCTGCGCGACGGCGTGCCAGAGCGCGCCATATTGTTCGGCCGAAATCGGCTCGGAAATCACCGGCGGCAGCCCGACGCGAGCCAGCAGAGGCTCCACCTCGACGTTGTGGCGGCGAAGGCATTCGAGCGTGTCGTCCATGAAACAGGGGGCGATCATCCGGCGCTGCATCGCGTAGGTCTCCGTCCTCCTTCTGCCTGCGTTCGACCTGGCTAGCGCTCGCCCCGATCGAATGTGGCGGCGCCGACACCCTGCTGGCGCAGCGCGGTCCTGGCGATCTTTTCCGTCGGCGTTCGCGGAAGCGGCGTGTCGGTGATCTCGATGTAACGCGGCACCATGTGGCGCGGCGCCATTGCCCTGAAATGGGCCAGCAGTTCGGCCGCCCCCAGCGTGGAGCCAGGCCGCCGCTGGGCCACGACCATGATGTCTTCCTCGGTGAACTCCGACGGGATGCCGAATGCGGCGCTTTCGACGATGTCGGGGTGCTTTTCGGCGACGGTCTCGACCTCGTAGGCGGAGATGTTCTCGCCGCGCCGCCTGATCGCCTCGTTCAGCCGGTGCTTGAAATAGAGCCAGCCATCCTCGTCCAGGCAGCCGGCGTCGCCGGAGTGATACCAGAGGTTCCGAAGCGTCTGCACCGTCTTGGCGTCCGCCCGGTAATAGCCGGAAAACATGCTCCAATTCTTGCGCGGGCGCGATACGATCTCGCCGACGGACCCATGCGGCAGGGGCCGGTCCCGCTCATCGACGATCGCCACCTCCCAATCGGGGTGCGGGCGGCCGCAGGAACCCGCTTTCGTATTCCCCACCGTGTCGAGGGTGACGAAACCTGTCTCCGTCTGCCCATAGCCGGTGACGAGTTGCATGCCGAAGCGCCGCTCGAACGCTTCCTTGTCCGGCACCATGGGAATGCACTGGCATATGCGCACCGGATTGGCGCCGTCGCCATCGGACGGCGGCTGGCGCGACAGGATGACCGCCATGGCGCCGAGCAGGTTCGTCGCCGTGGCGCCGCTTTCGCGTAGCTGATCCCAGAACCGCGAGGCGCTGAAACCGTCGACCAATGTCGTGCGGGTGCCGTAGATCAGCGGCAGGTAGACGCCGAACATCTGCGCGTCGGTGTGGAACAGCGGCAATGCCGAGAAATAGCTGTCGGCGGCCGTGTAGCCGAGATTGAGCGCCATCGCCGCCGCCCAGGAATAGCAGTGATGGTGGGACATCAATGCGCCCTTGGCCGGACCGGTGGTGCCCGAGGTGTAGAGGATCGCCATCGGGTCGGAGTAATGGATGTCGGCGAGGTCGAAATCCGGCTGCCCGGCCATGCATTCCTCGAAGCCGACGATGCGGCCGATCCGGATGCCGGCCGCCCGGGCTTCGCTCGGATCGACGCCGACCAGGATGAGGGTGCGCAGGTCCGGCAGGCGGTCCTGGACCCTGGCGAGCTCGTCAAGCGCGTTGGCGTCGGCGACCAGGACTTCGGCGCCGCAATTGTTCAGATTGTGGCAAAGCAGGTCGCCCTTCAGGCCCGGATTGCTGGGCACCTCGATGGCGCCCAGGCTCGACACCGCGAAACACATCGCGACCAGCTCGAAACAATTGGGCAACAGCATCGCCACACGATCGGACTTGCCGATGCCAAGGGCGCGAAGACCTCGCGCCAGCCGCCCTGAAGCGACCTGCATCTCCTCGAAGCTGGCGGAGCGTCCGCAAATGTCGATGAACGGGCTGTTGCCCAGGCGCTCGGCCTGCATGCGCAGGATTTTCGGCAGCACCCGGTTCTCCAGATCGTCGTCATGCTGGCCGGGGATGTAGAAAGAAGGGGCGCGTTCAAGCATGGTCATGGATCAAAAATTCTTTGCCCGCGCCTGCGCATCCGGGGAGAGGAAACCGCTCACGGTGGCCCTAGTCTCGAGCGCCATCGCATCGGCAAGGGAAGAGTGGAAGCCGTTGTTGATGGCATGCTTGATGTCTGCCACGGCGCTTTCCGGACGCTCCGCTATCGCCAAAGCGAGTTTTTCCGCCTCGTCCAGCAACTGCGCCTCGGGAACGAGTTTCCAGGCGATGCCGACCTCGAGCGCTTTCCTGGCATCGTGCTTCTCGCCCAGGATCATCAGTTCCTTGGCGACCTGCGGCCCGGTCTGCTTGGTCAACAGGGCGGTGACGCCACCTGTGACGAACAGCCCGTAGCTGACTTCGGGAAAGAACCAGCGCGCATTGTCGGCGAACAGCGTGAAGTCGCAATTCACCGCCCATTCGAGCGCACCGCCGACGCACCAGCCATGCACCGCGGCAATCACGACCTTGCGCGACTGCATGATCTGCAAAGTGATGTTCTGGATGGCGTCCACCCAGGCCTGCGTCGTGGCCTCGGAAGTGGTCTGGGAGTCGAGATCCTTGAGGTCGTCGCCGGAGCAGAAGGCGCGTCCTCCGCCGTGCAGGATGACGGCACGGATCGACGGGTCCGCTTCGGCTCGCGCCAGCGCCTCGGACAGGTCGTCGACGAGCTGCCTGTTCATGGCGTTGAGCCGTTCGGGACGGTTGAGCTTGACCCAGGCGATTGCGCCGTCGTGCCTGGAAATGACTGCGCCCATCTTGGCATCGCCCATCTTGGCGTTCCTCCTCAAACGATCATCGGTTCGGCGTAAGCGCCCCAGACCTCGCGCAGCGCGGCGCAGATCTCGCCAAGCGTCGCCTTCGCCTTCACGGCCTCGATGGTCTTCGGCAAAAGATTGACGTCGTCGGATCTCGCCTGCTCGGCGAGTTCCTTCAGCAGTTGCCGGACACGGGCGTTGTCACGGTCCGCCCGCGCCGCTTGGAGGCGATCGATCTGCAACTGCGTGCACGCTTCGTCATAAGGATGGATGTGCACTTCGGCCGATCGGCTGGTCTCGTCGACGTACCGGTTGACGCCGACCGAGATCTTTTCGCCGGCATCGATCTTCTGGAACGTGACGTAAGCCGAGTCCGCGAGCTTCTGCTGGAACCAGCCGTCCTCGACCAGTTTCACGGCGCCGCCGCGCTCGTCGACTTCGTCCAGCAGCTTCCAGATTTCCGTCTCCATGTCGCGGGTGAGGCGCTCGATGAAATAGGAGCCGCCGAGCGGATCGATCACGGAGGTCACGTTGATCTCGTCGCGGATGATCTGCTGGGTGCGGATGGCCAGCTTCATGGCCTCTTCGGTCGGGATGGCGAAGGCTTCGTCGAGACCGTTGGTGTGCATGCTCTGGCAGCCGCCCAGCACGGCGCCGAGCGCCTGGATGGCCGTGCGCATAAGATTGTTATGGTGCTCGACCTTGGTCAGGCTCATCGCCGCGGTCTGCACATGCACCCGCAGCCGCATGGACTCCGGCTTCCTAGCCTTGAAGCGCTGCGCCATGATCTTGGCGTAGACCCGCCTTGCCGCCCTGAACTTGCAGATCTGCTCGAAGAAGTCCTGGTGGCTGATGAAGAAGAAGGACAACCGAGGCGCGAAGTCGTCGATGTCCATGCCGGCGCCGGTGACCTCCTCGCAATAGGCGATGGTGAAGGCCATGATGAAGGCGATCTCCTGCAGCGCGTTGCCGCCGACATCCGAGAGGTGATAGCCGCTGAGGCTGATCGGATTGATCTTCGGCGTCGCCCTGGCGCTGTACATGATGAGGTCGCGCAACAGCCTCACCGCGGGACGTACCGGATAGATCCACTCCTTCTGCGCCACATACTCCTTCAGCGGGTCCGCCTGCAGCGTGCCCGCCAGCTTGTGGAGGTCATAGCCGCGCCGTTCAGCGACGGAGACATACATGGCGTAGACCACCCAGGCCGACGGATTGATGGTGAGCGAGACCGAGATCTTTTCGAGATCTATTCCGTCGAACAGCCGGTCGACATCATCGACGGTGTCGATGGCGACGCCGACGCGCCCGACTTCGCCGAAGGCCCTCGGATCGTCCGAGTCCAGGCCGAGCAGCGTCGGCAGGTCGAAATCGGTGGAGAGCCCGGTCTGACCGGTCTGGATCATGTATTTGTAGCGCTGGTTGGTGGCCTCGGGATTGCCGAAGCCGGCGACTTGCCGGATGGTCCAAGGCCGGCCGCGATACATCGTCGGATAGGCTCCGCGGGTGAAGGGATAGGCGCCGGGAAAACCCAACTCGTCGGCGGGAATGTCGGCGATGTCGGCGGCTGTGTAGACGCGCTTCAGCGGAATGCCGCATTCGGTCGCGTAGGCCGGCTTTTCCTCGGGCCTGCTGCCGAGCGCGGCGGCGAGTTCCTTTTCCTCCCACGCGGCCTGCTTTTCGCGGATGTCCTCGATCGCGGTTTGCGAGAACAGGTTCATGTCGCTTGCCCCTCGTTCGTCCAGCCGAGCAGAAGGCGGGCCGCGCCGGCGGGGTCCATGTCCCTGTTCACGACGGCCTGGATGTGCTCTCCGACCTCGCCGGCCCGCTCATCGAACTTGCGCTGGAAAAGATATTTGGCCGCGCCGAGAATCCGCGTCCGGCAAATGCCCCGCTGCCGCTCGGCCAGCTCGCCGCTGTCGCGCAGATGCGACCAGTGCCTGGAGATGGCGTCCTTCAGCTCGCCGATCCGCTCGCCCGAGACCGCGCTGACCGGCAGGACCGGCGGCGTCCATTTCGACCCCGTCCGTTCGGTACCGAGGGTCATCATGCCGCGCAGGGCCGAAACGGTCGCCGCCGCTTCCGGCTTGTCGGCCTTGCTGACGACATGGATATCCGCGATTTCGAGAATGCCGGCCTTGATCGCCTGTATGTCGTCGCCAAGGCCAGGCGCCGAAAGAACGACGATGCTGTGCGCCGCCGTCACGACTTCCACCTCGTCCTGGCCGACGCCGACGGTCTCGATGATGATGGGCGAGTAGCCGGCGGCGTCGAGGACGTCGACCGCCTGCAGCGTCGAACGGGCAAGGCCGCCCAGATGGCCGCGCGTCGCCATGCTGCGGACGAAGGCCTGCGAGGACGAGGCCGCCTCGCTCATGCGCACCCTGTCACCGAGGATCGCGCCGCCGGAGAACGGGCTGCTCGGATCGACGGCGACGACGCCGACCTTGCGCCCCTCCGACGCAAATGCCCGGATAAGGGAAGACACAAGCGTGGATTTGCCGGCTCCCGGAACGCCGGTGATGCCGACGACATGCGCCTTGCCGGTATGCCTGTAGATCTCCGCCAGCGCGGGCGCTGCTTCCGGATAGCCGGCCTCGGCGCGCGTGATCATGCGGGCGATGGCCGCAACGTTGCCCGCGAGGATTTCGGGCACGAGCTCGATCGAGGGCTTGTATGCCGCGCGCCTCACGGGTCTCGAGGGCGTGAAGACGGTCATACCCGGCCACGAGCGGCGATCAGGTCCCTGATCGTCGTCACGATCAGTTCGGCCCGCGCCTCCTGCGGCACGATCGCGTCGACGCCGCTGTCCCACAAAGCGGCATAATCCTGCTCGGGGATGACCCCGCCGGCGACGACGAAGATGTGGTCGGCCTTCTGCTCGCGCAGACAGCGCCCCAATTCACGAAAGAGCGGAACGTGGGAGCCGGAAAGGAGGCTGACGCCGACGACGTCGACGTCCTCCTGGACCGCCGCCGCCACGACCTCGTCCGGAGACTTGTAGAGGCCGGTGTAGACGACCTCCATGCCGGCATCGCGCAGGATCCGCGCGACCACCTTGGCGCCCCGATCGTGCCCGTCCAGCCCGAGCTTGGCGACAAGCACGCGGATGGTGCCGGTCATCGCGTCCCGGTCCGGCGCATCGCCCGGCGCCTGTTCGGTCATGTTCGCTTCGTTCATCGGTCGCTGCCCGTCACTCCGCAGCCATGCGGCCGCCGCTCGCAGACAGCACCGCTTCGATGGCGTCGCGGATCGTGCGCAATCCGAGGTCGAGCTCTTCTTCCGAAATCGTCAGCGGCGGGGCAATGCGGAACACGCCGCCCATGCCGGGGAGCTTGACGATGTTCATGCTCAGTCCGCGCTTGAATGCTTCCGCGGCAATTTTCGCGCCGAGCTCGTGATCGGGCTCGCGGCTCTCTCCGTTCTTGACGATCTCGACCCCCAGCATCAGGCCGCGGCCGCGTACGTCGCCGATGCACTCGAAGCGCTGCTTCAGGTCGGACAGGCCGTCGAAAAGCCTTCTTCCGAGATGGCGCGCGCGCTCGACAAGGCGCTCCTCTTCCACGACATCGAGCACGGTCACGCCAACGGCGGCCGGCAGCGGATCGGATACATGGGTGGTGTAGAACAGGAAGCCCCGCTCATGCGCCGCTTCCTCGATCTCGGCCGTCGTCATGACCGCCGCCAGCGGTAGGCCGGCGCCGATGGTCTTCGACAGAGTGAGGATGTCCGGCGTGACGCCGTCGCGCTGGAAGGCGAACATGTCGCCGGTGCGGCCGACGCCGGTCTGCGCTTCGTCGAGGATGAGCAGCATGCCGCGTTCGCGGCATTTCTGCTTCAGCGCCGCGAGATAGCCCTGCGGCAGCTCCAGCATGCCGCCGCTCGACAGGATCGGCTCGGCGATGAAGGCCGCGAGGTTGCCGGTCGACTGGCTGTCGACAAGGGCGAAGGCATCGTCGAGCTCGGTTGCCCAGTCGAGCGAGCCGTCGGCTTTCTTGAAGCGTGGGCGAAAGCTGTTCGGCGGGGGAATCGCGATCGAGCCGACCGCCGCGGGACCGTAGCCCTTGCGCCCGGCGCTGTAGGTGGCGGAAGCCGCAACGCCGGTCATGCCGTGCCAGCTTTTGGAGAACGCGACGATCTCGTGCTTGCCGGTCACCAGCTTCGCCATGCGGATGGCCGCCTCGTTCGACTCCGCCCCCGTCGAAAGCAGGAGCGCTCTGTCGAGGCCGGGCGCCAGCGCGGCGAGGCGCTCGGCAAGCTCGACAACAGGGCGGGACAGCATGCCGCTGAAGAGATGCGCGACCGTTTCGACCTGGCGGCGCACCGTCGCGACGATCCTTGGATGCGCATGCCCGAGCAGCGCGCTCATCTGGCCGGAGGTGAAGTCGAGTATGGCCCGGGCATCGGCGTCGTAGACGAACGAGCCTTCGGCCCGCTCGATGATGGCTGGCTCGAAGGCGCCGCCATATCGGATGAGGTGCTTTCGCGCCGACGACCAGAAGGCATTATCCAGATTTCTTGACATCTCGCAGCCTCGCCAAAACGCAGGCCCGAAGATTAGCGTCTGGCGCTACAGCAGTAAAATTGATAGATATCGGACTCCGATATCAATGGAATTGATATGCCCGCACCCCTCGATCTCAGATTGCTGGCGACCTTCGTCCGCGCGGCGCATTCGGGAACGCTCAGCGCCACCGCCCTGCAGGTCGGGCGGACGCAATCGGCGGTGACGATGCAGATACAGCGGCTCGAAGACGCGCTCGGCGGCCAGAGCCTGTTTCATCGAAGCGGCAGCGGCGTCCGCCTTACCGGCAGCGGCGAGCGCTTCCTTGCCTATGCCGAGCGTATCCTCAAAATCCACGATGAGGCGGTTTCGGCTTTCTCCGGCAAGGGCCTGCAGGGATCGATCATTTTCGGCAGCCCGGAAGACTATTTGAGCGCTTTCTTTCCCACGCTCTTGAGAAGCTTCGGGAGCCTTTATCCAGACATCGAGATCAAGGTCGTGTCGGCGCCGACTGTCGAACTGCACAATTTGCTGCATGCGCGCCAGGTCGATCTGGCGCTGGTCTCCATTCCGGACGCGAGCGCCTCCAGGGAAGTCGTGCGCACGGAAGCGATGGTCTGGGTCGGCAGCAAGCCGACATTGGAGCTGCACGAGTTCGGCGAGACCGTGCCGCTGGCGCTGCCGGCATCGAACGCGATGGACCACAAGGCTGCCTGCGATGCCATGTCGCGCGCCGGGCTGCGCTACAAGATATCCTATGCCAGCAACAGCCTCACCGGCCTGATAGCGGTGGCGCGGTCCGGCCTTGCGATAAGCGTGATGACGCAGAGGGCCGTCCCGTCGGATCTCTTCATCCTCAACGCGCCGCTTCCGAGATTGTCCCGGCTCGGCGTTCTGGTCGCCTTCGCCGAGACCACGAGGTCGCCGGCCGTCGAGGCGTTTGCCAGCCACATCCGGGGTGTCCTGCCGTCACTGTAATCGACTTGCCCCCGTCAAAATGGGGCGAGCAATGCTCCAACCATCAATTGGCTCTCCCAGAGATAACCAATCCCCGCTAGATAGCGGTCGCATCGGACGAGTTATCGGGAGCAAAAATGATCTTACTGACGAGAGCTGTGGTTCAGCCCTGGAATTGCGACATGATGGGCCACATGACGACGCGGTTCTACGTCGCCTTTTTCGACGACGCCATCAACATCCTGCTCGGCCAGGCGACCGGATGGGCGCCGACGACGCCCGAATGGGCCGACAGGGGATGGGCGGACGTCCGGCACGAGATCGACTTCGTCGGCGAGGTGGCGTCCGGGGTCATCGTGGAAATCTTCGGCACGATCCGCGCTATCGGCCGCACGTCCATCCAGACGGACTACGAGATGCGCAGGCTGCATGGCGGCGAGCTCGCGGCGAAGCTCACCGCCAAGACGGTCTTCTTCAACCTTGCGGAGCGGAAATCCACCCCGCTGACGGAGCCCATGCTTGAACGCCTGAAATCCTGGATGCCGACCACTGCTGTGCCTGGTCACAACGGCGCCTGACGCCGGCGGCGGCTCGACTGGCGGGGCGACCACGCCGGCCTCCTTCCCGGGTCAGGCGCCGCTCCACATCGCATCCGGCACCACCACCAGCTTGCCGACGAAGTCCTTGCCCATGAAGTCGGTCTGGGCGCGGTGGAAATCCGACAGCTTATAAACGCCGCCGACCAGCGGCTTGATCTTCTTTTCCTCGATGTAGCGCACGATGCGGCGGAAATCCGCCCGCGTGCCCTGGCTCGAACCGTGGAGTTGCAGCTGCTTCAGATACATGGTGCGCAGATCGAGCTGCACCACCGGTCCGGCAATGGCGCCCGCCGTGGTGTAGCGACCCTCAGGCCGCAGGATGCGCAGCAGGTCGTTGAAGATGGCGCCGCCGACCAGGTCGGCGACCACATCGATGGGCTGGCCATTCGTCGCTTCGTTGACGGCGGTGAGCAGGTCGGCCACGCCGCGCGTGATCACCTTCTCGGCGCCGATGTCGAGCACGGCCTGTTCCTTGCCCTTGCCGACGACAGCATAAGGGATGGCGCCGCGCGCCCTTGCCAGTTGCACGATACCGGAGCCGACGCCGCCGGAGGCGCCGGTGACCAGCACACGCTCGCCGGCCTTCAGCCCGGCGCGTTCCAGCATCTGCTCGCCGGTGAGATAGGCGCAGCAGAAGGTGGCAAGCTCGACATCGCTCAGATCAGTGTCGACAACATGCGCGTTCTCGGCCGGCAGCGCCTGGTATTCGGCATAACCGCCATCGCGGCCGTGGCCCATATAGTCGATGTCGGCGAGCGAATCGTCGTCGCGATTGTAGATCGAGAAGTCGACCATGACACGCTCGCCGATGCGGTCGGCAGGCACGCCGTCGCCGACTGCGACGATGGCGCCGACCGTGTCGGTGCCCTGGATGCGCGGGAAGGTGAGCGTGTTGCCCTGCCGGCGCCAGGTCGACACGGCAGCCGCATCCTCCTCCGTGCCATAGGCGCCCTGACGCACCCAGACATCGGTGTTGTTCATGCCGCAGGCGCTGACCTTGACCAGGACCTCGCCGGCGGCCGGCGCGGGCACCTTCACATCGGTGCGGTAGACGAGTTTCTCCAGGCCGCCATGGGCCGTAAGCTGCACGGCGGCCATCGTGGCGGGAACGGTTCTGGTCATGGCATTCATGTCACTTCTCAGATGTCGCTTCTCAGATACTGGCAAACACGCTGTTCACCGCGTCGGCGGTCTTTGCGACGATGATGTCGGCCTCCTCGCGCGTCAGGCAGAGCGGCGGGGCGAAGCCGAGGATGTCGCCCTGCGGCATGGCGCGGCCGATGACGCCACTTGCCGCGAGCGCCGTGGCGATCTGCGGTCCGACCTTGAGTGCCGGATCGAAGAAGACGCGGTCGTCGCGGTCCTTCACAAACTCGATCGCCGCCAGCATGCCGTCGCCGCGGACCTCGCCGACATTTTTGTGGCCACCGACGGCCTTGGCGAGCTCGGCGCGGAAGTAAGCGCCGGTCTCGCCCGCATTCTTCACCAGGTCCATCTCGTCGATCAGTTCGAGATTGGCGACACCGGCGGCAACGCAGATCGGATGCGCCGAATAGGTCCAGCCATGGCCCAGCGAACCGAGCTTGTCGGAGCCTTGCACCAGCACCTGCCACATCTTGTCGGCGACGATGACGCCCGACAGCGGCGCATAGGCCGAGGTCAGGCCCTTTGCGATGGTGATCAGGTCCGGCTTGATGCCGTAATGGTCGGAGCCGAACATCGTGCCAAGGCGACCGAAGCCGGTCACCACCTCGTCGGCGACGAGCAGAACGTCGTATTTGTTCAGCACGGCCTGGATCTTCTCCCAATAACCGGCCGGCGGCGGCACGATGCCGCCGGTGCCGAGGATCGGCTCGCCGATGAAGGCCGCGACCGTGTCCGGGCCTTCGGCGAGGATCATCTCCTCCAGTTTGTCGGCGCAATGTTGCGAGAACTGCTCCTCGCTCATCGAACGGTCGGCGCGGCGGAAATAATAGGGCGCTTCGGTGTGCAGGATCGGCGCGCGCGGCAGGTCGAAGGCGTTGTGGAACAGCTCGAGCCCGGTCAGCGATCCGGTCATCACGCCCGAGCCGTGATAGCCACGCCAGCGCGAGATGATCTTCTTCTTCTCGGGCCGGCCCAGCACATTGTTGTAGTACCAGATCAGCTTGATGTTGGTCTCATTGGCATCTGAGCCTGAGAGTCCGAAATAGACTCGGTTCATGCCCTTCGGCGCGCGGTCGATGATCATCTTGGCCAACGTGATCGAGGCTTCGGTGCCGTGCCCGACATAAGCGTGATAATAGGCGAGGTTCCTGGCCTGCTCGGCGATAGCATCGGCGATCTTCTGGCGGCCATAGCCGACATTGACGCAATAGAGGCCGGCGAAGGCATCGATGCTCTTCTTGCCGGTGTTGTCCCAGACGGTGACGCCTTCGCCGCCGGCCATGATGCGGGCCGGCGATTCACCGCGCGCATGCGTGCCCATATGCGTCGAGGGATGGAAGAAGTGGTCGCGGTCCCAGGCGGAGAGTTCGTTGGATTGTTCGAGCATTTTTTTGACTCCTTGTTCGGATCCTGTCGGCGCGCTCAGGCAACGTCCAGGCAAAGGTATTTCAGATCGGTGAAGGCTTCGAGCCCGTGGCGCGAGCCCTCGCGGCCGATGCCGGATTGCTTGACGCCGCCGAAGGGGATCGGCGCGCCGGTGATCTTGACCCGGTTGATCGCGACCATGCCGTAGTCCAGGGCGCGGGCCATGCGCGCCTGGCGACCACCGTTCTCGGTGACGACATAGGCGACCAGGCCATATTCCGTGGCATTGGCGCGGGCGACGACTTCCGCCTCGTCGTCGAACGGCGTCACCGCGGCGACCGGGCCAAAGGTCTCTTCGCGCATGATCAGCGCCTCGTCCGGCACGTCGACGAGCAGCGTCGGCTGGTAGAACAGCGGCCCGGCAGCGTGGCGCTTGCCGCCGGTCAGGCAGCGCACGCCGTGGTTAAGCGCATCGGCGACTTGCTCCTCCACTTTCTTGACGGCACGTTCGTGCATCAGAGGCCCGATATCGGCATCCGCGGATAGACCGTTACCTACATGGAGTTGCTCGACGCGGCGGGCAAAAGCGGCACAGAAGCGATCATAGATCGGCCGCTGGACATAGATGCGGTTGGCGGCAAGGCAATCCTGGCCGGACGTTGCAAATTTGGCATCCAGCGCAATCGTGACGGCCCTGTCGATATCGGCGTCGTCGAACACGATCAGCGGCGCATGGCCGCCGAGCTCCATCACCAGACGTTTCATAGTCGGCGCGCTCTGCGCGGCGATCAGACGGCCGACCTCGGTCGATCCGGTGAAGCTCATGGCGCGAACGCGGGCGTCGGCGCACATCGCCGCGACGATCGTGCGCGCATCGCCGGTGACGACGTTGAAGACGCCTGCCGGCAGCCCGGCGCGCTCACCGAGCTCGGCCAGCGCCAAAGCCGACAGCGGCGTTTCCGAGGACGGATGCGCCACGATGGTGCAGCCGGCGGCAAGCGCTGCGGCGGCCTTACGGGTGAGCATGGCCGACGGAAAATTCCACGGCGTCACGACGCCGACCACACCGAGCGGCTCGCGGCGCACCGACATCTCGGCATTCGGCAGATGGCTGGTTACACTTTCGGCGTTGAGGCGCTTCGCTTCCTCGGCATACCATTCGACGAAGGAGGCGGCGTAGTCGATCTCGCCGAGCGATTCCTTCAGCGGCTTGCCCTGTTCGAGCGTCATCAGCAGCGCCAGATCGTCCTTGGCCGCGACGATCAGATCGAACCATTTCCGCAGGATCTTCGAGCGCTCCTGCGGCAGTGCCGAGCGCCAGGCCGGCAACGCGCGGGACGCGGCGTCGATCGCCTTCATCGTCTGGGCGGCATCGAGCGCGGCCACGAAGGCGACGGTAGCGCCGGTCGCCGGATCGGTAACCTCAAAACTTGCCGCCGCATCGCTTGCCGTCCAGTGGCCGTCGACATAGGCCAGCGCACGCAACAGCCGGCGATCGGCGAGCCGGTCGAGCGCTTCATGGTGGTTGGTGCGGGCAAAATGCGCGGACATCAGTCGGGTCTCCCGGTGCCGAGGCGATGTGAAGAGACTAGTCGTGCAATCGGGACAAAGAGGCTGTTTCGACAGGCTGATAGAGAGAGATTATCTCTGTTGGCGTGCGGAAGCAGACGATCTCTCTAGCTTACCAGCCGCCGGATGCCACCAACCGGTGAAATTGGCCGCCTCCACAACTTCGTCATCCACGGGCGGAGCGGAAGCGAAGCGGACGCGTAGACCCGAGGATCCATTCCGTGACCTTGATCGAAGGGCGCAGCGGAGCAGAATTCTGCACCGTTGCAACGCCTTGGCGTTACGGAATGGATCCTCGGGTCTGCGCCGCGTCGCTTCGCTCCTTGCTCCGCCCGTGGATGACGAAGTGACGGACGTTTCGGCTAATCTCCACGCTGATCGTGAGACCGACTCACCCTTATTCCGGCAGCAGATCGGCCACCGGCAGCACGGTCTCGTCCTTGACCGTCTTGGTGACGATGTAGGTGAAGTAGCGGTCGATGCCGATCTCGCGCTCAAGCAGGCTGTCGACCAGCCGCTGATAGGCGTCGATGTCGCGCGCCATCACTTTCAGCACGTAGTCGACGCCGCCGCCCACCGACCAGCAGGCGACGATCTCCGGGATATCGCGCACCACCCGCTCGAAGCGGTCGAAGTCAGCCTGGCGATGATTGGCCAGGGTCACCTCCATCAGCACCGTCGCCACCGGCGCGATGACACGCATGGCGATCGCGGCGTGATAGCCGGAGACGATGCCGGCCTTCTCCAGCTTGCGCAGCCGCATCCAGCACGGCGTTGGCGACAGGCCGACCTTCTCGGCCAGCGCGAGCTTGGTGATACGCCCGTCGCGCTGGATGGCATCGAGAATCCTGAGGTCGATCGGGTCGAGTTTCGCTGCCGCCATGCGGGTCCGCCTTTCGTTGCGGACACCATGACGATGCATTATTTCGATTGTCAATTGCACTGATTTCGATCTCTAATAAGTCATGACATTTTGGCAGCCAGATCCTGCTCTCATCCGCCGGCCGGCCTATCTCTCGCTGGCCGACCAGTTCGCGCGCGCCATCCATGACGGGCGTCTGGCCAACGGCACGCGGCTGCCGACGCATCGCCGGCTGGCGGACGATCTGAAGCTTTCGGTGCAGACCGTCAGCCGCGCCTATGAGGAGTTGATTCGCCGGGGACTGATTTCCGGCGAGGTCGGCCGCGGCAGTTTCGTGCAGACGCAGCGCCGCGAGCCCGAGCCGCCCTACATCCCGGAGCGGCTAGGCGAGGTCATCGACCTCTCCATCCTGAAGCCGGTCTGCGAGCCGATGCATCTGGAGAAACTGAAGCAGGCGCTGGGCTGGCTGGCCGAGAACCTGCCGTCGAGTTCGGCGCTGTCGTTCCGGCCGAACATGGTTTTCCCGCGCCACCGCGCGGTCGCGGTCGAATGGCTGAAACTTTGCGGCCTTGAAGCCTCGCCGCAGAACATCAGCCTGACCAACGGCGCCACTGCCGGCATGACGGTGGCGCTGATGAGCGTCGCGCCGCCCGGCTCGACGGTCGCCACCGAGGCGATCGGCCACCACACGCTGATCCCGCTTGCGCGCTATCTCGGCTTCAACCTCGAGGGTCTGCCGATCGACGGCAACGGGCTGATCCCCGAAGCGCTCGACGAGGCCTGCCGCCTCTCGGACATTCGCGCTGTGTTCGTGCAGCCGTCGGTGATCAACCCGACGGCGACGCTGATGGACGCCACAAGGCGCGAGCAGATCGCGGCGGTCGCGCGCAAGCACGACATTGCCATCATCGAGAACGACGTGCTCGGGCCGCTGGTTGAAGGTAGGCCGCCGGCGGTTGCCGCCTTCGCGCCGGAACGGACGCTCTACGTCACCTCCTTCACCAAAATCGTCGTGCCAGGCCTGCGCATCGGCTATCTCGCGGTACCGGACCGCTATGTCGCGGCCGTCGCCAACCGCCACCTAGTCTCGAACTGGATGGCGACGCCGATGGTTGCAGAGATCGCTACGCGCTGGGTGACCGACGGCACAGCGATGGAGCTGGTCAACTGGCAGCGTGGCGCGCTGAGGCGCCGCCAGGAGATCGCCGCGGAAGTGCTCACGGGTGTCGACTATCGCTGTCATCGCGACGGGCTGCATCTGTGGCTCGAGCTGCCGGGCGACCGCGCCGAGGAGAGCTTTGTCGCGCAGGCGCGCCTGCGCGGAGTGGCGATCGCGCCAGGCACCTCGTTCCGCATCGCCGACACGCCCTGGCATCCGGCCGTGCGCATCTCGCTCGGATCGACCACCGAGGGGGAACTGCGGGCGGGCCTGAGCGTTGTCGCCAAACTGCTGCTCGGCGATCCGGAGCATCTCCTGCTCGCCATCTGATCACAAGCGGAGCGAAGATTGCCCTGAAATTGTGCTGTGCCGGAAATATTGTTATGATATTATTTTCCCAATTGACATGATTTGGCACGTTTCGCATCGTTAAGGACATAGGCTTCTCCAGAACGGGGACATGGATTGCCCGCGCCCATCATCAAGGTTGATGCGATTTCGAAGAGCTTCGGCGCCTTCAAGGTGCTGGACGGCCTGTCGATGCAGGTCATGCCGGGCGAGAAGCTGGCGCTGATCGGTCCGTCCGGCTCAGGCAAGACGACGATCCTGCGCATCCTGATGACGCTGGAGAAGATCGACGGCGGCCATATCCAGGTCGATGGCGAGCAGCTCTACCACATGGAGCGCAACGGCCAGCTGCTGCCGGCCGACGAGCGGCATCTGGCCAGGATGCGCCAGAAGATCGGCATGGTCTTCCAGCTCTTCAATCTCTTCCCGCACAAATGCGTCATGGACAATGTGACCCTGGCGCCGATGCTGACCAAGCGCGTCGCGCGCGCCGCCGCCGAGAAGCGGGCGATGGAACTGCTCGACATGGTCGGACTCGCCGACAAGGCGAAGGCGATGCCGGCGCAACTCTCCGGCGGCCAGAAGCAGCGCGTGGCGATCGCAAGGGCGCTGGCGCTGTCGCCCAAGATCATGCTGTTCGACGAGGTCACCTCGGCGCTCGACCCGGAGCTCGTCGAGGAAGTGCTCAACGTCATGCGCAAGCTCGCCGCCGAGACCGACATGACGATGCTGCTCGTCACCCATGAGATGGGCTTCGCCCACGACTTCGCCGACCGCGTGCTGTTCTTCGACCGCGGCAGGATCGTCGAGGAAGGCAAGCCCGATGAGATTTTCCGCCATCCCAAACAGGAAAGAACGCAGAGCTTCCTGAAGAAGATCATCGCGGCCGGACATCGCGTCTGACCGCAATGCAAACGGGCGGCGTAAGCCGCCCACGGTCGGCCAAAGGCCGTCCCGAACCAGGCAAACCAAGAAGACAAACAAGGAGTTGGGAACAATGAAGAAACTTGGCATTCTGGCTGGCGTCGCCGGCCTCGCGCTGACCTCCATGCTCGCCGCCACCAGCGCGGGTTCGGCCGACGACAGCAAGCTCGAGCAGTTGAAGGCGCAGGGCTTCGCCCGCCTCGCCATCGCCAACGAGCCGCCCTATACGGCGGTGGCCGCCGACGGCAAGGTTTCGGGCGCGGCTCCGGACGTTGCGCGCGAGATCTTCAAGCGGCTCGGCGTCGCGGATGTCGTGGCCTCCATCTCCGAATATGGCGCCATGATCCCCGGCCTGCAGGCGGGCCGCTTCGACGTCGTCACCGCGGGCCTGTTCATGAAGCCGGAGCGCTGCGCGGCGGTCGCCTATTCCGAGCCGGTGCTTTGCGATGCCGAGGCGCTCCTGGTGAAGAAGGGCAATCCGAAGGGCTTCAAGAGCTATGAGGACATTGCCAAGGATACGTCGGCGACCGTCGGCGCGCCTGGCGGCGGCACCGAGGAGAAGCTGGCGCTGAATGCCGGCGTGCCGCGCGACCGCGTCATCGTCGTGCCGGACGGCCAGAGCGGTCTGAAGATGGTGCAGGACGGCCGCATCGATGCCTATTCGCTGCCGGTGCTCTCGATCAACGACCTGGTCAAGAAGGCCAACGACCCGAACCTCGACGTCATCGCCCCGGTGGTCGGTGCGCCGGTCTATTGCGACGGCGCCGCCTTCAAGAAGGGCGACGAGGCGCTGCGCGACGCCTATGACGTCGAGCTCGCCAAGATGAAGAAGTCCGGCGAGTTCGCCAAGATCATCGAGCCCTACGGCTTTTCGGCCGCGGCCGCGATGTCGACGACGCGCGAGAAGCTCTGCTCGGCGAAATAAACGCTCTTTTGCCTTCTCCCCGCCTGCGGGGAGAAGGTGGCTCGAAGAGCCGGACGAGGGGCGGCGCAGCATTTCAAGGTTCGCGCTGCCCCTCATCTGCCTACCCGTCCTACGCAGCAGCTGCGCTGAAGCTACGGAGGGTAAACCGGCATCTTCTCCCCGTTAACGGGGAGAAGGAAGCTAACCGCAAACGTTGGAACCCCATGACCCAGTGGTCCGGCTATCTCGGCCTGATATTGCAAGGAGCGCTTGTCACCATCGAGCTGACGCTGATGGGGTCGGTGCTTGCGCTGATCATGGCCTTCCTTGCCGGCATGGGGCGCGTGTCGCGCTTCTTCATCGTGCGCGCGATCGCCACCGTTTACATCGAATTCTTCCGCGGCACCTCGATCTTCGTGCAGTTGTTCTGGGCCTATTTCGTGCTGCCTTTCGCCGGCCTGTCGCTGACGCCGCTGCAGGCCGGCGTGCTGGCGCTGGGCTTGAATGTCGGCGCCTATGCCGCGGAAGTCGTGCGCGGCGCCATACTGTCGGTCGGCCGCGAGCAATATGAGGCCTGCACGGCGCTCAATCTCGGCCGTTGGCAAGGCATGCGCCATGTGATCCTGCCGCAAGCGCTGCTGGTCATGCTGCCGACCTTCGGCAACAACGCGATCGAGCTGCTCAAGGCAACCTCGGTCGTGTCGCTTATCTCGCTCGCCGACCTGACCTTCCAGGCGCAGGTGGTGCGCTCGCAGACCGGCAGCACGCTGATGCCCTTCGTCTCCGTGCTGGTCATCTATTTCGCCCTCGCGCTGATCATCTCCTGGGGTATTCGCACGCTGGAGCGCCGCATGGCGCGCGGCCTCGACGGAGTGCGCGTCTGATGGAATGGGATTGGAACTTCGTCTGGGAGATTATGCCGACCCTTATCCAGGGGGTGAAGATCACCATCCTGGCGACGGTGCTCGGCTCGGTCCTGGCGGCGATCGTGGGGCTTGGGATCGCGCTGGCGCGACGCTCGGAGAACCGGTTCGTTTCGCGCAGCGTCGGCTGGTTCGCCGAGTTCATCCGCGGCACGCCGCTCCTGGTGCAGCTCTATTTCATCTTCTACGTGCTGCCCGATATCGGCATCCTGTTGCCACCGCTGGTGGCGGGCGTCATCGGGCTTGGCCTGCATTACTGCACCTACACGGCCGAAGTCTATCGCGCCGGCATCGACAATGTGCCGCGCGGCCAGTGGGAAGCGGCCAAGGCCTGCAATCTCAATGGCCGCCACACCTGGACGCATATCATTCTGCCGCAGGCGATCCCGCCGATGATCCCGGCCTTGGCCAACTATTTCATCGCCATGTTCAAGGAGACGCCGCTGCTTTCGGCGATCACGGTGCTGGAGCTGATGAACCAGGCCAAGAGCGTTGCCAACACCTATTACCGCTACATCGAACCGATGACGCTGGTCGGCGCCTTCTTCCTCGTCATCAGCCTCTGCTCCGTCGTGCTCTTGCGCTGGCTGGAGCATCGCTACGGCAGGATCGAGAGATGAAAGTCATGAAACCTTTGCCTGAGATCCACCTCGAAACGGCGCGCCCCGCGCTGGACGCGCGTCCGCTGCAAAAGCGCGTCGGGCTGATCGTCCTGGCCACCGACCACACCAGCGAGGTGGATCTCCGCCGCATGGTGGCGAGCGAGCGCGTCGGCGTCTATGTCGCGCGCATCCCCTACGCCAATCCGACGACGCCGGAGAATCTGCGCAAGATGCAGCCGTCGCTTTCGGCGGGCGCGGCGCTCATCCTGCCGGACGAGCCGCTCGATGCGATCTGCTACTCCTGCACCTCGGCCTCCGTGGTGATCGGCGATGCCGAGATCGAAGCTGCCATCAAGGCGGCCAAGCCAAGCGTTCCCGTCGTCACCCCGCCGATGGCCGGCATACGCGGCCTGAACGCTTTCGGCGTGAAGCGCATCAGCATCCTCACGCCCTACACCGTCGAGACCAGCCGGCCGATGGCAGCCTATTTCGCGTCACACGGCTTTGACATCCAGAGCTTCTCTTGCCTCGGCTTCGAGGACGACCGCGAGATGGCTCGGATCGCGCCGGTGTCCCTCGTCGAGATGGCGCGCAAGGTCATGCATCCCCAGGCCGATGCGCTGTTCGTCTCCTGCACCGCGCTGCGCGCCGCGCTCGCCGTTCCCGGCATGGAAGAGGCGATCGGGCGTCCGGTCGTCACCAGCAACCAGGCCAGCGCCTGGAACTGCCTGCGGCTGTGCGGTGACGACACGCCGCGACCGGAGTTCGGCCGGCTGTGGACCAAGCCTCTGGCGCAGTGATCGAAATGCCAGTTACGCTTCAGCATATTCGCGCAGCGCGCGAACGCATTGCCGGCAAGGTCGAGCGGACACCCTGCGTGCTGTCGCAAAGCCTGTCGGAGCGCACCGGCAGCCCGGTGCATCTCAAGCTGGAACACCACCAGACCACCGGCGCGTTCAAGCTGCGCGGCGCCTCCAACGCCATCGCCGCGTTGAGCGCAAAAGAAAGATCGCGCGGCGTCGTCGCCGCCTCGACCGGCAATCACGGCCGCGCGCTGGCGCATGCGGCGAAGCTTGAAGGCATCCGCGCGGTAATCTGCATGTCGAAGCTGGTGCCGCAAAACAAGCTCGACGCCATCCGTCGCCTTGGCGCGGATGTCCGCATCGTCGGCAACAGCCAGGACGATGCCCAGCAGGAGGTCGACCGCTTGGTGGCCGAGGAAGGGCTGGTCATGCTGCCGCCCTTCGACCATCCCGGCATCATAGCCGGCCAAGGCACGCTTGGCCTGGAGATCATGGAGCAGGTTCCAGATACCGCGGCGGTGCTGGTGCCGCTCTCCGGCGGCGGGCTGGCGTCCGGCGTCGCGGCGGCGGTCAAGGGGGTGAGCCCAGGCACCAAAGTCATCGGCATCTCGATGGCGCTGGGTGCCGCGATGAAAGCCAGCCTCGATGCCGGCCGGCCGGTGCAGGTCGAAGAACTGCCGACACTGGCGGATTCGCTCGGCGGCGGCATCGGCCTCGACAACCGGCTGACCTTCGCCATGTGCCGCGACCTGCTCGACGACGTCGTCCTGCTTGCCGAGCACGAAATCGCTGCCGGCATCCGCCATGCGTATGAAGAGGAGCGCGAGATCGTCGAAGGCGCCGGCGCGGTCGGCATCGGCGCGCTGCTTGCCGGCAAGGTCTCGACGAATGGCCCGATCGTCCTCATCCTCTCCGGCCGCAACATCGACATGGCTCTGCATCGTCGCATTGTCTGCGGCGAGGCGGCCACAGCAACGGAGCGCGCCGCATGAGCCGGATGACAATTCTCAGCGAAAGTGATCTGCGCAAGATCGTGACACTCGACCTCGACGCCGTTGCCTGCGTCGAGAACGCCTTTCGCGCCCTGGCCACGCTGCCGGTGGCGATGCCGCCGATTCTCAGGCTCGACATTCATGAACATCGCGGCGAGGTCGACGTGAAGTCCGCCTATGTGCCCGGCATAGACGGTTTCGCCGTCAAGATAAGCTCCGGCTTCTTCGACAATCCGACGCTGGGCCTGCCGAGCGGCGGCGGCATGATGGTGCTGCTTTCAGCAAAGACCGGGGTGGTCGAGGCGCTGCTGCTCGACAATGGCTATCTGACCGATATCCGCACCGCCGCCGCTGGTGCGGTCGCGGCCAAGCATCTGTCGCGCGAAGACTCCAAGGTCGCGGCGATCTTCGGCGCCGGTTTGCAAGCCGGCCTGCAATTGGAAGCCCTGCGGCTCGTGCGGCCGATCGAGGAAGCGCGCATCTGGGCGCGCGACGCCGCCAAGGCGGAGGCGACCGCCGCGCGCTTGCGCAAGAAACTGGGCATTGCCATTCGGGCCGAACCGGATGCAGCGAAGGCGGCAGCCGAAGCCGACATCATCACCACCACTACACCCTCGACCGAACCGCTGATCAAGGCCGGCTTCGTCTCCGCCGGCCAGCACATCACCGCCATGGGTTCGGACGCCGAGCACAAGAACGAGATCGCGCCGGCGATCCTGCGCATGGCCGACCTCTATGTCGCCGACAGCGCCAAGCAGACGCGACGCCTGGGCGAGCTTCACCACGCCATCGAGGCGGGCGTGATGACAGCCGACGCCGAGGTCACCGAACTCGGCCAGATCATTGCCGGCGAGAAACCCGGCCGGCGCTCAGCCAGCGACATCACCATCGCCGACCTCACCGGCACCGGCGTGCAGGACACCGCGATCGCCACTTTGGCTCGCGACCGTGCGCGCGCCACCAATGCCGGGCTCAATTTCGAAAGTTGATGCTGGCCGCCAGGCCCAACAAACGAGGACAACAAAATGCAGCCAAATTTGAAATTCTCGCGGAGCGAATTTGCCGATCGCCTCGCCAAGACGCGAAAAGCCATGGAGGCTAAAGGCGTTGATCTGCTGATCGTCAGCGATCCGTCCAACATGGCCTGGCTGACAGGCTATGACGGCTGGTCATTCTATGTGCATCAGGCGGTGGTGGTGCCGCCTTCGGGCGAGCCGGTCTGGTACGGCCGCGGCCAGGACGCCAATGGCGCCAAGCGCACCGCCTATCTCGCCCATGACAACATCGTCGGCTACGCCGACCACTACGTGCAGTCGACCGAGCGGCACCCGATGGACTACCTCGCCAGCGTGCTGGCCAAGCGTGGCTGGGACAAACTCACGATCGGCGTCGAGATGGACAATTACTGGTTCTCGGCCGCCGCTTTCGCGGCGCTGCAGAAGCACCTGCCCAATGCCCGTTTCGCCGATGCCACCGCGCTGGTGAACTGGCAGCGGGCGGTGAAAAGCCCGACCGAGATCGAGTACATGCGCAAGGCCGCCCGCATCGTCGAGGCGATGCACCAGCGCATCGTCGACAAAGTAGAAGTCGGCATGCGCAAATGCGATCTGGTCGCCGAGATATACGATGCCGGCACGCGCGGCGTCGCCGGCATCGGCGGCGACTATCCGGCGATCGTGCCGCTCTTGCCGTCGGGCGCCGATGCCTCGGCGCCGCATCTCACCTGGGACGACAAGCCGATGAAAGTGAACGAAGGCACGTTTTTCGAGATCGCCGGCTGCTACAACCGCTACCATTGTCCGCTGTCGCGCACCGTCTTCCTCGGCAAGCCGACGCAGGCCTTCCTCGATGCCGAGAAGGCGACGCTGGAAGGCATGGAGGCAGGCCTTGCCGCGGCAAAGCCGGGGAACGCTTGCGAAGACATCGCCAACGCCTTCTTCGCCGTGCTGAAGACGTACGGCATCGTCAAGGACAACCGCACCGGCTACTCGATCGGTCTGTCCTACCCGCCGGACTGGGGCGAGCGCACCATGAGCCTGCGCCCCGGCGACCGGACTGAGCTCAGGCCTGGCATGACCTTCCACTTCATGACGGGTCTCTGGCTGGAGACGATGGGGCTGGAGATCACCGAGTCGATCCTGATCACCGACACCGGCGTCGAGTGCCTGGCCAATGTGCCGCGCAAGCTCTTCGTGAAGGACTGAGCCGATGTCCGCTTTGCGTCCGTCGCCGATCGCGCCGACCGTCGACTTCGAGCGCGACGGCGTCCAGCATGGCTTCCTGCGCCTGCCCTACAGCCGCGACGATTCCGCCTGGGGCTCGGTGATGATCCCGGTCTGTGTCCTGCGCAACGGCAAGGGGTCGACAGCACTACTGACCGGCGGCAATCACGGCGACGAATACGAGGGGCCGTTGGCGCTTTACGAACTCGCGCGTACCCTCGATCCGAAAAATGTCTCCGGCACGGTCATCATCGTGCCGGCGATGAACTATCCGGCGTTCCGGGCCGGCACGCGCACCTCGCCGATCGACAAGGGCAATATGAACCGCTCCTTCCCCGGCCGCCCGGACGGCACGGCGACCGAGAAGATCGCCGACTATTTCCAGCGCGAGTTGCTTCCCCGCGCGGACATCGTCTTCGACTTCCATTCCGGCGGCAAGACGCTGGATTTCGTGCCCTTCTGCGCCGCGCATACGCTGCCGGACAAGGCGCAGGAGAAGAAGGCCTTCGCGGCGGTCGAGGCTTTCTCGGCGCCATTCTCGATGCGCATGACCGAGATCGACGCGGTCGGCATGTACGACACGGCCGCCGAGGAGATGGGCAAGGTCTTCGTCACCACCGAGCTCGGCGGCGGCGGGACCTCGCGCGCCGAGACGGTGCGGATTGCCAGGCGCGGCATCCTCAACGTTCTTCGCCATGCCGGCATCGTCGATGGTGCGGTCGAGAAGAGCAGAACCCAGTGGTTGGACATGCCTTCCGGCGATTGCTTCGCCTTCGCCGAGGAGGACGGCATGATCGAGACGATGGTCGATCTCGGCGAGCCCGTGGAGGACGGCCAGGTTGTGGCGCGCATCCATCCAGTCGGGCGCACCGGACAGGCGCCGCGGGAGATCAGGGCCAGGATGTCGGGGCTGCTCGCCGCGCGTCACTTCCCGGGCCTGGTCAAGGCGGGCGACTGCGTCTCGGTGCTCGGCGTGGCCGTTCGGGGATAATCTTGGCGCGGCGTCGGACGGGCGCCGTGCAGCGGATAGGCCGGCCCGGTTTAACCGGGCCGGCCGCGTGATCAGAATGCCGGTTCGACCGAGCCGACATTGTCCTTGGTGACGACCGTCAGCGGGATCGGCAGCCGGTCCTTGACCTCCTTGCCGTCGATGATCTCGGCCATGGTGTTGATCGCGAGGCGGCCGTCCTCGACCGGCGACTGCACGATGGTCGAGTACATCTCGCCGCTCTTGATCGACCCGAACGCATCCTTCTGACCGTTGATGCCGACGATCGGCGGCGTCGGCTTGGACGGATTGGCTTCCTTCCAGGCGTCGATGAAGCCGCGCGCCATGGTGTCGTCATTGGCGTAGACGCCGGTGATCTGGTCGCCGAAGCGGGTGATCAGGTCGCGGCTGACGACCAGCGCCTTCTGCTGGTCGAAGTCGGCGTTGACCGTATCGAGCACCTTGATGTCGGCGTTGGTTTCCTTGAGGCGGTCGGTGAAACCGTTGACGCGGCCGATGGTGGTGCCGTTGCCGGCCTGGCCGGCGATGATGACCACCGAGCCCTTGCCGCCCAGCGCCTTGCTCAGCGAATCCGCCGCCAGCTTGCCTTCCTCATAGACGTCCGGTCCGGTGAAGGACTTGATGAACGGCTTGGCATCGTCGCTCATCGGCGAGTTGATGAGGATCGCCGGGATGTTCGCCTGCTGCGCGCGGGCAAGGCCCGGGATGTAGGCCTGCGGGTCGAGCGGCCACAGGATGATGCCGTCGACCTTGCGCGCCACGCAGGTGTTGAGCTGCTCGGTGCCCTTCTGTACGTCGAAGTCCTGGCTGAGGCTGAGGATCTCGACGCCAAGCTCCTTGGCGCGGGCCTCGAGCGCCTTGTTGGCCGGCGTCGCGTAGGCATGCGAATCCGCCGCCGTGACGTAGCAGACGGTCTTGGCGCTGGCCCATCCGGTCGAGGACAAGAGCGCCACGGCGGCGATCTTGAGCATGCTTTTCTTGCCAATCATAGGTTTCCTCCCAATCATACGTTTCCTCCCGATCATACGTTTCCTCCTTGAGTGATTGGTTTGTCGCGAACGAGCGCAGGGCGCGTGCCCGGAGCCCTGCCCTTGGTGGTAACGGCCCGATCGAGCACGACGAGCAGGATCAGAATCAGCCCGGACACGACCTGCTGGACGTATGCGGGTATGGACTGGAACTCCATCGCGATGGTCAGCGAGCCGATCGTCAGCACGCCGCCCAGCGTGCCGAGCGCGGATCCCCTGCCGCCTTCGAGGCGGGTTCCGCCGACGACGACGGCGGCAATAACGGCGACCGTCAGTTCCGAGCCGAAGACGGGCGAACCGGTGTTGGTGACGAGGCTCTGGAGGACGCCCGCGAGGCCGGCCAGCGTGCCGGCGAAGACGAAGCCGAGAAAGACGATGCGGTCCGAGGCGATGCCGCTTTCCTTGGCGGCCGCAGGATTGGAGCCGACGGCAAAGACGTTGCGGCCCGGGATGGTGCGCGTCAGCCAGACATGCAGCAACACGATCAGGACGATGAACAGCGCGCTGCGGATGGTGAATATCTCAAGATAGATCTTGGCCAGCGCCAGCGACAGCATGATGTCGGTGCCGGTCACCGGCTGGCTGTTGGTGACCCAATGCGCGAGCGAGCGGAAGATCAGCATCGTGGCCAGGGTCAGCACCAGCGAATTGACCTTCAGCCCGACGACCAAGGCGCCGTTGATCGCGCCGGCGACGGCGCCGACAAGGATGCCGACGAGCACCGCGGGCAGAATGCCGATCTCGCGCTGCAGGATGACCGAGACGATGCCGGCCAGCGCGAACACCGCGCCGCCGGAGAGATCGATCTGACCCGCGATCAGAAGCAAGGTCAGGCCGATGGCGATCAGGCCGATGGTCGCGGCCCGGTCGAGGCCGAGGCCGAGCGTCGAAGGCGCCAGATAACCCGGCACGACCAGCGCCGAGACGACAAGCGTCAGACCGAGGATGATCAGAACGCGATATTGCGAGGCAAGGACCAGGAGGCGCATCATGCCACTCCCCGCTTGCGCAGCGCGGCGTCCATGCCGACCGCGCCGACGATCAGGGTGCCCAGCACAAAACCCTGGATCGGCGTGCGCACGCCCTGCAGCACCATGACATTGGTGAGGAGCTGCACGAAGACGAGCCCGGCGATGGCCCTCGGCACCGAGCCGAAGCCGCCGATGATCGAGACGCCGCCGACGACGACCGCCGTGATGGCGCTGAATTCGTAGCCGGAGCCGATCAGCGGCCGCGCGCTCTGCAGGGTCAGGCCAAGCAGGCCGCCGCTGATGCCGGACGCGAGCGCGGTGATCACGAAGGCGCCGGCCTTAACCGCCTTGACGGGCACGGCGCTGGCCTCGGCGGCGCTGTAATTGCCGCCGGTCGCCAGCGTCCAGCGTCCCCAGAAGGACCTGGAAAGCGCGAAATGGCCGATCAGCGCGACGGCCAGGAAGATCAGCACCACGACCGGGATGCCGAGCAGCCGGCCCTTGGCGAATTCGGCGGAGGCGGTGTTCGAGCCGTAGACGATGACGCCGCCGACCGCGGCCTGGACGATGCCGAGGCCGATGGTTCCCACGCCAAGCGTGGCGATGATCGGATTGATGCCGAGATAGCCGACGAGAACGCCGTTGAGCAGGCCGATCAGCCCGGCCAGCGCCACGGCAAGGACGAAGGCCGGCACGGGGCCGACCAGCGGCTGCAGCCCCAGCGAAAGGATCGCGCCGCAAGCGATGGTGGCGGGCACCGACAGGTCCGCCAGGCCGCCGACCACCAGCACGAAGGTCATGCCGACCACGACGATGCCGACGATCGACATCGACGTCAGCACGTTGAGCATATTGCCGGCGGTGAAGAAGGCCGGGCTGGCGAACGAGCCGTAGAGGATGACCGCGAGGATGGCCAGCACAAGGCCGGCCTTCGACAGCAGATCGACGAGCCTGCTGCCTCGCGTAAAACGGTCGTTGCGGTTCACGCCGCTGATCTCCATGGCCGCTTCCGTCACGCCGCTTCCTCGCCGGTCGCGAGCGCCATGATGCGCTCCTCGCTGAGCTCGGCGCGGGTCAGCGGTGACGATGCGCGGCCGTCCCGCATCACCACCACGCGATCGCACACGCCGAGGATTTCAGGCAGTTCCGACGAGATCATCACCACCGCCATGCCGTCGGCGACGAGCTGGCCGATGATGTGATGTATCTCCGCCTTGGCGCCGACGTCGACGCCGCGCGTCGGCTCGTCGAGCATCAGCACGGCGGGCTTTGCCGCGAGCCATTTGGCGATGACCGCCTTCTGCTGGTTGCCGCCCGACAGAAGATTGATGCGCCGCTCGCCATCCGGCGGTGAGATGGAGAATTGCTTGACGTAAAGGGCCGACAAGGAACGGTCGGCGCTGCCCCTGATGCGCCCGAAGCTGGTCAGGCGGCGCAGGATAGGCAGGCTTATGTTCTCGCGCACCGACATGCCGGGCACGATGCCGTCGCCCTTGCGGTCCTCCGGAACGTAGGCGATGCCGGCTCGCACCGCCTCGGACGGCGAGCTGATGACGACCTTGCGGCCATTGACGCTGACGCTTCCCTCGGCCAGACGCGACAGGCCGAAGATGGCGCGCGCGACTTCGCTGCGGCCGGCGCCGACGAGGCCGGTCAAGCCGAGGATCTCGCCTGCCCGCACGTCGAAGCTGATATCGCGGAAGCTCGCGCCGTCGCCGATGCGTTCGACACGCAGCACCGATGTGCCGATCTTGGCCGGGCTCTTGGGAAAGACGTTGCTCACCTCGCGGCCGACCATCAGCCGGATCATCTCGGCCGCGGTGATCCCCTCGATGGGACGCGTCTCGATCATCGAGCCGTCACGCAGCACGGTGACCTCGTCGGCGATCTCGAGCACCTCCTTCAGCCGGTGGCTGATGTAGACGATGGCGATGCCTTCGCCGCGCATCTTGCGCAGGATGCGGAAGAGCGCCGCCGTCTCATGCTCGCTTAGCGACGATGTCGGCTCGTCGAGGACGATGATGCGAGGCTGGGCGGCATAGGCCTTGGCGATCTCGACCAGTTGCTGCTGGCTGATCGAGAGGTTGCCCAGCCGTTCGCGCGGATTGATCGCTGCGCCCAGTTCCTTGAGAACCGCCGCGGCCTTCCTGGCCATCTCGCCCTTGCGCAGCCAGGTCCATTTGCCGGGCATGCGGCCGAGATAGACGTTCTCTGCTACAGTCAGGTCGGGGACCAGATTGATCTCCTGGTGAACCATGCGGATGCCGAGCGCCTGCGCGTCCGCCGGCTTGCGCATGCGCACCTCATTGCCGCCGACCTTGATCGTGCCGCTGGTCGGCGCGTATGAGCCGTTGAGCACTTTCATGAGGGTCGACTTGCCGGCGCCATTCTCGCCAACGACCGCGTGGACGGTGCCGAATTTCACGGCGAAATTGACGTTCGACAGCGCCTTCACGCCCGGAAACGTCTTGCTGATGCCTCGCATGTCCAGGGCACAATCCGCCACGGCAGTCATTTCTGGCTTGGTCCTCCCTGGCAAGACGGCCGGCGCTCCACGGCACGGGATCATCGGCCGTATCAAGCGCATGGCCGGTCCCTCAAACCGACCAAGAAGGCCTTCGCGCAACCACGCTTGGGCACCCTGAAACGCTTTCGCCACGACGCCGATAATCGCGACGGCGGGCACTATTGCACTAATATAACAGTTCTGGCAAGCTGGTTTTCAGAGCGCTTTTTGCAGGGAGGCAACCGGCTTCGCGCATACGTGCATTCCGGTTGGCATTCTAATATAATTTATCCATTGGCGTGGACGAGCGATGGGATTTTCCATGGATCTAGACCCTTCGACCCTCAATCGGGCCCTGCCGCTGCGCGACCAGATCTACAACAAGATCCGTAACCTGATCGTCGTCGGACAGCTGAAGCCGGGCGAGATCATCAATGAAGTTGCGATTGCCGAGGCGCTCGGCGTATCGCGCACGCCGGTGCGCGAGGCGGTCAAGCGCATCAGCGACGAAGGGCTGGTCAAGATCCTGGCGCAGAGCGGCACCTATGTGGCGCCGATCAGCCGCGCCGATCTCGAGGAAGCCTATGTCATCCGCCGGGCGCTGGAGATGGAAAGCGCCAGGCGTGCCGCGGCCAAGATGACGCCGCAGGCAGCCGAACTCCTTGAAGACAACATGGCCGCTCACAAGCTCGCCATTTCGCGTGGACGCTATGCCGTCGCGATCCAGCTCGACGACGTCTTCCACCGCACCATAGCCGAGATCTGCGGCCTACCGGCGATCTGGCGGGTGGTCGACATCTCCAAGGCGCAGATGGATCGTGGCCGCTATCTCGCGATCCCCAAGCCCGGCTATGGCGAGCAGACGATCGAGCAGCACGAGGCCATTCTCGACGCGCTCAAGCGTCAGGACGCCGAGGGCGCCGCGCAGGCGATGGAGAGCCACTTGGAGACATCCTTCCGCAACACGCTCGAAGTCGCCGCCGAGCTCTTCGGCTAGATCAGGGTGACGTTTCGTTCAATCGCCATCCTGATCCAGCTCTTTGTTGGAGCATGATCTTATCCGAAAACCGATTCCCACCTTTCGGGATCATGCTCTGCAATCCCAGGAAAGGTGTGACGCGGTTTTCCGTCCGGAATTGCGTGACGACAAAAGACGCGGCCAAACAAAGCGAGACCAGTTGATGAAGAGAATGGGGCTTTGCATCGGCCTGAAGGCCGAGGCGATCGAGGAATACAAGCGCGTCCATGCCGCGGTGTGGCCCGACGTGCTCGAGGTCATCAGCCGCGCCAACATAAGGAACTACTCCATCTTCCTGCGCGAGCCGGAGAACCTGCTGTTCGCCTGTTGGGAATATCACGGCGACGATTTCGCCTCCGATGCCGCGCGGATGGGGGAATCGGCCGCGATGCGCAAATGGTGGGAATTGTGCGACCCCATGCAGCAACCCTTGGCCACCCGCGCGCAAGGGGAGTGGTGGGCGGCGATGGAGGAAGTCTTCCACCTGGACTGAACCGCTCGCGACGCCAACCGGGTCGCGGGTGCGGGGACGGCGCGGGCATGTGAATGATGCCCCACGACAGCGGTTCCGACTGAGCCCAGTGGGTCGCAGCCTTGACCGCCGTCATTCTATTATATTAGTATTCCTAGTCGGTGATCTCGTGGCCGGCGCCGGCGAGAATTTTCTTCAGAGTCTTGGGCAATGGCACGCTTCATCAAGCTTTCGCATGCGGACAACATCCTGCTCACGGTCGATCCGCTAGCGACCGGCGAGAAGGCCGGCGACGTCGCGGCGCGGGCCCGAATCCCGCGCGGACATAAGATGGCCATACGCGACATCGCCGCGGACGAGCCAATCGTGAAGTACGGCCAGACCATCGGCTTCGCGCGCGGAGCGATCGCGGCCGGGGACTGGGTGCACGAGCACAATGTCTACCTGCGCGATTTCGAGCGGGACTACGGCTATGGCGCGGACGCCAGCCAAACGGCGATGCTTCCCGACGGCGAACGGGCGACCTTCATGGGGTATCGCAGGCCGAACGGCAAAGTCGGCACGCGCAACTATATCGCCACGCTGACCTCGGTGAACTGCTCGGCCAGCGTCGCGCGCTTCATCGCCGAGGAGGTCAACCGCTCCGGTATCTTGCGCGACTATCCCAATGTCGACGGCATCATCTCGCTCGTCCATGGCACCGGCTGCGGCATCGACACCAAGGGCCCGGCTTACGATCTCCTGAAGCGTACGCAATGGGGGTTCGCCACCAATCCCAATGTCGGCGGCGTGCTGATGGTCGGGTTGGGCTGCGAGGCCTTCCAGATCCCGCGCTGGATGCAGTCCTACGACATCGAGGAGAGCGCCACCTTCCGCACAATGACGATCCAGGAAACCGGCGGCACGCGCAAGACGGTCGATGCCGGCGTGAAGGCGATCGTCGAGATGCTGCCGATCGTCAACGCCGCGCGGCGCACGCCGCAACCGGCCTCCGAACTGGTGCTGGCGCTGCAATGCGGCGGCTCGGACGGCTATTCCGGCATCAGCGCCAATCCGGCGCTCGGCGCGGCGGTGGACCTGCTCGTCGCGCAGGGCGGGACCGCCGTCCTTTCGGAGACACCCGAGATCTACGGCGCGGAACATCTTCTGACCCGCCGCGCCGAAAGCCGGGCGGTCGGTGAAAAGCTGATCGAGCGCATCCGCTGGTGGGAGGATTACACCGCCAGGCACGACATGGAGATGAACAACAATCCCTCGCCCGGCAACAAGCTGGGGGGATTGACGACCATCCTGGAGAAGTCGCTCGGCGCGTCGGCCAAGGGCGGCACCACCAACCTGCGCGCGGTGCTGGAATATGCCGAGCCGATCAACGAGCGCGGCCTCGTCTTCATGGACACGCCAGGCTACGACCCGGTCTCGGCCACCGGCCAGGTCGCCGGCGGCGCCAACATATTGTGCTTCACCACCGGGCGCGGCTCGGCCTTCGGCTGCAAGCCGACACCTTCGATCAAGCTCGCCTCCAACTCGTTCATCTTCGAACAGATGCGCGACGACATGGACATCAACTGCGGCGACATACTGGACGGCGTGACGCTGGCACGGAAGGGCGAGGAAATCTTCGCGGAGATCCTGCGGGTGGCTTCCGGCGGACGCACCAGGTCCGAGGCGCTTGGCTATGGCGACAATGAATTCGTGCCGTGGAGCCTCGGCGCCACCATGTAACGTCGCGACGCCGGATCGGAGGTTCAGGCATTCCGGCTTGTTGCGACCGACTTCCGAAATATCCCCGATAAATCAGACTGGAGGAAACGCCCGATATGAACAGGATCGATCTGGACGGTCAGCACGCGGTGGTGACCGGCGGCGCCCAGGGCCTCGGCTTCGCCATGGCCAAGCGCTTCGTCGCCTCGGGCGCCACGGTCACGCTTTGGGATCTCGACGAGGCGCGCCTCGATGCCGCCAGACAGGAGCTCGGCAAGGCCGCCACGACGCTGGTGGTCGATATCGCCGACTGGGACGCGGTCGATGCAGCCCGCGCCAGGACCGAGGAGATCGCCGACAAGATCTCCATCGTGGTGAACTCCGCCGGCATCGCCGGCCCGGCGGCGCCGCTCGATGTCTATGACGTCGACGTCTGGAAGAAGATCATCGACATTAACGTCAACGGCACATTCTACGTCAACCGCGCCGTCGTGCCCGGCATGAAGGAGCGCAATTACGGCCGCATCGTCAACATCGCTTCGGTGGCCGGCAAGGAAGGCAACCCGAATGCCGCCGCCTATTCGGCCTCGAAGGCAGCTGTCATCGGCCTGACGAAGTCGCTCGGCAAGGAGCTGGCGCAATACGACATCGCCGTGAACTGCATTTCGCCGGCAACCGCGCAGACACGCATCCTCGACCAGCTGACGCCCGAGCATATCGAATACATGCGCTCGCGCATTCCGCGCGGCCGCCTGCTCGAAGTCGACGAAGCCGCCGCGATGGTCGCGTGGCTGGTCTCGAAGGAAAACAGCTTCACCACCGCCTCGACATTCGACCTGTCGGGCGGGCGCACCACCTACTGAGCAATTCCAGGAAAAGTTGCGCTACTGCACCACGCGCTTCTCGAGCTTGCGGGCAAGCGTGCGCCGGTGCAGGCCAAGCCGGCGCGCGGTTTCGGAGATGTTGAAGCCGGTCTCAACCAGCGTTTCGTGGATGCGCTCCCATTCGAGGTTCTTGATCGAGGTGGGGCGGCTGGTGAGCGGCACCGAAACGTCGCCCTCGGCGCGGCCGAAGGCGGCTTCGATGTCATCGGTGTTGGCGGGCTTGGCCAGATAATGGCACGCGCCGAGCTTGATCGCCTCGACAGCCGTGGCGATGCTGGCAAATCCCGTCAGCACGACGATCCGCATCGACGGATTGCGGGCGCTGAGCAACTTGACGCATTCGAGACCCGATCCCGCTCCAAGCTTGAGATCGACGACGGCGTAGGCCGGAACGGCCGTTTCCAGCGCGACGAGCAGCGCCTCGCGATCGTGGCAGACCACGACATCGTAATCGCGCTTTTCGAAGGAACGCTTGAGCGTCCGCGCGAAGGTCGCGTCGTCCTCCACGACAAACAAGGATCGATCAGATGTCACGATCGTCTCCATCGGTCAGCGCCGCCAGCGGCAGCGAAAGGGTAACGCGGGCGCCCTCGGCCATGTTGCGCGCCGAAACGTCGCCGCCGAGCTTGCGCACCACATTGAACACCAGGAAGAGCCCCAGGCCGCCGCCTGGCCGCCCCTTGCTCGACATATAGGGCTGGCCGAGCGCGGCCAGAATATCCTTGTCGAAACCCGGTCCGCGATCCTTGACGGAGAGCACCAGCTTCCCATCCTGCCGCTCGGCAGTGATGCCGACCCAATCGTGCGATGCTTCCAGCGCATTGTCGAGCACATTGAAGATCACTTGCTTCAGCGCCGTGTCGGATACGATCTGCTCGTCCGGCTCGAAACCGTTGCTGTAATCCAGCTTGAAAGGCTGGCGGCTGGAACGCCACTCCTGCACGAGATCGTCGAGGAAGCGGCGGATCGTGGTGCGGATCGTGCCCTCGCCCCGCGCCTGACCGGAGGACATGAGGATGCCCGTGACGATGCTTTTGCAGCGCTCGATCTGCGCCTGCATCTCGGCCACGTCCTCGGAAAGCTCGCGGTTGCGCTTGACGCCCTGCATCTGGCGCCAGTCGGACAGTATGACCGATATGGTCGAGAGCGGCGTACCGAGTTCATGCGCGGCGCCTGAGGCCAGCAGGCCCATGCGCACGATGTGGTCTTCCTCGGCCGAACGCTGGCGCAGGTCGGCGAGGTAGGCATCGCGTTCGCGCAGGTTGCGGTTGATGCGCGTCATGAAGATCACGATCAGGCCGGCCGCGAGCACGAAGCAGATGAACATACCGCGCAGATGCAGCGCCAGGAGGTCGCTGCCACCGTGATGCGGGAGCGCGATCGGCTGGAAAACGAAGATGAGGAAGACGAAACAGGCCGAGGCGGCCACCACCAGGATCCAGGTCGACCATGGCGCCAGCAGCGCGGCACCGAGCGTGATCTGCAGCAGATAGAGCGACACGAACGGGTTCGAGGCGCCGCCGCTCAGGTAAAGCTGCGTCGTCAACGCCGCCATGTCGAAGATCAGCGCGACGAAGAGCTGCGCGTTGGAGATGCGGCGATTGCCGCGCAGGGCGAGCAGGCTGAAGATGTTGAGCCCGACGAGGAAAAGCACCACGCCGGCCATCTCGGTGAGCGGCAGCGGGATCGCGAACCAGTATTGCGTCACCAGGATGGTCAGCACCTGCCCCGCCACCGCCAGCCAGCGCAACTGGATGAGGAGCAGCAGGTTCTTCCTGTTCGTCACGTCGGAATTCGAGGCGGCGCCTCCCTGTCCGGCGACCGGAACCGTCAGGATCGGTTTGTCGCGATGAAACCGCGCGATCGAGATGTTCATCTTGCCGCGTCCCGCTTCCGACGTCCGGCGAAGATCGGCCTGGCGAGGGCGATCGCCAGCATCACTGCCAGGGCAAACCAGGTCAAAGCATAGACCAGATGGCTGTTGCGGAAGGTGACGACGGTGAGCCCGCCGCGCGGCCAGCCAGCCGGCTTGGACGATCCGGCATCGATGAAATACGGCGCGGCATCCGCCAGGCCGCGCTCCTTTGCGATGGCGTCGACGTCGCGCGAATACCAGCGATTGGCCCCCGGATCGTTGCTGCGCAGGAAACCGCCGCGCGGTTCGCTGATGCGCAGCAGCCCGTCTACCGTCGCCGTCGCGGTGGACCCGCCACCCTCCCGCTCGAACTCGGCCTTGCGGTCCTGCGGGATGAAGCCGCGGTTGACGAGGACCGTGAAACCGCGGTCGCCGCGCATCGGCGTCAGCACCCAATAGCCGCCGCCAAGCTCAGTCACCGCCTGCACCAGCGTGTTGGCACCGCCCTCAAAGCGCCCAGTCAACCGCACATGGCGATATTCGTAGTCAGGCGCGCTCAACCCGCTCCAGTCCCGCGGACCAGGCGCATCGACGACGGGAGCATGGATGCGTTGGTCGACGCGGGCGATCAGGTCGAGCTTCCAGACCCGCCTTTCCAATTGCCAAATCCCGAGCCCGAGAAACACCAGGACGCCGAGAAGCCCAGCCAGCGCAAGCAAGAATCGCGACGCGGAGCCCTTCGGGGTGGCATGAGAGCCAGTACTTGTCCGGCCGATCATGTCCTTTGCCTCGACTTTGGCCCTCTCCACACCCGACACACTCACGCCCGAAACGGGGCTCATGGCATCTCCCGCATCTCGTGGAGCCCGGGCATCATGTTGGCGTTGAGGTGGTACATCACCCAGAGCGAGCCACTGAGCACGATGACGACGAGGATCACCGTGAAGATGAGCGCCAGCATCGACCATCCGCCTTCCGAGGCGGGGTTCATATGCAGGAAGAAGACCATGTGCACCACGATCTGCACCACCGCGAAGGCCATGACGATGATGGCCGTGGCCTGCTTGTTGTCGATGGCTCCGCTCATGACCATCCAGAACGGGATGGCGGTGAGGATCACCGACAGGACGAAGCCGATCAGGTAGCCCTTCAGCGATCCGTGCGCGGCGCCGCCATGCGTGTGGTCGTGATCGGCATGATCATGCGCGCTCATCTGAGCATCCCCATCAGATAGACGAAGGTGAAGACGCCGATCCAGACGACGTCGAGGAAGTGCCAGAACATCGAGAGGCACATCAGCCGGCGGCGGTTGGCCTCGATGAGGCCGTATCTGGCGACCTGTACCATCAGCGTCACCATCCACACGATGCCGAATGTCACGTGCAGGCCGTGCGTGCCGACCAGGGTGAAGAAGGACGACAGGAAGGCGCTGCGCTGCGGCGTCGCGCCCTCATGGATCATGTGCGCGAATTCGGATAGCTCGATGGAGAGGAACGCCATGCCGAACAGCATGGTCACCACGAGCCAGGCTTGCGTCGCGCCGACGCGGCCCTTGTCCATGGTCAGCATGGCAAAGCCGTAGGTGATCGAGGACAAGAGCAGCATGGTGGTGTTGACCGCCACCAGGCCGAGGTCGAACAGATCCTTCGGCGCCGGACCGGCCGCGTAATTGCCGCCGAGCACGCCATAGGCCGCGAACAGCATGGCGAAGATCAGGCAGTCGCTCATCAGATAGAGCCAGAAGCCGAGCATGGTGCTGCCGCCTTCGGCGTGCGCATGCTCCTCTTCCAGGTGGAAGACCGGTGCGGTATCGGCCGTGATCGCCGTCGATGCCATGCTTGAACCCTAGCCCTGGGCGGCGAGGAGCGTCGTCCTCGCCTCTTCCGTTTGCGCGACCTCGGCAGCCGGGATGTCGAAGTCGCGGTGATAGTTGAAGGTGTGGCCGATCGCGGTGGCGATGAGGCAGACGAAGCTCAGCGCCGCCAGCCACCACATGTACCAGATCAGGCCGAAGCCGAGCGCGACGCTGAAGACGGCGAGGATGAGGCCGGTGCCGGTGTTCTTCGGCATGTGGATCGGCTTGAAACCGGACAGCGGGCGCCGGTAGCCGGCCTTCTTCATGTCGAACCAGGCGTCGTTGTCGCGAATGACCGGCGTGAAGGCGAAGTTGTAGGCCGGCGGCGGCGAGGAGGTCGACCATTCGAGGGTGCGGCCATCCCAGGGATCGCCGGTGTGATCGGCCAGCGCTTCGCGCTTGCGGATGGAGACGAAGATCTGGACCAGGAAGGCGGCGATGCCGCAGGCGATCAGCACGGCGCCGAAGGCGGCGATGACGAACCATATCTGCAGCGAGGGATCGTCGAACACGCGCATGCGGCGCGTCACGCCCATCAGGCCGAGGATATAGAGCGGCATGAAGGCGAACCAGAAGCCGAGCACCCAGCACCAGAATGAGACCTTGCCCCAGAACGGATCGAGCTTGAAGCCGAAGGCCTTCGGCCACCAATAGGCGATGCCGGCGAACAGGCCGAACAGCACGCCGCCGATGATGACGTTGTGGAAATGCGCGATCAGGAACAGGCTGTTGTGCAGCACGAAGTCGGCCGGTGGCACGGCAAGCAGCACGCCGGTCATGCCGCCGACGGTGAAGGTGAGCATGAAGGCTACCGTCCACATCATCGGCAGTTCGAAGCGGATACGGCCGCGATACATGGTGAACAGCCAATTAAATATCTTCGCCCCGGTCGGGATCGAGATGATCATCGTGGTGATGCCGAAGAAGGAATTGACGCTGGCGCCGGAGCCCATGGTGAAGAAGTGGTGCAGCCAGACGAGATACGACAGGATGGTGATGACCACCGTGGCGTAGACCATGGAGGTGTAACCGAACAGGCGCTTGCCGGAGAAGGTCGAGGTGACCTCGGAGAAGACACCGAACAACGGCAGGATGAGGATGTAAACCTCCGGGTGACCCCATATCCAGATGAGGTTCACATACATCATCGGGTTGCCGCCGAAGTCGTTGGTGAAGAAGTTGGTGCCGACATAGCGGTCGAGCGCGAGCAGCGTCAGCACCGCCGTCAGCACCGGGAAGGACGCCACGATCAGCACGTTGGTGCAGAGCGAGGTCCAGGTGAAGACGGGCATGCGCATCATCGTCATGCCGGGGGCGCGCATCTTGATGATGGTGCAGATCAGGTTGATGCCGGACAACGTCGTGCCGACGCCGGCGACCTGCAGCGCCCAGATGTAGTAATCGACGCCGACGTCGGGACTGTAGTTGATGCCGGAGAGCGGCGGATAGGCCAGCCAGCCGGTGCGGGCGAATTCGCCGACGAACAGCGAGGCCATGACCAGGATGGCGCCGCCGACCGTCATCCAGAAGCTGAAATTGTTGAGGAAGGGGAAGGAGACGTCGCGCGCGCCGATCTGCAGCGGCACGACGAAGTTCATCAGCCCGGTGACGAAAGGCATCGCCACGAAGAAGATCATGATCACGCCATGGGCGGTGAAGATCTGATCGTAGTGATGGGCGTTGAGATAGCCCTCGGAACCGTTGAAGGCGATGGCCTGCTGCAGGCGCATCATGATGGCGTCGGAGAAGCCGCGCAGCAGCATGACGAGGCCGAGCGCCATGTACATGACGCCGATCTTCTTGTGGTCGACGCTGGTGAACCACTCGCGCCACAGATAGCCCCAGAGCTTGAAATAAGTGATGGCGCCAAGAACAGCGACACCGCCGAGCGCCACCACGATGAAGGTGCCGACGACGATCGGCTCGTGCAGCGGCAGCGACTCCAGGGTGAGGCGGCCGAAGATGAATTTGGTCAGCGTCTCAGGCATCCGCCATCCTCACAATTCGAAGCGCAGCAGGCCGAGCGACGGCGTCTCGGCGTCGGCGCGGCGGCTGCCTGCCCCTGGACTGAGCAGCCCCGCCCCGCGCAATGGCGAAAGATCGCGCACCGGCCAGTATTTCGCGTCGGCATCGCGGGCCGCGCGCGAGGCGGCGGCCGCTTCCTCCGCCGTGCAGATGCTTGCGACATAGGACGGATCGTTGCCGAACACCGCGCCGCGCCGGGCAAGCTTGTCATATTGCAGCGGCAGGGTGTTGCGCACGCCGGCGAGCCCCAGGCCGCCCTTGGCGTCGATCGACATCATCTCGTTCATGCACATCTTGCCGCGCTCGACGCACAAATTGAGGATGGCGCCGAAGAGGTCGGGATCGACGGAGGCGTAATGGCGGACCGGCTCGTTCTCGCTCGGACGTTCGAGCTCGAGATAACTGTCTCGGTTGAGCGTGGCCTGCGCGCTCTTGGTCTGCGTCACCCAATCGGCGAAGGCCTGGTCGGAGAGGCCGTGGAAGGCAAAGCGCATGCCGGAGAAGCCGGCGCCGCTGTAGTTGGCCGAGAAGCCGGTATAGGTTCCCGGACGGTTGATGACGGCGTGCAGCTTCGTTTCCATGGCGGGCATGGCGTAGATCTGCCCGGCAAGAGCTGGAATGTAGAAGGAGTTCATCACCGTCGAGGAGGTAATGCGGAAGTCGATCGGCTGGTTGACCGGCGCCGCCAGCTCGTTGACGGAGGCAATGCCGTAATCGGGATAGATGAAGAGCCATTTCCAATCCAGCGCGACGACCTCGACCTTGAGCGGCTTGTGGTTCTGGGTGACCGGCTGTCCTGGTTCGATCCGGTCGATGCGCCGGTAGGGATCGAGCAGATGCGTGCCGAGCCAGGTGAGCGCGCCCAGGCAGATGATGACGAGCAGGGGCGCCGCCCAGATCACCAGTTCCAGCTTGGTCGAATGGTCCCAGTCCGGCGTATAGGTCGCCGTGGTGCTGGATTGCCGGTAGCGCCAGGCAAACAGCACGGTCAGCGCCATGACGGGCACGATGATGAGCAGCATCAGCAGCGTCGAGACGACGAGCAGGTCGCGCTGCTGCACTGCCACGTCGCCCGCGGGCGCCAGCACGACCAGATCGCAGCCGCTCAGCAGCACCGCGAGCGGAAAAAGAAGCAAGGCTCCGGATCGTCTCATCAAACGCTGCCCTCGATGGCCCTGCAGCAGGATCTCTGCAGGTTGCGATGCGATATCGACCAACGGCTACTGCCGCAGGCACGGCGACGACATTGGACAATTTGTCCAATGCCCAGTCGGTATGGCTTTCGCGAAAGTGTGCACGCATAATTGGATGACGACAACATCGCATCGGGACGCCGACAATCGCGTTCCGAACTTGAGCTCGGTGGCGACGGAAACGATGGCTGAAACTTCGACTTCCGAAACGGACAGCAGGCTGATCGGCTCGCATCACGGCCAGGTCAGCGCGGGCGATATCGCGGTCGGCGTGATCATCGGCAGGACGTCGGAATTCTTCGATTTCTTCGTCTATGCGATCGCTTCCGTGATCGTGTTCCCCAAGCTGGTGTTCCCGACGCACGACCCGCTGGTCGGAACGCTCTACTCCTTCGCCATCTTCGCGCTGGCCTTCATCGCGCGCCCGTTCGGCACCGTGCTGTTCATGGCGATCGACCGCGCCTATGGCCGCGGCGCCAAGCTGACGATCGCGCTGTTCCTGCTCGGCACCTCGACGGTCGCCATGGCATTCCTGCCCTCCTATGAGGATGTCGGCGCGGTCGCCGCCTGGCTGCTGGCGCTCACCCGCTTCCTGCAGGGCCTGGCGCTCGGCGGGACATGGGACGGACTGCCCTCCCTCCTGGCGCTGAATGCGCCGCAGAACCGGCGCGGCATCTATGCGATGATCCCGCAGCTCGGCGCGCCGATCGGGCTCATCGTGGCAAGCTCGCTGTTTGCCTTCTTCGTCGCCAACCTCTCGGCCGACGATTTCTTTGCCTGGGGCTGGCGCTATCCCTTCTTCGTCGCCTTCGCCATCAACGTCGTGGCGCTGTTTGCCAGGCTGCGCATCGTGGTCACGCCCGAATTCTCGAAACTCTACGAGAGCGGCGACCTGCAGCCGACGCGCATCAGGGAGATGGTTCGGACTGAAGGACGCAACGTCGTGGTCGGCGCCTTCGCGCCGCTGGCGAGCTTTGCCCTGTTCCATATGGTGACGGTGTTCCCGCTATCCTGGGTGTTCCTGTTCACCAATGAGGGCCCGGAACGTTTCCTGGTCATCGAGGCGGTGAGCGCGCTGTTCGGCATCGCGGCCATCGTCGCATCGGGGCCGCTGGCCGACCGTGTCGGACGTCGTGCCTTGCTCGGCGGCGGCGCCGTCGCCATCGCCGCTTTCAGCGGCTTTGCCCCACAGCTTCTCAACGGCGGCACCGTCGGCGAGACGGTGTTCATGGTGCTCGGCTTCATCCTGCTGGGCTTGAGCTTCGGGCAGTCCTCGGGCGTCGTGGCATCGAGCTTCTCGCGCCAGCACCGCTATACCGGCTCGGCGGTGACATCGGATCTGGCCTGGATGTTCGGCGCCGGCTTCGCGCCGCTTGCCGCGCTGCTCCTGGCCGGCAATTTCGGCCTTATCGCCGCCGGCGCCTACCTGCTTTCGGGCGCCGCCTGCACGCTGATCGCGCTCTGGATCGACAGGCAAGCGTCCACAACCGACCGCTAAAGCGCGTCGCGCTGAAGCGGATTCAGGCGACGCGCTTTTAAGGCTTTGTTTTCATGCAGGTCGTTATCGCAAAACCGCTGCACACTTTTGCGCGACACGCATTAGTACATTGTCGCGGCGGGCAGGCGCCGAATCAGACCTGGTAGAAATCCCGGTACCATTCCACGAAGCGCGGGACGCCGATCTCGATCGGGATCCTGGGCTTGAAGCCGGTCACCTCTTCGAACGAGGTGACATCGGCGAAGGTCGCCAGAACGTCGCCCGGCTGGAGCGGCATCATGTTGCGGATCGCCTTGCGCCCAAGCGCGTCTTCCAGCACGTCGATGAGCCGGCTGAGCTCGACGGGTGAACTGTCGCCGATGTTGTGGATCCTGAACGGCGCGGTGCTCGTCGCCGGGTCCGGCGCAGCGCTTTTCCAATCGGGGTTGGGTGTCGCGGGATGCCGCATGACGCGGACCACCCCCTCGACGATGTCGTCGATATAGGTGAAATCCCGCTGCATGTTGCCATGGTTGAAAACGTCGATCGGCTGGCCGGCGAGGATGGCCTTGGTGAAGATGAACAAGGCCATGTCGGGCCGTCCCCATGGACCGTAGACGGTGAAGAAACGCAAGCCCGTCGTCGGCAGCCCGAACAGATGGCTGTAGGTGTGGGCCATCAGCTCGTTCGCCTTTTTGCTGGCGGCATAGAGGCTGAGGGGATGGTCGGCGGAATCATGCACCGAGAACGGCATGCGCGTGCTACCGCCGTAGATCGAGCTCGACGAAGCGTAGACGAGATGGCCGACCGATGCCTGCCGGCACCCTTCCAGGATGTTGAGGAAGCCGTTGAGATTGCTTTGCGCATAGACGTGCGGATTGACCAGCGAATAGCGGACGCCCGCCTGTGCGGCGAGGTTGACGACGATCTCCGGCGCGACCGACGCAAAGACCCTCGAGATGCCATCGCGGTCGATGAGATCGACATGCTCGAAACGAAAATTCGGGAACGCCTTCAGCCGCTCGAGCCGCGCCTGCTTCAGCGCGACGTCGTAATACTCGTTCATGGAGTCGAGGCCGACAACCTGCCGGCCTTCGGCAAGCAGCCTCTGGCAAAGGTGAAAACCTATGAAGCCGGCTGCGCCGGTGATCAGGATCGGCCTGCTCGACGTCAATGCATACCCCTAACGCTGTAGCCAGACCATTTACCGACCAATCGCCCGCGGACAGTCTGCGGATCAACGCAGCCCAGGCCGATCTTGGCGACAGGTTCGGGCACGCCTTGAATTCCTCAGGCTGGTCGAGACTTGCGCCTTTTATGGCAGGCCGCCGTCGAATTCAACGATACGCTGTCTTCTGCCATTTCCCAGGCAGCTCCCTGTCATCGCGCCGGCGGTAGAGCCAGCGGCTGCAGCGTCTTCAACATGGCGAGCAGTTGGCTCTGTTGACGGGCGCCGGTTTTCTGAAAGGCGCGCTCGAGATAGGTGCGGGCGGATTTTGACCGTGATGCCGCCCCCGCGCGGCCGTTTCCGCCAAAGTGAGGCCTGCGGCAAGATCGGCTGCCAGCCGTGCCTCCGCCGGCGTCGAAGACCTGAGCGCTGGCCGAGTTCGACAGGCCGCTCGCCTTCTGGAGCACCGAGTTCCATCGCTCCGGGACGAAGGCCGCCTTGCATATGGTTTCGATCAGATCGATCATGGCCGCCATGGGAACGATGCGGGCCGGACGGGCCAGAAACCATCAGTATCCGACACAGGAAGCTCAATCTCAAGCCAACGCTTATATGGGGACGTGGACATGGGTCAAACCCGCCCGCATGGAATGAGATTGCGCACACGGCCCCGATTGGGGATTTGCTTTTCTTGGTGATCCCCCTTCACTGGGGCAAACTGCCAGCGGGCTGTCAGGAGGAGAAATGAGAGCACGCGCGGCGACGGTCGGAGACCTGGAAGATGTCTTCCACGGCCTGTCCAAGCGAATGTCGGACGAGTATGTGGCGGCCGGCAAGGACAGCAAAAGCGCCTATGACAATCTGATGATGAACCTGAAGGAAGGCCGGGCGCATGCGCTCGTCCAGGACGACAGGACGGTGGCGATCATCGCCTGGCACGAGCATGCGGACGCCGCCGATACGCTCTTTGCCGCGCAGGAGGATTTCTTCAACGCCTCGACGGTCCGCTTCTGCAAGCGCCACATCCGCCATGTCCAGGCGCTCGCCGGCAACCTTCCCATACATTCGCGCAGCTGGCTGGACAGGCCCGACGTAGCGAAATGGTTCCGCGTGATCGGCTATGTCGACCGCGGGCGGGAGAACGGCGCCACCCTGTTCGAGCTGCCCCCGGCCGCCAATAGCTGAAAGGCCGCGAACGATGCCTGCGCCCGCCGAGGCCCCTCTCGTCAGAGGCCGAACCAGCGCGACCTCCTGCTCGCGCCGAACATCTCCTTGTCGGCACGGAGTGTGACCGAGGGCTCATAGTAGTTGCCGGTCGGCGAGGGCCCCGAGAAGAAGTCGACCTCGACCTTGCCGATGCGCCCGCCGCCAAACTCGATATAGCAGGTCCCGAACCCATCATAGAGGGTCCCACCGCCTCTGTGGCGCAACTTTGCGACGAGGGCGCTGGCCACCGCCCGCGCGGCGCCCTCGGCGAAGACGCCGGCCTTGGGCGTGCCGGTGTTAGCGCCGTCGCCGACGGCGTAGACATTCTCGTATTTCGTTTCGAGCGTACGCGGATTGACCGGAATCCAGCCGTTTTCAGACATGCCGCTTTCGAGCACGACCGGCGGCACCCTGTGCTTGGGCACGCCAAGGAAAAGCTCGAAAGGCATTTCCGAGCCGTCGTCGAGGACGGTCACGTTTCGCGTGTTGTCGACGGAGGCGACACGGCGCCCCGGGATGAATTTGATGCCGCGCTCGGCGAAGGCGGCAAGCAAGGCGAGCGAGGTGTCGGGCGAAGGCGGCACCGGGCTGCCCAACGGCAGCACCAGCGATATCTCGCAAGCCTCGCGCACGCCTTGCCGCACCAGATAGTCATGCAGCATCAGCACGCATTCGCTGGGTGCCGGCGGGCATTTGTAGGGCGCGCCGCAGACCCCCACCATCGCCCTGCCCTTCTTGAAACCTGGCAGCATGTGGCGCAGCCGTTCCGCGCCGGGCACCGAATAGAACTCGTTGGTTCCGGAAAGACCAGGCGTTGCGTCGAAATCATATTCGGCGCCAAGTGCCACGATCAGATGGTCGGCGTCGAACACGCCGTCATCGGTGACGACACGGCGGCTTTGCGGATCGATCGCTGTGATGGTGCGCTTCAGCATGCGCACGCCGGGCTTGGCGAAGCTGGCATAAGGCAGGCGAACCGCTTCCGGCTGCTTCAGGCCGAACATGACGTCGAGCTTGGAGAAGCCGAAAATGAAGTTATCGCTCTTGTCGATCAGGGTCACGTCGATGGCGTCGCCCATCGCTTCGGAAAGCAGCGTCGTGAGTTCAAGGCCGCCGAAGCCTGCCCCAAGGACGACGATGCGCGGTTTGTTTGCCGTGTTCATCTCAGTTCCCCACCCTGTCTCTGGCGCCAAGCGCCGGTTGATCTTCATTTCCTGAAGTGGCGGCGAGGACTCCATCTCCTCGCCGTCGATGCCTTACCGCCAAGGCCTAGCGGGCTTGCCGCTTGCACTCGTCAGGTGAGGACGGGCTGCGGCACGATGCGAATGTAGGGCTTAGGTTCCTTCCAGCCCTGCGGATAGAGCTGCCTGGCCTCGTCGTTCGACACCGAGCCAGCGATGATGACGTCGTCGCCGGGCTTCCAGTTGACGGGGGTCGCCAGGCGGTGCTTGGCCGTCAGCTGCAGGGAGTCGATGACGCGCAGCACCTCATCGAAGTTGCGGCCAGTCGTCATCGGATAGGAAATGACCAGCTTGATCTTCTTGTCGGGGCCGATGACGTAGACATTGCGCACCGTCTGGTTGTCGGCTGCGGTGCGGCCGTCGGCCGTGTTGCCGGCCGAGGCCGGCAGCATGTCGTAAAGCTGGGAGACGGCCAGCGTCGGATCGCCGATCATCGGGAAGTTGGGGGCCGTCCCCTGCGTTTCGGCGATGTCCTTTGCCCAGCCTGCATGCTTCTCGACGGGGTCGACGGAGAGGCCGATGATTTTCACGCCGCGCTTGTCGAACTCGGGCTTCAGACGCGCCATGTAGCCGAGCTCGGTCGTGCAGACCGGCGTGTAGTCCTTCGGATGCGAGAAGAGGATGCCCCAATCCTTGCCCAGCCATTCATGGAAGGAAATCGGACCCTCGGTGGTGTCGGCCATGAAGTCGGGGGCGATGTCTGCGATACGGAGTGACATGGTTGTGTTCCTTTCCGGTTGGAATTCGATTGCGGCGCTAAATTAGGAAATCTATGTTCCGCCAGCGTTCCCCGACGACGGCCGCCCGGTGACGGCTTCGGCGGCGGTGCCCTTTCTTCCGGACGGTGAATGCATGCGCGTTTCGATCCACCTCCTCGGCCGGTTCGCCGTCAGCGTCGATGACCGGGTGGTCCCGGCGGCCGAGTGGCGGCGCGACCGCGCCGCGGCTTTGGTCAAGCTGCTTGCCTTGCGGCCTGGACATCGCGCCCACCGCGAGCAGATCATGGAGACCTTCTGGCCAGACGCGGACCCCGACGCCGCCGGCGCCAGCCTGCGCAAGGCTGTCCATTTCGCGCGTCGCGCACTGGGCGGCCGCGACCTGATCGACGTGAGCAACGATATCGTGGCGCTCGCCCCGGATGTCGAACTGGCGATCGACACGGAGAGCTTCGAGACCGCCGCGAAGGCCGCCCTGCGAGGCGACGACAGCAAGGCCTTCGCACACGCCGCCGACCTCTACGGAGGCAGGCTCCTGCCCGACGATCTGTTCGTCGAATGGCTGGACGCCCCGCGCGCGCAACTGCAGCAGCGCTATAGCGACCTCCTGCGCGCCGGCAATCTCTGGCAGCGACTGATCGCGCTCGACCCGGCCGACGAGCAGGCGCAATGCGCGCTGATGCAGGTAGCACTCGATGCGGGCAACCGCGTGGAAGCGATCCGCCAATTCAATCAGCTTCGCGACAATCTGCATGCCGAACTCGGCGTCGGGCCGAGCGCCGCCACCATCGCGCTCTACGAGAAGGCCCTGGCGCTGTCCGGCACGGAGACCGTCAGCCCGGTGGAGCAGATACGCACGTCGCTCGCCTGGGGGCTGGTGCATCTGCAAAGCGGCGAATTCGACAAGGCAAGCGAAATCGCCCGGCGCACGCGTGACCTTGCACTCGGCGCCGACCTGCCGCGCGAGGTCGGCGAGTCCAGCGCCTTGCTGGGCATCGCATCGATGATGCAAGCCCGGTGGCCGCAACTGTTCCGGTCCGAATTCATCGAATGGGTCCGCGCCAAACCCGCCTTCGTTCAGCATGTGTTCGACGGTCATCTGTGCCTTTCCGAATTCTGTCTGTGCAGCGCGAAGGGCCATGCCGAGGTCGCGGGACTTGCGCGGGAATTGCTAACCGTGGCCGAAGAGGCCGGATCGAGCGCGGGCCGCGGTCTCGCTTGCCTCCTGCTTGGAGAGGCCTCGCTTTTCTCGGGCGATCTCGACGGCGCCGAAGGCTTCCTTGCTGCGGCGGAACAATTGCTTCAGGAAGCGGATGCCGTGGCAGGCCGCGTGCTTGCAATCGAGCGGCTGGCCGAGATCGCGCTGGAACGCGGCCAAAGGTGGCGAGCTGGCCGTCTCATCCGCCGCGGCCTGGCGGATGCGGAACGATCCTGGCTTTCCCCACACCTGATCATGCGCATGCAGGCATTGGCCGTACGCGCCGCCTCCACGCCCAAGATGGTAGCCGAGGAAATCCTCGCCGGCGACCGGCTGCTGATCCCCGGCGCCTGCCAGCCCTGTTCGATGGCGCTGCGCACCGCGTCGGCGATAGCCCTTGCAGAAGCCGGCGACCTGGAACAGGTCGATCGCCGCCTGAACGATGCCGAGCGCATCGCCGGCATGTGGCAAGGCGGCCCCTGGGCCGCGGCGCTCTGGGAGGCGCGCGGCGTGCAGCGGCGGGCGCAGAACAAGGAAATGCGCGCGCTGGCGGCCTTCGAGGAGGCGGCAGGCCGCTACGAGGAACTCGGGCGGCCACGCGACCAGGCCCGCTGCCTCGCACGAATGAACCCCGCCGGCTGATTGCCCGATTTTGGCTCGCGCGTAGCCCAGGGCTCCGCATGAAAGGCGTCTTCCCCGGCAACGGCGACTTGCACAGAGCATTGTTTGGCGGAATTGTAGTAAACGCAGCCGGGGCAAACCGGCACGCCGGATCGGTATGGCTGCTGGAAATCGGGATGCTGCGCGTCTGCCTGGCCCTTGTCGCCATCGCTGCCCTGACGAGACCGTCAGGGGCGGAGACACGCGCCTCCCATCTTTTCGATCGTCCCGAGCTGTCGGCGGCATATTCGGGCCAATCCGATCTCGTCACCGCGTACACGACCGGCATGGCGCGCTATCGGCTTCAATATTCGGGCCATACGGACCAGGCCGGTTTGGCCGCCCCGCTCGAGCCTCGGCTGCTGCGGCCTGAATTCCAACAACGGACATGGCGTTCCTCGGATGGCAGTCTGCTGCAGGGCTTTGCCGGCAAGGGTGGCTTCCGGCTGACCGCAGGCAACTGCGTGACCCGCATCTGCATGGCCAGCGAATGCAGCGAGGCCGGCTGGCCGCTTTACGCCTGCAGCGACGGGCGCAAGCGCAAAATGTCGGTCAAAAGCTTCGTGACGGCAACATTCGACGGCATCTCCTACCGGCGGTTGAGCGCGCCGCAGGAGTGAAATCGGCGACCCGAACCGGGTTATGGAGCCGCTTGCGCCCATCTCGCCAGGCGTGGCATCGGTTGCAGCGTTTTGAGCAAGTCCGAAGACAGAGACAGTGGCACGCCAACCCGACCGACGATCAGCAACCCCAAAGGTCAGCCTCGCCCGAGCGCTTTCCAAGCTTGGCTTCTGCTCGCGCACGCAGGCCGAGCGTTTCGTCGCCGAGGGGCGGGTACAGGTCGGCGGCAAGACGGTGCGCGATGCCTTGCTGCGCATCGATCCCGACCGCGACCGCATCACCGTCGACGGCGAGCGCGTCGTTGCCGAGCGCAAGGTCTATCTGATGCTCAACAAGCCGCGCGGGCTGGTCACGACCCGCGACGACCCCGAAGGCCGCGGCACCGTCTATGACTGCCTGGAAGGGCTCGACCTGCCCTTCGTGTCACCCGTTGGCCGCCTCGACAAGGCGAGCGAAGGGCTGCTTTTGATGAGCAACGACACGCGCTGGGCGAACGGTCTGCTCGACCCCGCCTCGCATGTCGCCAAGACCTATCACGTGCAGATCGCGGCCGTGCCCGACGAAGCGATGCTGGAGCGCTTTCGCCAAGGGGCGGTCGTCGACGGCGCGTTGCTCACCGCAAGCTCGATCGCGCTGTTGCGCAGCGGCGGGCGGACGGCGTGGCTGGAGATCGTGCTCGACGAGGGACGCAACCGGCAGATCCGCAGGCTGCTCGGCGCTTTCGACATCGAGGTGCTGCGGCTGATCAGGGTGGCGATCGGCGGATTGCAGCTCGGCGAGCTTGCCAAGGGCAAGGCGCGGCATTTGACCGCGGAGGAACTGGCGATGGTGGGAGTCTAGCCGAAACGTCTCAGCTTCGTCATCCACGGGCCAGAGGCACCTGGGCTGCCATCCAGCGGGGCTACTTCTGGTTCCAGCGGCGGATGACCGGCTCGGTCAGGCCGTGCTCGTAGCCGAGGATGCTGAGGCTGGCGGTGTCGAGCACGAAATGCTCGCCGCCTTCCGGCGGCAGGCCGACCCAGCGCGACGCGAACACACGCAGGAAATGCGAGCTGGAGAAGATGAGCACATTACCGGCAACCGCGCGCAGCTCGGCGATGATGGTATCGGCGCGGGCGCCGACATCGGCCGCCGTCTCGCCCTGCGGACAGCCATCGCGAAACAATTGCCAGCCGGGTCGCTTGGACAGGATCTCCTTGGTCGTCACCGCTTCATAGGCGCCATAGTCCCATTCCTGCAGGTCGACCTTTTTCACCGCGCGCTCGCCGAAACCGGCGAGCCGGCAGGTGTCGAAGGCGCGCTGCGACGGGCTCGACCAGACCGCCTGGAAAGTCAGGCCCTTGAGCCGGTCGGCGACGCCGCGCGCGGCCTCCTCGCCTTTCGCGGTCAGGGGGATGTCGGTGCGGCCGGTATGCCTGCCCGAGAGACTCCACTCCGTCTGGCCATGACGGACAAGATAGATCTCGGGATACGCACTGCTCATCGACCGCCCTCTCGGCTGAATGTTTCGCCAGGAATCCGGCTCGCGCAGCCTATGCGGCGGCCGACAAAAAGAACAGGCCGCGGCGATTGCCGCGACCTGTTCGGCATCGGGAGGATGCTGGTTGGCTAGGCAGGCTGCAGGCCGCCCGACAACGCGAGGTCGGCTTCTTCCGACAACTGGCCGGCCATGGCGGCGGCGAACCTGGTCTGGTCGAGCTCACCTTCCCAGCGCGCCACGACGATGGTCGCGACCGCGTTGCCGACGAAGTTGGTGAGCGCGCGGCATTCCGACATGAAGCGGTCGACGCCGAGGATCAGCGCCATGCCGGCGACCGGCACGGAGGGCACTACCGAGAGCGTCGCGGCCAGTGTGATGAAGCCGGCGCCGGTGATGCCAGCCGCACCCTTCGAGCTTAGCATGGCGACGAGCAAGAGCAGGATCTGGTCGCCGAAGGTGAGCGGCGTGTCGGTCGCCTGGGCGATGAAAAGTGCTGCCAGCGTCATGTAGATGTTGGTGCCGTCAAGATTGAAGGAATAGCCGGTCGGGATGACCAGGCCGACCACCGAGCGGTTGCAGCCGGCGCGCTCCATCTTGGCCATCAGACCGGGAAGTGCCGCTTCCGACGACGAGGTGCCGAGCACCAGGAGCAATTCTTCCTTGATGTAGCGGATCAGCGCCAGGATGGAGAAGCCGTTGTACCATGCCACAGTGCCGAGCACGACGAGCACGAAGAGCAGCGATGTCAGATAGAAGGTGCCGATCAGCATGGCGAGGTTGGCGATCGCGCCGATGCCGTATTTGCCGACGGTGAAGGCCATGGCGCCGAAGGCGCCGATGGGCGCCGCCTTCATCAGGATGGCGACGAGGCGGAAGACCGGCGAGGTCAGCGCCTGCAGGAAATCGACCACGGGGCGGCCGCGCTCGCCGACCAGCGCCAGCGCTATGCCGAACAGCACCGAGAAGAACAGCACCTGCAGGATGTCGCCCTGCGCGAAGGCGCCGGTGATGGTGTCGGGGATGATGTTCATCAGGAAGCCGACGATGGAAGAGTCATGCGCCTTCTCGGTGAAGGTCGCCACCTTCGATGGGTCGAGGGTCGCGGGATTGATGTGCATGCCGGCGCCGGGCTGGATGACGTTCGACACGACGAGGCCGACGATGAGCGCCAATGTCGAGAAGACGAGGAAATAGATCATCGCCTTGCCGGCGACGCGGCCGACCTTGTGCAGGTCGGAGACACCGGCAATGCCGGTTGCCACGGTGAGGAAGATCACCGGCGCGATCACCATCTTGACCAGCTTGATGAAGGCGTCGCCAAGCGGTTTCAGCGATGCGCCCAGCTCGGGGTAGAAATGGCCAAGCAGGATACCGGCGGCAATCGCCACCAGGACCTGTACGTAGAGATGCCGGTAAAAGGGAACCTTGCCGCGCGGTTCGGCGGCAGCGATTGCTGTCTGCATGATGTCCTCCGTTCGGCCCCCGATCGAGACGCTCGACCTCCCAGGGGGCTGTTGACCTCCACAGCCTCGCGGCTGCTGCGGATGCATTTGCAACCCCCGTGCCAGATGATGTCCGGAATCTCGCTCTGTTGATTTTGTTGGATTTTTCGATCCGGCGACAAGCGTATTGGCGAACACTAGTGCGGTTATCCGCATAGGTCGAATTGCGCTTTGTGCGAAATCATGCACAGATGCGGCATGCTGCAACGCCCGGCCGCTGCCCTCGCCCCAACGCCCGAACTGCTTGCCGGGCGGGCGCGGCGCACCTGGCTGCTGTTTACGGCGGTGGCGCTGCTGATCGTGCTCGCGGCGCTCTACGGCGCCGGGCTTTATGGTCGCTCGGCCGAGATCGAGACTCTAGCCGCGCAAGGGCGCACGGACGCCAACCTCAAAGTCGCACTGCTGCGCGCGGTGCTGGAAAATCCGCGCGCGCTGCCGCTGCTCCTGTCGGAAGACCAGCAGGTGCATGATGCGCTGGCCGAGCGCAACCCCGCATCGATCGACGTGCTCAACCGCAAGCTCGAAGGGCTGGTCTCGGGCACCAAGGCCTCGGTGCTTTATGTCACCGGCACGGACGGCCTGGCGATCGCCTCCAGCAATTGGCGCGAGCCGGTGAGCTTCGTCGGAAACGACTATGGTTTTCGCGCCTATTTCTCGGGCGCGATGGAAACCGGCACGGCCGAATATTTCGCGCTCGGCAATGTCAGCAAACGTCCGGGCCTCTACATCTCGCGCCGCGTCGACGGCGCTGCGGGGCCGCTCGGCGTCGTCGTGGTCAAGATGGAGTTCGACCAGCTCGAGTCCGACTGGCGCGAGGCGAACCGCCCGGCCTATGTCAGCGATGCGCATGGCGTGGTGCTGATCACGAGCGTGCCCTCCTGGCGTTTCATGACGACGGCGCCGCTGGCCGCTCCGGTTACGGCCGACATCCGCGCCAGCCAGCAATTCGGCGATGCGCCGCTGGTGCCCTTGCCGATCACGAAACCGCAACCGCTCAGCCCCGATGTCGCGCTCGTCCAGGCCATCACGCCCGGCGGCAGCGATGCGGAATATCTGCGGCTTTCCACCGCCGTGCCGTCGACACCCTGGCGCCTCGACTATCTCCTTCCTGCCGAAGCAGCGGTCGCGGCGGCGCAGCGCGAGATGCGGCTCCTGGCGCTCGGTGTCCTCGTGCCGCTCATTGCCTTTGCCGCCTATCTGTTGTGGCGCCGGCAATCCGGCCAGATGCGGATTGCCGCCGAACAGGCCGCGCGCGCCGAGCTCGAGCGCCGGGTCGTCGAGCGCACGCAGGATCTGAGTCTGGCGCGCGACCGGCTGCAAGCCGAGATCGCCGACCATCGCAGCACCGAAGCCAGGCTGCAGGTGATGCAGCAGGAACTGGTGCAGGCCAACCGGCTTGCCACGCTTGGCCAGGTCGCCGCCGGGGTCGCGCATGAGATCAACCAGCCGGTGGCGACGATCCGCGCCTATGCCGACAATGCGCGCGTCTTCCTCGAACGCAAGCAGAGCACCTCAGCCGAGGAGAACCTTGGCGCCATCGCCGCGCTGACCGAGCGGATCGGTTCCATCACCGAAGAGCTGAAAGCTTTCGCCCGCAAGGGCCGCACCGCCGCCGAGCCGGTGGAACTGCGCGGCGTGATCGAAGGCGCCGTCGTGCTGCTCAGGAGCCGCTTCGCCGGCCGGCTGGATGCGCTGGCGATCACGCTGCCGCCGCCGGCGCTGAAGGTTATGGGCAACCGGCTGCGGCTGGAGCAGGTACTGATCAACCTGTTCCAGAACGCGCTGGAGGCACTCGATGGCCGCGACGACGCGAAAGTCGAGGTTTCGGCGGCCGAGACCGGCGATGACGTCGCGCTCATGGTCTCGGACAACGGCCCGGGCATTCCGCCCGCGATCCTGAAGTCGCTGTTCACGCCCTTCAACACCTCCAAGGAAAAGGGCCTCGGGCTCGGACTCGTCATCTCCAAGGATATCGTCACCGACTATGGCGGGCGCATCGAGGTTTCGAGCAGCGGCCAGGGAACACGCTTCACCATCCATCTGTCGAAAGCCGGCGCTGCATGACGAAGCACGATCCAGCCCCGGTGATCCTGATCGATGACGACAGCGATCTGCTCAAGGCGACGAGACAGACGCTGGAGCTTGCCGGCTTTGCGGTGTCGGCCCATTCGGTGGCGAGCGAAGCGCTGGCGGCACTCGACAGGAATTTCGCCGGCGTGGTGGTGTCGGATATCCGCATGCCGGAGATCGACGGGCTGCAGCTTTTCGATCGCGTGCTGCTACTCGACCCCGATATCCCCGTCATCCTGGTCACCGGCCATGGCGATATCGCGATGGCCGTGAAGGCGATCAAGGACGGCGCCTACGACTTCATCACCAAGCCTTTCGCCGCCGACAGGCTGGCGCAGAGCGTGGCCCGCGCCACCGAAAAGCGGCGCCTGGTGATGGAAAACCGCGCCTTGCGCGAGGCGGCCGAGCAGGCGCGGGAGGGATTGCCGCTGATCGGCCAGACGCCGGCCATGGAGCGGCTGCGCCGGACATTGCGGCAGATCGCCGACACCGATGTCGACGTTCTGGTGACCGGCGAGACCGGTTCGGGCAAGGAGGTGGTGGCGAGCCTGCTGCACCGCTGGAGCCGCCGCGCCAAGGGCAATTTCGTCGCGTTGAACTGCGGCACGCTGCCGGAGACGGTCATCGAGAGCGAATTGTTCGGACACGAGGCCGGCGCCTTCACCGGCGCGCAGAAGAAGCGCGTCGGCCGCATCGAGCATTCGAGCGGCGGCACGCTGTTCCTCGACGAGATCGAAAGCATGCCGGCCTCGACACAGGTGCAGATGCTGCGCGTCTTGGAAATGCGCGAGGTGACGCCGCTCGGCACCAATGAGGTGCGGCCGGTCGACCTGAGGGTGGTCGCGGCTGCCAAGGTCGATCTCGGCGATGCCAGCCAGCGCGGCGCTTTCCGTGAGGATCTCTATTACCGGCTCAATGTGGTGACGCTTTCGATCCCGCCGCTGCGCGAGCGGCGGGACGACGTGCCGCTGTTGTTCGGTTATTTCGCCGATCGCGCCGCCGCCCGTTTTCGGCGCGCCGTGCCGGCGATCTCCGCCGCGGTTCAGCGCCATCTCGGCGAACATGACTGGCCCGGCAATGTGCGCGAACTCGCCCACTTCGCCGAACGCTTCGTGCTCGGGCTGGACGACGTTGCTCCAGCGTCTTCCCCGGCGGCAACGGAGATCGGCACCCCCATGCCCTTGCCGGAACGGCTCGATCGTTACGAAGCCGAAATTATCCGCGAGACACTTGGTCGCAATGACGGCGACGTCCGCCGCACCATCGAGGCCCTCGGCATTCCGCGCAAGACCTTCTACGACAAGCTGCAGCGGCACGGCATCGTGCGCAGCGATTTTTCCAGGTAGATCAATTAATGCATGTCGCGCAAAAGTGTGCAGCGGTTTTGCGATAACGACATGCATGAAAACAAAGCCTTAAAAGCGCGTCGCCTGAATCCGCTTCAGCGCGACGCGCTTTAGGTGGAACCGCAACGCCGCTACCTCGTTGAAACCAACCGGGAAACCGTGGCGCTCGGGCATCAGCGGGACGGCGAATGCATCGCCGTGCCGGCTTTGCCGGGTTGCGCTCGGCAGGCGTTGATGGTTTGTTGCCGCCCAGCGGAGAACGAATGATGCGCGAATCCCTCGGTCAAGACGAATATGGCTCGACCAGCCCCTTCGACCCTGACGACCTGCCCAATCTCAATGCGATGGGGCCGGCGATGGGTGGCGGCAACGATTTCGAGAAATACGCGGTTGCCGTCATAATCGTCTTCGGCGCGCTGATCATCGGCGGCCTGATGGCCGCCTCCATGTCCTTCGGCCACCGCAACGGCTTCCTGTTCGCGCTTGGCGGCGCCACGGCGGCCTGGATCTCGGGCAATGCGCTGCTGCTCGACCGGCCGCGCATCTATGCCCTCTTCGTCGCTATCGCCGCCGTGATGCTGATCGCCTCGACCATCACGCTGGTCACCTGATCAATTAATATCCCAGCGCCTCACCGGCGGCAGCGCGGCTGTCGATGGCGCCGTTGTAGCGCGAGCCGCCGCCTTTCTCGATCTGTGCCAGGCTCTTGCCACCGACCAGGATGCCAGCCGCCTGCCCCCAGGTTTGGTCGCTGAGATCGAGGTGATAGCCCATGGCGGCAAGCAGCTTCTCCGTGTCCGGCGAAAGCCCGAACGGTTCGACATAGATGGTGTCCGGCAGCCATTGATGATGGATGCGCGGCGCGTCGATCGCCTGCTGGATGTCCATGCCGTGGTCGATGACGTTGACGATCGCCTCGAGCGTGATGGTGATGATGCGCGAACCGCCCGGACTGCCGATGACCATGAACGGCTTGCCGTCCCTGGTCACGATCGTTGGGCTCATCGAGGATAAAGGCGTCTTCTTCGGCTGGATGGCATTCGCCTCGCCCTGGACCAGGCCGTAGAGGTTGGGCACGCCGGGCTTCTGGGTGAAATCGTCCATCTCGTTGTTGAGCAGGATGCCGGTGCCATCGGCGACGACCCCGGCGCCGAAGGAGCCGTTCAGCGTATAGGTGACCGCAACCGCATTGCCGTCCTTGTCGATGATCGAATAGTGAGTGGTTTCCTTCGACTCGCCGAAACCCTTGGGCATCAGGTCCTTCGACACGCCGGCGCGGAACGGATCGATCTTGTCGCGGATGTCCTTTGCATAGTTCTTGTCGAGCAATTTGGAGACCGGATTGTCGACGAAATCCGGATCGCCGAGCGCCGAATTGCGGTCGACATAGGCATGGCGCATGGCTTCGACCATCACGTGGACCGTCTCGGCCGAGCCGGCGCCGAGATAGGACAGCGGATAGCCTTCGAGCACGTTCAATATTTCGCAGATGATGACGCCGCCCGAGCTTGGCGGCGGCGAGGAGATGATTTCGTAGCCGCGATAGGTGCAGGTCACCGGCTTCAGCTCGCGCACGGCATATTGCTCGAAATCGGCCTTGGCGAGGACGCCGCCCTTGGCGCCGCTCGCCTTGACGATGGCGTCGGCGATAGCACCCTTGTAGAAGGCGTCCGGCCCCTTTTCCGAAATCGCCGACAGCGAGGCGGCGAGGTCCGGCTGAACGAGCTTCTCGCCAATCCCGTAAGGCTTGCCATCCGGTTTCAGGAAGATGGCGGCGGCCGCCGGATCCTTTGCCAGACGATCGGCGCCGCCTGCGAACGACGCGGCATCGCCCTGGTTGAGCACGAAGCCATCCTTGGCGTAGGCAATGGCCGGCGCCATCAGATCCTGCCTGGTGAGCGTGCCGTATTTCTCGCGCGCCATCTCGAAGCCGGCGACCGAGCCCGGCACGCCGACCGCCAGATAGCCGTCGAGGCTGGCGCCTTTCACCGGATTGCCGTCCTTGTCGAGATACATGGTCTTGGTCGCGGCGAGCGGCGCGCGCTCGCGGAAATCGAGGAAGGTCGTGCGGCCGTCCTTCATGCGCACGGTCATGAACCCGCCGCCGCCGATGTTGCCGGCATTGGGATAGACGACGGCGAGCGCATAGCCGACGGCAACAGCGGCATCGACTGCATTGCCGCCCTTTTTCAGCACGTCGACGCCGATCTCGGTCGCCAGATGCTGGGCCGTCACCACCATGCCGTGCTCGCCCTTGGCCGGTTGCGGCGAGGCGGCGAGGACGATGGTCGGCGGTGCGAGGGCAATTGCGAGCGAAAGGGTGACGCCGATCAGCGTCCGACGGGTCAAGGGCATGGCGGTGCTCCTGGCGTTGGGGACGCCTAGGAAAAACCCTGCCGGCGGACCTGTCCACCGCCAATGGCGCTGGACCAGATCAAATCCGATATCTGCCTGTCAGACGATGCCGCCGCCACCGCCAGCGACTGCCGGCCGCTCGACCGCGACCTTGGCCCGGTAGCCGGCCTCGCGATAGGCGGCGACCGGATCGATCGCGCCGCCAGTGCGCAGTCTGGCCATCGCCAAGATCGGTTCGACATCGGTGCGGTAGGCGCTTTTAAGTGTCTGCGTCGCCATCAGCGCGTCGTTCTCCTCCTGGAAGCCATCCAGCGCCTTGCGGTCGACCAGCAGCGCCTGCGCATAGGCGCGCTGCACCTCAACCGCTGACAGCATCAGGCTCTCGATCGGATCGGTGACGTTGTGGCTCTGGTCGAGCATATGGGCGGGATTGAACCCCTCGGCGCCCGAGAGTTCTGCATCGACCAATTCGTTGAAGACCAGGAACAGCCGGTAGGGATCGATCGAGCCGGCATCGAGATCGTCGTCGCCATACTTGGAATCGTTGAAGTGGAAGCCGCCGAGCTTGCCGAACTGGATCAGCCGCGACACGATCATCTCGATGTTGACGTTGGGCGCGTGATGGCCAAGGTCGACCAGGCAGAAGGCCTTGTCGCCGAGCTCCCTGGCAATGATGTAATTGGTGCCCCAATCCTGCACCACTGTCGAATAGAAGGCCGGCTCATACATCTTGTGCTCGGTGAACAGCCGCCAGTCGGCCGGCAGGCCGGCATAAATCTCGCGCATGGCGTCGAGATAGCGCTCGAACGCCTTGGCGAAATTGACCTGGCCGGGGAAATTCGAGCCGTCGCCGATCCACACCGTCAGCGCCTTGGAGCCGAGCGTCCTGCCGATCTCGATGCATTCGAGATTGTGCTCGACCGCCTGGCGGCGCGTTCCGGCATCGGCATGCGAGAGCGAGCCGAATTTGTAGGAAAGCTTCTGGTCCTTCGCGTCGGAGAAGGTGTTGGAATTCATCGCGTCGAAGCCGAGGCCGAAGCGGGACGCCGCCTGCTTCAGCCGGTTCGCATCGGCCTTGTCCCACGGGATGTGCAGCGAGACGGTCGGCGTCGCCTGCGTCAGCTGGCTGATGACGGCGCAGTCCTCGATCTTGTCGAAGATGTCGCGCGGCTCGCCGGCACCCGGAAAGCGGGCGAAACGCGTGCCGCCGGTGCCGACGCCCCAGGATGGGATCGCCACGGCGAATTTTTCTACCTTGTCACGGATGGCGTCGATGGCGATGCCGCGCCGGTCGAGACGCTCGCCTAGCGCGGCGTAGTCGCGGTCGAGGTCGGGTTTGCGCGCGGCGTTGTCCTTTTCGACGACGTCGGCCGAGATGATCTGTTCGGACACTGCACTTCCTCCCAAAACGTGTTCGGCCGGCGCTGCCCCTCATCCGCCTGCCGGCACCTTCTCCCCGTTGAACGGGGAGAAGGAAGCTTATCGCGTAAAACTTTGCGCGTTGCCGGCGTCGACGTTGACGATATTGCCGGTCGATTTGGCCGACATGTCGGAGGCGAAGAAGTAGATCGCCTCGGCAATGTCTTCCGGGAAGACCGAGCGCTTCAGCATCGAGCGCGAGCGGTAATGCTCCTCGAGGTCGTCGGTCGACATCTTGTAGGCGGCGGCGCGCTGTTCCTTCCACTCACCGGTCCAGATTTTCGAACCGCGCAGCACGGCGTCCGGATTGACGACATTGACCCTGATCTGGGCTTCCGCGCCCTCCAGCGCCAGGCAGCGGGCAAGATGGATCTCAGCCGCCTTGGCCGTGCAATAGGCGGACGCATTTGGCGATGCGGCGAGGCCGTTCTTGGAGGCGACGAAGACGACGTTGCCGCCGATCTTCTGGGCGCGGAACAGGCGGAAAGCCTCGCGCGAGACGAGGAAATAGCCGGTGGACAGGATGTCCATATTCTTGTTCCACAACGCCAGCGTCGTCTCCTCGATCGGTGCCGAAGAGGCCAGGCCGGCATTCGAGACCAGGATGTCGACACCGCCGAATTCGACCGCAGTTTCGGCGAAGCCGGAAAGCACTTGATCCTCGGAGGTGACATCGATGCGCACCGGACGGACGACGTCTTTTCCGTAGGCCTTCGAAAGTTCGTCATTGGCGCTGGCCAACGCGGCTTCGTCGATGTCGGCCAGCATTACGCAAGCGCCTTCGCGCAGCAGCCGGTTGGCGGTGGCACGGCCGATGCCGCCGGCGCCGCCGGTGACCAGCGCGATCTGGCCGGCCAGCGCCTTCGGCTTCGGCAGGCGCTGGAGCTTGGCTTCCTCGAGCTGCCAGTATTCGATGTCGAAGGCTTCCTGCGCCGGCAGGCCGACATAGGACGAGACCGTCGAGGCGCCGCGCATGACGTTGATGGCGTTGACGTAGAACTCGCCGGATATGCGCGCCGTCGCCTTGTCGCCGGCGAAGGTGAACATGCCGACGCCGGGCATCAGATAGACCACGGCATTGGGATCGCGGATGGCCGGCGAGTCCGGATGCTTGCAGCCGTCGTAATAGGCCTGATAGCCGACGCGATAGGCGGCGATGTCGTCGGCGAGCCGCGCAATGACGGCGTCGATATCGGGCTTGGCCGGATCGAACTCGATGACCAGCGGCCGGATCTTGGTGCGCAGGAAGTGATCGGGACATGATGTGCCGAGCGCCGCCAGCGGCCGCAGGTCCCTCGAATTGACGAATTCGAGCACGGCCGGCTGATCGTCGAAATGGCCGAGCTTGTGGCTCGTTTCGGAGATCAGGCCGCGGATCCTCGGCATCAGCTTGGCGGCGATGGCGCGGCGTGCCGGCACGTCGAGCGACTGGACCGCCTCGCCGCCGAAGATCGCCTTGCCCTCGGATTTCCGCTCGAACCAGTCGATCGCCTGGTTGATCACCGAGATCGTCGTCTCGTAGCACTCCTTCGGCGTGTCCCCCCAGGTGAACAGGCCGTGGCTTTCCAGCACGACACCCTTGGCCTCGGGGTTTTCGAGGCAGAATTTCTCCAGCCACAGGCCCAGCTCGAAGCCCGGCCGCTTCCACGGCAGCCAGCCGATGGCGTCGCCGAAGATTTCCTTGGTGATCGCCTTGGAGTCCTTGGCCGCGGCAATGGCGATGATGGCGTCGGGATGCATGTGGTCGACGCAGACCTTCGGCACGTAAGCGTGCAGCGGCGTATCGATCGAGGCCGCGCGCGGATTGAGGTTGAAGGTGCAGTGGGGCAGGTAGCCCACCATCTCGTCCTCGTGCTCGACGCCGCGATAAAGACCTTTGATGGCACGCAGCTTGTCCATGTAAAGCGTGGCGAAACCGTCAAGCTTGATCGAGGCGCTGTCGCCACCAGAGCCCTTGACCCAGAGGACTTCCGCCTCCTCGCCGGTGAGCGGGTCCTTCTGCCGGACCTTGGACGAGGTGTTGCCGCCGCCGTAATTGGTGACGCGCTTGTCGGAACCCAACGTGTTCGAGCGATAGACCAGGAGCTCGGGACCGCTCATCCCTTCGGCTTTTGCATCGTCCCAAAGGTTGGCGAGGCGCGAGCCGGAGCGCTTGTCGAGCATAGGTATCCTCCCTTGGAGCGCGAACGCCGCACCCCTCATTTCTCGCCGGGAATGTCTACGCAAGCGCCTCGCTTGTCAATCATAAACGATCAATATCGCTCATATTGCACTGCACAATGAAAATATTTGATCGGAAATGATTGACACTGCGCGTTTTCTAAGGCCTGATGCTTGGGCAGGGAGGAACCATGCACGAGAAAGAGCGCCACAGGATCATTCTGTCCGCCGTCCAGGAAAAGCCTGTGGTGACGGTGCAGGAAATGGTCGAGCTGACGGACTCCTCCGAGGCGACGATCCGGCGCGACATCGCGGCCCTCCATGTCCAGAAACGCTTGCGCCGGGTGCGCGGCGGCGCCGAGGCGATCTCGCCGCCGCAGTTCATCGGCCTTGCCGGCCGGCCCTTCTCGGTCAACGAAACGCTGAACGCCGCGCAAAAGCGGGCGATCGCGCGGGAAGCGGTGAACCTGTGCACGGACGGCGAGCCGATCATCATCAATGGCGGCACCACAACCTTCCAGATGGTGCATTTCCTGACCGGCCGCCGGATGCCGATCTTCACCAACTCCTTCCCGATCGCGGAGCATCTGCTCAAGCACTCGAAGAACACGGTGATGCTGTCCGGTGGCACGATCTACCGCGAGCAGAACATCATCCTGTCGCCTTTCGACAATGACGTGACGCGCAACTTCTATGCGCGGCGCATGTTCATGGGTGCGCAGGGGCTGGGGCCGCTCGGACTGATGGAAGGCGATCCGCTGCTGATCCAGGCGGAACAGAAGCTGATCGACCAGGCCGATGAATTGGTGGTGCTGGTCGATTCCTCGAAATTCCGCATGCGCTCCAGCCTGATCCTGTGCGGGCTGTCGCGCATCGCGACCGTGATCACCGACGACGGCATCGAGGACCGCGAGGCCAAGATGCTGGAAACGGCGGGCGTGGCGCTGATCGTCGCCCGCAGACAGTCAAGCGACAAGGAAGAATCTTCACTGCAGGCCTGAGGGAAACTCACGCCCGCAGCGGCGATGGAATGCAACGCTCAAGGGAGGATATTCGATGAGCTTTTTGAAGAAACTGCTGGTTACGGCGGCCTTTTCCGCCGCCATGTTCGTGAATGCCGCCTATGCCGAGAACGTCAAGATCGCGCTGGTGGTGAAGTCGCTCGGCAACGGCTTCTTCGACGCCGCCAACAAGGGCGCCGAGGAAGCGGCCAAGGAACTGGGCGATGTCGATGTCATCTACACCGGCCCGACCAAGGCGACCGCCGAAGCGCAGATCGAAGTGATCAATTCGCTGATCGCGCAGAAGGTCAACGCGATCGCCGTTTCGGCCAATGACGCCGACGCCCTGGTGCCTGTGCTGAAGAAGGCGATGGAGCGCGGCATCACCGTCATTTCATGGGATTCCGGCGTCGCCAAGGAAGGCCGCCAGCTTCACCTCAACCCGTCCGACACCGGCCTGATCGGCGAGACGATCATCAAGCTCGCCGCCGACTACCTGCCGGAAGGCGGCGACGTCGCGATCCTCTCGGCGTCCTCGACGGCGACCAACCAGAATGCCTGGATCGAGGCGGCCAAGAAGGTGCTGCCGGAGAAGTTCCCGAAGATCAAGCTGGTCGCCACCGTCTATGGCGATGACGACTCGGCCAAGAGCACCGATGAAGCCAAGGGCCTCTTGAAGTCTTATCCGAACCTCAAGGCAATCATCGCGCCGACCACCGTCGGCGTCGTCGCCGCCGCGCAGGTCGTCACCGACGGGAACCTGATCGGCAAGGTCAACGTCACCGGCCTGGCGCTGCCGTCCGAGTTCAAGAAGTTCATCGACAACGGCGCTTCGCAGGCTGTCGCGCTGTGGAACCCCATCGATCTCGGCTACTCGGCGATCTACCTCGCCCATGACCTGGCGGTGAAGAAGGAAGAAGCCAAGCCCGGCGCTACGCTATCGATCGGCCGCGTCGGCAAGGTGACGCTCGACGACACCAACTCGGCCGCGATGGCTCCGCCCTTCCAGTTCGACAAGACCAACATCGACAAGTTCTCCAAGATCTACTGATTCCGGTCGACTTCAAGTTCCTGCGGCGGGACAATTGTCCCGCCGCATCTTCAAACGGACCTTCTCTCGGGGCCTGATACGGATATGGACACGACAGCCCAGCGCAAAATAGAGACGGAGCGGCCCGGGCCTTCAGGCCCGGCCCAAAGCGCCTCTCCTCGCCTGACGCTCTCAGGCATCTCGAAAAGCTTCCCGGGCGTGCGTGCCCTGCATAATGTCAGCCTGTCGCTCTATCCTGGACAGGTGACGGCGCTGATCGGCGAGAACGGCGCCGGCAAGTCGACATTGGTCAAGATCATGACCGGCATCTACCAGCCCGACTCCGGCGAGATCGGCATCGACGGCCAGGCCACGACGCTGCCGAGCGCGCATGCCGCCTTCGGCCACGGCATCACCGCCATCCATCAGGAAACCGTGCTGTTCGACGATCTGTCGGTCGCCGAGAACATCTTCCTTGGCCACGCGCCGCGCACCCGTTTCGGCACCATCGACTGGCGCACCATGCGCAAGAACGCGCGCGAGGTGCTGGAGACGATGCGCGCCGGCCATATCGACGCCGATGCACGACTGAGAGATCTCGGCATCGCCAACAAGCACCTTGTGGCAGTCGCCCGCGCCATGTCGATCGATGCGCGCATCGTCATCATGGACGAACCGACCGCAGCGCTTTCGATGAAGGAGATCGAGGAGCTTTTCCTGCTGATCGAATTCCTGAAAAGCGATGGCAAGGCGGTGCTGTTCATCAGCCACAAATTCGACGAGATCTACCGCATCGCCGATCGCTATACGGTGTTTCGCGACGGCGAGATGGTCGGCGAAGGCCTGCTCAAGGACGCCAGCCAGAACGAGATCGTACGCATGATGGTCGGCCGCAATGTCGACCACATCTTTCCGCAGCGCGAGCCGAAGATCGGCGCGCCGGTGCTGTCCGTCTCCGGCCTGTCGCATCCGACCGAGTTCGACGATATCGGCTTCGAATTGCGCAAGGGCGAGATCCTCGGCTTCTACGGGCTGGTCGGCGCCGGGCGCAGCGAGGTGATGCAGGCGATCGCCGGCATCACCCGCACGAGCCGGGGCGCGATTTCACTCGACGGCCGGACGATCGCACCGAAATCGGCTGCGGATTCGATCGAGGCCGGCATCGTCTATGTGCCCGAAGAACGCGGCAAGCAAGGCGTGGTGATCGGCCTGCCAATCTTCCAGAATGTTTCTCTCCCTTCACTGGCGCGCACCTCGAAATCCGGCGTGCTGAGGCTGGCGGAAGAGTTCTCGCTCGCCCGCTCCTATACCGAGCGGCTCGACCTGCGCGCCTCATCGCTGAGCCAGGATGTCGGCACGCTTTCCGGCGGCAACCAGCAGAAAGTCGTTATCGCCAAATGGCTGGCCACAGCGCCCAAGGTGATCATCCTCGACGAGCCGACCAAGGGCATCGACATCGGCTCCAAGGCCGCCGTGCACGGCTTCATGGCCGAGCTGGTCGCGCAAGGCCTGTCGGTGATCATGGTGTCGTCCGAGCTGCCCGAAATCCTCGGCATGTCGGACCGCGTCGTGGTCATGCGCGAAGGCCGTATCGCGGCGACCTACGACAACAAGGGTCTCGACGCCGAAACGCTGGTTCGGACGGCAGCGGGGATCGCGGCATGAAGAGCTTCCTCAAATATCGCGAGATCTGGCTGCTTGCCGGCATCGTCGTGCTGATCGGCCTGATCTCGACGCGCTTCCCCGGCTTCGCCGACCCCGCCAATCTGCGCCAGGTGTTCAACGACACCTCGATCCTGATGATCCTGGCGCTGGGGCAGATGGTGGTGATCCTGACGCGCTCGATCGATCTGTCGATGGCCTCCAACCTCTGCTTCACCGGCATGGTGGTGGCCATGCTGAACGCCGCGCATCCGGCGATCCCGATCCCGATGCTGATCGTGATCGCGCTTCTCGTCGGCCTGGTGCTCGGCGCCATCAACGGCCTTCTGGTGTGGCGGCTGAACATCCCGTCGATCGTGGTGACGTTGGGCACGCTCACCATCTATCGGGGCGCCACCTTCGTCGTCTCCGGCGGCGCTTGGGTCAATGCCGACCAGATGAGCCCGGACTTCATCAACTTCCAGCGCGTTGCCTTCCTCGGCCTGCCGGTGCTGTCCTGGATCGCGATCGTCGTGATCGCGCTGTTCTTCCTGGTGATGACGCGGACCGCGATCGGCCGCTCGATCTACGCCATTGGCGTCAATCCGACCGCCTCGGTCTATGCCGGCATCGATGTCGGCCGCACCAAATTCATCGTCTTTTGCATTTCCGGCATGATCGGCGGGCTTGCCGGCTATCTGTGGATCTCGCGCTATGTGATCGCCTCGGTCGAGGTCGCCAACGGCTATGAGCTCAACATCATCGCCGCCTGCGTCATCGGCGGCATCTCGATCGCCGGCGGCATCGGCTCGGTCGGCGGCGCGGTGCTGGGGGCGCTGTTCCTCGGCATCATCTCCAACGCGCTGCCGGTCATCAACATCTCGCCCTTCTGGCAGATGGCGATCTCGGGCAGCGCCATCATCCTGGCCGTGGTGCTCAACGCGCGCGGCGAGCGCCGGCAGGGCCGCATCATCCTGAGAAAGGCGGAAGCGGCATGACCGACACCCCTGCCCCGCGCCATATCCCCGACCGGCTCGACAAGCCGCTGTCCTCGGCGATCTTCTCCTGGGAAGCGCTGCTGGTCGTCATCGCGGTCGCCATCTTTGCGGTCAACAGCTTCGCTTCGCCCTATTTCCTCGATCCGTGGTCGCTGTCGGACCTGACCTTCAACTTCACCGAAAAGGGGCTGATCGCTCTAGCCATGGCGCTGCTGATCATCTCCGGCGAGATCGATCTCTCGGTTGCCGCGATCGTGGCTTTAGCCTCGACGATGATGGGCATGGCGGTGCAAGCCGGTGCGGGCACCCCAGTGCTGGTGGCGATCGGCATCGTCGTCGGCCTTGGCTGCGGCTCCTTCAATGGGTTGCTGGTCACCCGCCTCGGCCTGCCTTCCATCGTCGTCACCATCGGCACGATGAGCCTGTTCCGCGGCATCGCCTTCATCATCCTCGGCGACCAGGCCTACAAAGGCTATCCGGAAAGCTTCGCCTTCTTCGGCCAAGGCTATGTCTGGTGGGTCTTCTCGTTCGAGCTGGCGCTGTTCCTGATCGCGGCGCTGATCTACTGGTTCGTCCTGCACCGCACGAGCTTCGGCCGCCGGGTCTTCGCCATCGGCAACAACCCGGTGGCCTGCCAATTCTCCGGCGTGCGCGTCAACCGCATCAAGTTCATCCTGTTCTGCCTGACCGGGCTGATGTCGGGCATCGCCTCCGTGCTGATCACCTCGCGGCTCGGCTCGACGCGGCCGTCTATCGCGCAGGGCTACGAGCTTGAGGCGATCACCATGGTGGTGCTGGGCGGCGTCTCGATTCTCGGCGGCGCCGGCAGCATTCTGGGCGTCGTGCTCGCCGCCTTCATCATGGGGCTGGTGACGTTCGGCCTCGGACTGCTCAACGTGCCCGGCATCGTCATGTCGATCTTCATCGGCCTGTTGCTGATCATCGTCATCGCGCTGCCCATTATCTGGCGCCGCCTGCGCGTGGGACGCTTCGCCTGATGGAGAAATACGCCTTCAAGATGAAGCTCAATCCCGGCATGAAGGCCGAGTACCAGCGGCGCCATGACGAGATCTGGCCCGAGCTAGTTGATCTGCTGAAGCTGGCCGGCGTCTCCGATTATTCGATCCATCTCGACGAGGAAACCAACATCCTGTTCGGGGTGCTGCGGCGGCGTGACGACCACGGCATGGCGGACCTTCCGAAGCACCCCGTGATGCAGCGCTGGTGGGCGCATATGGCCGACCTCATGGAAACCAAAACCGACAACGAGCCGGTGGCGGTGCCGCTGGAAACCGTGTTCCATATGGCATGATCGTCGCCGTCATCGATATCGGCAAGACCAACGCCAAGGTAGCGCTGGTCGATCTCGCGACGCTGAGCGAGATTGCACTGCGCCGTATCGCCAATGCTCCTGTGCGGCAGGCGCCCTACCCGCATCACGATGTCGAGGCGCTGTGGACGTTCATCCTCGACAGCCTGGCCGATCTCAACCGCGAACAGCGGATCGATGCGATATCGATCACCACGCATGGCGCGACCGGCGCGCTGGTCGACCGCTCCGGCGAACTGGTACTGCCGGTGCTCGACTATGAATTCGACGGCCCCGACCAGCTTGCGGCCGACTACGACGCCGTGCGTCCGCCCTTCGCCGAAACCGGTACGCCGCGGTTGCCGATCGGCCTCAATCTCGGCGCGCAATTCTTCTGGCAGCAGAGACAATTCCCGGCGGAATTCGCCAAGGCCGCCGCGATGCTGATGTATCCGCAGTACTGGGCGCTGCGGCTGACCGGTGTCGCTGCCAATGAAGGCACGTCGCTCGGCTGCCACACCGATCTGTGGAACCCCTGGACGTCCGATTACTCCTCGCTGGCCGACAGGATGGGCTGGCGCCGGTTGATGGCGCCGGTGCGGCCAGCAAAGGATCGGCTTGGCCCGATCCTGCCGGAGCTGGCGCAACGCACAGGGCTCGACCCGCAGACGCCCGTATTCTGCGGACTGCACGATTCCAACGCCTCGCTGCTGCCGCATCTGTTGTCCGACGCACCGCCCTTCTCGGTCGTTTCGACCGGCACATGGGTGGTGTCGATGGCGGTGGGCGGCCGGAAGGTCGAGTTGGACGCGGCGCGCGACACGCTGGTCAACGTCAATGCGCTCGGCGATCCTGTGCCGTCGGCGCGGTTCATGGGCGGACGCGAGTTTTCGCTGTTGACCGACGGCCAGCCACAGGAATGGAGTGAAGACGACGTTGCCGCCGTGCTGGCGCAGAAAGCTCTGCTGCTGCCGTCCACTCAGCAGGGCTCCGGACCGTTTCCGCAGCGCGCCGCGCAATGGTGTAACGCCGACGACCTGAGCTCCGGCCAGCGCTTCGCCGCCATCTCATTCTACCTGGCGCTGATGACCGTGACCTGCCTGGAGCTGATTGGCGGCGACGGGCCGACAACCGTCGAGGGACCGTTCGCGCAGAACCCGCTTTTCATCCGCATGCTGGCGGCAGCGACGGGAAGGCCCGTCATTGCATCGGAGGCCTCGACCGGCACCAGCATCGGCGCCGCGCTGCTGGCGTCGGATGGCGCTACGGTCACGAGCAAAGGCGAACGCACCGCACCGCCAATCGAGCGCGCTTGGCGCGAATACGCGTTGGCCTGGCAGCAGGCGTGAAGCTCTAAGCCGGCTCAGCGCGCCGTCCCGTAGAGCAATCCCTGCGGATCGATCTGCGGCTTGCGGCCGGCAACGACGTCGGCGAGGAACTGTCCCGAGCCGCAGGCCATAGTCCAGCCGACATGGCCGTGGCCGGTATCGAGATAGAGATTGCGGTATTTCGCCTGGCCGATAACCGGCACCGAGTTCGGCATCATCGGCCGCAGGCCTGCCCACAGCACGGCCTTCTTCTCGTCGAAGGCGCCCGGGAAAAGGTCCTTTCCGGTTTCCAGGATGGTTCTGAAATCGCCGGGCTTGAAGCTGCGGTCGAAGCCGGTGAATTCGGCCGTCGAGGACATGCGCAGGCGGTTGCCGAGCCTCGAATAGCCGATCAGCCGGTCCTCGTCGGCGCCGCCCATGGTCGGCCCCTTGCTTTCGTCTTCGAGGGGAATCGTCGCGGTGTAGCCTTTCACCGGATAGACCGGCAGGTCGATGCCGTAGCGGCGGCCGAGCAGGCCGCTTTCCGGCCCCATGGAGATGACGATGGCGTCGCCGGCGAGCGGGCCGGCCGAAGTCATGACGGCGCGCACCCGGTCGCCCTCGATGTCGAGGCCCTGGACCGTCGTGCCGAACAGGAATTTGACGCCGAGCTTCTCGGCGGCATAGGCCGCGAGCCTGTCGGTGAACTGCTTGGAATCGCCGGTCTGGTCGATCGGCGAATAGATGCCGCCGGCGATCTTTTCCTTCACGCCGGCAAGGCCCGGTTCCAGCTCGACCAGGCGCTCGCGGCCGACGATCTCGATCGGCAGGCCGTGCTCGCCGAGATAGCGGTAATTGTCGGTGCCGGTGTCGACGCTCTTTTGCGATCGGAAGAAGTAGAGAATGCCCTTCCTGCGCTCGTCGTAATGGATGCCGGTTTCCTCCGAGAGCGCGTTGATGCAATCGCGGGAGTGGAGTGCCAGCCTGAGCTTGATATCGGTGTTGGCGCGCAGGCGCTTCACCGTGCATTCGCGCAGGAAACGCAGGCTCCAGGCATAGAAATAGGGATCGAGGCGCAGCCTGACCTTGATGCCGAGGTCGTGGTTCCAGAGCGCGCGCAGGAAGGTCTTCAGCGCGGCCGGCGAGGCCCAGGCGGTTGCGTCGCCCGGCGAGACCAGGCCGGCATTCGACTGGCTGGTGCCGCGCGCCGCCGCTTCGTGGCGCTCGATCACCGTCACCTCATGACCGTCCTTTGCCAAATAATAGGCGGCCGCCGTGCCAACCACCCCGGCGCCGAGAACCAAGACCTTCATGCTGTCCCCTCAGGATCGAACAGGGCAGCGCGCCTCGACGCACCGCTGCATGAGGCTCAATACCGCGTCTAAAGACGCCGGACGAGCCCTTGGCCCAACAGCTCAGTTTCATTACGCAATTCCGGAGGGAAGGCTACGGCGAAGTCGCCGAACCCAACCGCTACACACTTTTCCCGGAATTGCTCAGGTTCGAACGGAGTTCTTGGTCGTCAGAATGCGTTCCCAGGCCAGCGCATCGTTGACGATCAAGTCGAGATCGTCACGCTGCGGCGTCCAGCCGAGTTCGTTGCGGGCAAGCTCGGAATTGGCGACCACGGCGGCGGCGTCGCCCGGCCGGCGGTCCCCCATGCGCACATCGAAGTCATGGCCGAAGGCGCGGCGCACGCTGTCTATCACCTCGAGCACGGAATAGCCGTGGCTGTAGCCGCAATTGGCGACGAGGCTCTCGCCACCGGCGCGCAGCCGCTGCAGCGCCAGCCGGTGCGCGGCGGCGAGATCGCTGACATGGATGTAGTCGCGCATGCAGGTGCCGTCCGGCGTCGGATAGTCATTGCCGAAGACCTGCATGAAGGGGCGCTTGCCGAGCGCGGTCTCGCAGGCGACCTTGATCAGATGCGTGGCGCCTGGCGTCGACTGTCCGGTGCGGCCCTTTGGATCGGCGCCGGCGACGTTGAAATAGCGCAGCGCCGTGTAGCGGATGTCGTGCGCCAGGGCGGCATCGCGCAGCATCCACTCGCTCATCAGCTTGGAAAGGCCATAGGGCGATTCCGGCGCAAGGCGGGCATCCTCGCGCACCGGCTCCAGCCCGGCGCCGCCATAGACGGCGGCGGTGGAGGAGAAGATGAAATGCGGCACGCCTTCGCGCACCGCGGTTTCGATCAGCGTGCGGGTCTTGCAGGTGTTGTTCTCGTAGTAACCGAGCGGGTCGGCGACCGATTCCGGCACGACGATCGAACCGGCGAAGTGGATGATGGCATCGACCTTGTTGTCGCGGATGATCCGGCCGACCAGGTCACGATCGGCGACATCGCCGACGACCAACCTAGCTTCCGGGGCCACCGCCCATTCGAAGCCGGTGGAAAGCCGGTCGAGCACCACGACGCTCTCGCCGGCGTCCAGCAGTTCCCAGACCATGTGGCTGCCGATATAACCGGCACCGCCCGTCACCAAAACCGTCATCATCTACCTCGCTGATCAAGATTTATCGGAAACTGTCTCAACAGCCACCGTGCTGGAAACCCCGCCGCAAGCCCGTCAAAGCCTATGTCGTTCGCCCAAACCGCTGTGCACTTTTGGGCGATATGCATTGGCCTCCCTACAATGTTAAGTCCGTAACAGTTCCTCCCGCCCGAGGCATCGTACTGAAACAAAGCTGCTTCAAACAGCCAGGAATAGGCCACGATCCGGCATCGTTAGGAACAGGGTAAAGGCGTGGCATTTTGACCGGTTGGGTCCGGTGGACGTGGCATGGGGCAGTGACTATGATCCGCCGCAAAATTGGGAAGCCGACATGAATTACCAGCGGTTCTTCGAAGATGCGATCGACCAGCTCCACGCCGAGCGTCGCTATCGCGTTTTCGCCGACCTCGAGCGCATGGTGGGCAAGTTCCCGCGCGCCATCTGGCGTTCCAACGGCCGTGCCCAAGAAATCACCGTTTGGTGCTCCAACGACTATCTCGGCATGGGCCAGAACGAAGATGTCATCGCCGCCTTCCAGAGCGCGGCCGGCAGGATGGGTTCGGGCGCCGGTGGCACCCGCAACATCTCCGGCACGTCCAACCCGCTGGTCGAGCTGGAGCATGAGCTCGCCGACCTGCACGACAAGGAAGCAGCCCTTGTCTTCACCTCAGGCTTCGTCTCCAACGAGGCCTCGATCTCGACCATCGCGCGGCTGCTCCCCAACTGCCTGATCATCTCGGACGAGCTGAACCATGCCTCGATGATCGAAGGCGTGCGGCGCTCGGGCGCGGAAAAGAAGATCTTCCGCCACAACGACGTCGCGCATCTGGAAAGCCTGCTGCAGGCGGCCGGGCGCGAACGCGCCAAGCTGATCGTCTTCGAAAGCGTCTATTCGATGGACGGCGACATCGCGCCGATCAAGCAGATCGTCGAGCTCGCCGAACGCTACAACGCCATGACCTATATCGACGAGGTCCATGCCGTCGGCATGTACGGACCGCGCGGCGGCGGCATCACCGAGCGCGAAGGCCTGGCCGACCGCATCGACATCATCCAGGGCACGCTGGCCAAGGCCTTCGGCACGCTGGGCGGCTACATCACCGGCACCAGCGCGGTGATCGACGCCGTGCGTTCCTATGCGCCGGGCTTCATCTTCACCACCGCGCTGCCGCCGGCCATCGCCGCCGCCACCACCGCCTCTATCCGCCACCTCAAACGCTCGCAGGTCGAGCGCGACGCACAGCAACGCCAGGCGGCGCGCACCAAGCAGGTGCTTGCGGCGGCCGGCTTGCCGGTGATGGAATCGGCCACCCATATCGTGCCGGTGCTGGTCGGCGACCCCGAGCTTTGCAAGATGGCCAGCGACCGCCTGCTCGGCGTGCACGGCATCTACATCCAGCCGATCAACTATCCGACGGTGCCGCGCGGCACCGAGCGGCTGCGCATCACGCCGACGCCGTTCCATTCGGACGCGCTGATCGCCGAATTGCAGGACGCGCTGGTCGAGACCTGGGATGCGCTGGGCATTCCCTATGCCAGCTCCGGCCGTCCCGCCGTCGCCAAGACCGATCGGATCATTCCGCTCCTGGTGCCGAAGTCAGGCGGCTGACGTCACGTCTGCCCAAGAACGAAGCGGTGCAGAAAAAGGGTTCGCAAACAAACACTTCCCGCCCGACTTCGACCTCACACCGTCTTCATCCACCTCGCCAAACGATGCGCCGCTTCCTCGAGCTGATCGAGGCGGCGGTGGAAGCATAGTCTGAGGAAGGCTTCGCCGCCGGGGCCGAAGGCAGTGCCGGGCGCCAGGCCGACATTGGCGTTGTCGACGATGTCGAAGGCGGCTTTTCGGGCATCGGTGAGGCCGTCGACCCTGAAGAACAGGTAGAAGGCGCCCTGCGGCACGGTGAAGCGCGCCTTGCCGGTTTCGCCCAGAATGCCGCAGACGAGATCGCGGGCGGCCCGAGCGCGCTCCACCTGTTCGGCGATGAAGCCGTCGCCCTCGTCAAGGGCGGCGACCGCGCCGCGTTGCATGAACTGGGCGACGCCCGAGGTCGAGTACTGGATCAGGTTTTCGAACACCTGCTGCAAGGCGGGATGGGTCTTGATCCAGCCGACGCGCCAGCCGGTCATCGCCCAATTCTTGGAGAAACTGTTGACGAACAGGATGCGGTCCTCGGGCGTGGCCACGTCAAGGAAAGACGGCGCGCGGCCATGGCCGTAGTGGAACAACGAATAGATCTCGTCGGCAATGATCCACAGGCCCTTTTGGCGGGCGAGATCGAGAATCGCCTGGAGCGTCTCCTTGTCGGCCGTCCAGCCGGTCGGGTTGGACGGCGTGTTGATGAACAACAGCTTCGTGCGCGGCGTGATCGCGGAGGCGATCTTGTCGACATCGCAGAACCAGCCATTGCCGGACTGGTCGAGGGTGACCGGCACCGGCACGGCGCCCGCCACGCCGGCGGCCGCGGCGAAGTTCGGCCAGGCGGGCGAGAGATAGATCACCTCGTCGCCGCTGCCAGCGATCGCGTCGATGGCCAGCTGGATGGCATGCATGCCGGATCCGGTGACGATGAACTCTTCCTCGGCGAAGGTCCCGCCGAAATGCCTGGCGTAGTAGCGGGCGAGCGCCTGCCTGAGCGCGGGAATACCCTTCTGCCAGGTGTAGAACGTCTCGCCGTCGGCCAGCCCTTTGGCGGCGGCATCGCTGATGAAGGAAGGAGTCGGCAGATCGCCCTCACCGGCCCAGAGCGGGATCAGGCCTTCGCGCAGGCGGCCGTGATTGACGACGGCGACTATGCCGCTTTCGGGTGCGGCTCGGGCTTCGGTGCGCAAGGTCTGGATCAGGGTCATGCAAGAATCCGTCCGGTTTTTCGTGACTGCTAGCCTCTTTTACGACAGCCGCAAACAGAAAACCCCGGCCGCAAGCGGCCGGGGTTTTGGTCCAGGGCGCTCGTTGCGGAGTTACCGTTTCGCGAGCAGGTCGCGGATTTCGGTCAGCAACTGCACGTCGGCCGGCGGTGGCGCAGCGGCAGGCGCGGGCTTTTCGCGCTCCAGACGCTTGCGCATATTGTTCACGGCCTTGACCATCAGGAAGATAATAAAGGCAAGGATCAGGAAGTTCAGCACCACGGTGATGAAGCTGCCATAGGCGAAGACCGCGCCCTCTTTCTTGGCATCGACCAGCGCGGTCGAATGAACGTTCGAGGACAGTCCGAAGAAGTAATTGTTGAAGTCCAGCCCGCCGAAAATCGCGCCGACGATCGGCATGATGATGTCGTTGACCAAGGAATCGACGATCTTGCCGAAGGCGGCGCCGATGATGACGCCCACGGCCAAGTCCATCACATTGCCCTTGGAAATGAATTCCTGGAATTCTTTCAGCATTCGACCCTCCGTGACGGACCGCGCTGCCGCCTCACCAATGTCCTTCGGCGCCGGCCCCAGGCCACCTTAACAAAAACCCCCAGTTGCAAAACCGGAAAATAGGCCAAAGCACCGCTTTGTGTTTACGCAACGTCATCAAGCACATATGCGCCGAAAGCCGCGATGGACTCAGGCGCCAGGCTGTGGTTGCGTCGTGATTGCCGGAGGAGGCAAACGGCCAGGGAGGAAGTGCGGACCGTGTTAGGCTGGTTCGTCGTCATCATCGCGATCGCCTATGTGACGCTGCTTTTCGCCATCGCCAGCGTCGGCGACCGGCGTGCGGCTACTATCGGCCTGGGCCGGGCACGGCCCTTCATCTATGCGCTCAGCCTCGCCATCTATTGCACGTCCTGGACCTTTTTCGGCTCGGTCGGCCTTTCCTCCGAGCGCGGCCTCGAATTCCTCGGCATCTATACAGGCCCGGTGCTGGTCTTCGTGTTCGGCTTCCCGCTGCTCAGCCGCATGATCCGGCTGGCAAAAAGCGAGAAGATCACCTCGATCGCCGACTTCCTCGGCGCCCGCTACGGCAAGAGCTTCACCGTCGCGGCGATCGCGACGCTGATCGCGACCATCGGCGCGGTGCCCTATATCGCGCTGCAGCTGAAGGCGATCTCGGGCTCCGTCAGCCTGATGGTCGAGCACTATACCGGCTCTCCGCCCTCCTTCGATCCGTTCGTCAGCGATATCTCGCTCGTGGTGGCGATGCTTTTGGCGCTGTTCGCTGTGCTGTTCGGCACCCGCCATGCCGACGCCACGGAACATCAGGACGGCCTGGTGCTCGCGGTGGCGGTCGAGACCGTGGTCAAGCTCGCCGCCTTTCTCGCCATCGGCCTGATGGTGACGTTCCTGATCTTCGGCGGGCCCGGCGACATGTTCGCCAAGCTCGCCGGAAACGGCCAGGTGCGCCAGGCCATGAGCTACAGCACCTCTTTGGCCACCTGGCTGGTGCTGACCGGCCTGAGCGGCTTTGCCGTGCTGATGCTGCCACGACAGTTCTACGTCACCATCGTTGAGAACCGCAGCGAGGCGGAGTTGCGCACGGCGACCTGGGTGTTCCCGCTCTACCTGGTGGCGATCAACCTCTTCGTGCTGCCGATCGCCTTTGCCGGCCTGTCGCTGGTCGGCGCCAGGACCAGCAGCGACCTTTACGTGCTGTCGCTGCCGCTGCTCAGCGGGCATGACCTGCTGGCGATGGCCGCCTTTGTCGGCGGCCTGTCGGCGGCGACCGCCATGGTGATCGTCGAGAGCGTCGCGCTGTCGATCATGATCTCCAACGATCTCGTCATCCCGCTGTTCGTGCGGCGCGTGCTCAAGACCAGTTCCTCGGAGAACGAGGACTGGTCGACGCTCATCCTCAATGTGCGCCGCGCCTCGATCTTCATCATGCTGTTCATCGCCTTCCTCTATTATCGCGAGAGCACCAACAGCGCGCGGCTGTCCTCGATCGGCCTGATGTCTTTTGCCGCGATCGCCCAATTCTCGCCCGCGCTGATCGGCGGCCTGATCTGGCGCCGCGCCAATGGCCGGGGCGCCGCGCTCGGCATGGTCGCCGGCATCGCCGTCTGGGGTTACACGCTGCTGCTCCCCTCGCTCGTCGGTCCCGCTTCCGACATCGTCGTCCACGGCCTGTTCGGCTTCGAGGCGCTGAGGCCGCAGGCGCTGTTCGGCACCGTCGGCGAGCCGCTGAACCATGGCGTGCTGTGGAGCCTCTCGGTCAACGCGCTGTTTTTTGTCCTCGGCTCCCTCTCCCGCGCATCCGTGCCGCTGGAGCGCATCCAGGCGGCGATCTTCGTGCCGCGCGAGGCCGGCCCGATGCCGAGCCTCAGGCGCTTCCGCACTGCCGTCACCGTCAACGACCTGAAGGATACGATCTCGCGCTATCTCGGCGTCGAGCGCACGGAGCGCTCGTTCCAATCCTTCGAAAGGGACGCGAAAGTCTCCCTGCACGGTACCGAACAGGCCAGCATGGATGTCATCCGCTTCTCGGAGCAACTGCTGGCAAGCGCCGTCGGCTCTTCCTCGGCGCGGCTGATCCTGTCGCTGCTCTTCCGCCGCAACGACCGCGACTCCAAGGATGCCTTCAAGCTGCTCGACGACGCCACCGAAGCGCTGCAGCACAATCGCGACTTGCTTCAGATCGCGCTCGACCAGATGGAGCAAGGCATCACCGTCTTCGATCGCGATTTCCGGTTGATCTGCTGGAACCGGCAATACCGGCTGCTGTTCGACCTGCCGGACGAGATGGGCCAGGTCGGCGTCTCGCTCGACCGGATCCTGCGCCATCTCGCCGAGCGCGGCGACATTCCCGCCGACCAGCGCGTGACGACGCTCAACCGGCTGACCAGTTTCGCCGGCCCGTGGCAAATGGAGCTGAAGACCAGCGGCCGCATCCTGGAGTTGCGCTCCAACCCGATGCCCGACGGCGGCATCGTCGCCACCTATGCCGACATTTCCGGCCGCGTCGAGCAGGACCTGGCGCTGAAGCGGGCCAATGAATCGCTGGAGCAGCGGGTCAAGACCCGCACCATCGAGCTCACGCGCGTCAACGAGGAGCTGGCGCAGGCGCAGATGCTGGCCGAGGAAGCCAATCTCGGCAAGACGCGCTTCCTGGCCGCCGCCGGTCACGACATCCTGCAGCCGCTCAACGCCGCCCGGCTCTATTGCTCGTCGCTGATCGAGAAGGCGGGCAAGGGACCGGCCGGCAAGGCCGCGGTCAATATCGAATCCTCGCTGGAATCGGTCGAGACTATCCTCGGCGCCGTGCTCGACATCTCGCGGCTCGACGCCGGCGCCATGAAGCCCGAGAACGGCGCCTTCAACCTCGGCGGACTGCTCGGCCAGATCGGCAATGATTTCCGCCCGCTTGCCGCTGAGAAGAAGCTCGAGCTCACGATCATCCCATCCTCGCTCGGCGTCATGACCGACCGCAACCTGCTGCGCCGGCTGATCCAGAACCTCGTTTCCAACGCCATCAAATACACGCGCCAGGGCCGCATCCTGGTTGGAGTGCGGCGACGCGGCGAACTGGCCGAGATCCAGGTGATCGACACCGGCATCGGCATTGCCGGCGACAAGCTCAACACGGTCTTCCACGAGTTCACGCGCCTCGACGAGGGCGTGCGCGAGGCCGAAGGCCTTGGCCTGGGGCTCTCCATCGTCGACCGTATCGCCAGGGTGCTGAGGCTCGAGATCCGCATCTACTCCAACCCCGGCAGGGGCACGCGTTTTTCCGTCATTCTGCCGGTCGCGGCGGTCGCCGCGCCGCCGCGCGAGGCCGGCAAAGCGCCGGCCCGCTCCGCCTCGACGCTTGCCGGGCTCAATGTGCTGTGCATCGACAATGACGCGCGCATCCTCGACGGCATGCGGCTGCTGCTCGAAGGCTGGGGATGCCATGTCGAGACGGCTTCGGGATCAGGCGATCTCTTGAAGCCTGGCGCGCCGAAGCCGGACCTGGTGCTTGCCGACTATCATCTCGACGGCGGCACCGGGCTCGATGCGATCGCCACATTGCGCACCGCCTACGGACGGGACCTTGCCTGCGTGCTGGTCACCGCCGACCGCTCCAGCGAGGTGCGCGCGGCTGCCGGCCGGCTCGACATTCCGCTCGTCAACAAGCCGCTGAAGCCGGCGGTGCTGCGCTCGATGATGGCGCGCGTCAGGCCGCTGGCGCCGGCGGCGGAATGATCAGCCAACCGGCTGCAGCGGGTCGCCGCCGATCTTCGAAAGCTGGATGACGGCCTGGGTGCGGCTATCGACGCCGAGCTTCTGCAGGATGGCCGAGACATGCGCCTTGATGGTGGCTTCGGAAACGCCGAGCTCATAGGCGATCTGCTTGTTGAGCAGGCCCTCCGCCAGCATGCCGAGCACCCGCGTCTGCTGTGGCGTCAGCGCCTGCAGCCGCTTGATCAGGTCGGAGATTTCCGGATCGCGCTCGACGCCCAGCTCGACGCCGGTGGGCGCGGCGATATCGCCGGCAAGCACCGCCTGCACGGCGCCGCGTATCTCTTCCATGCTCGCCGATTTGGAGATGAAGCCGGAAGCGCCGAGATCGAGCGCGCGGCGGATGGTGACGGGATCGTCATGCGCCGATACCACCACCAGCGGCACCGCCGGATGGATGCCGCGCAGCGCAATCAGGCCGGACAGGCCGCTGGCGCCCGGCATCGACAGGTCGAGCAGCACCATGTCGACATCCTCGTTGGCGAGCACCAGCGCCTTGGCGCTTTCGAAATCGCCGGCCTCATGGATGGCGGCAACGTCGCCGATGCCGGCCAGCGCCTCCTTCAGCGCGCCGCGAAAAAGCGGATGGTCGTCGGCAATGACGAAAGTGTGGCCCGACGGCAAATATTCCTCCCCCGATCCCATCATCATTGTGTGCTTCTTGCGGGGACCGGACCGATTATGCGGCGACGCGGCGCGTTTTCAAGCGGCAAAGGCCGCGCGCGGGGTTTTTCCCAGGACGGCTCGGCCGCGCGCCCCGTTCAGGTCTTCTGATTCAGCTTGGTGCCGCCGTCGCCATCGTCCTTGTCCATGTCCTTGACGATGTCCTTGAAGGTCCGGAAGAACTGCTCCATGTAGCCGAGCGACTTGTTGAAATCCTCCTGACTGGGCAGGTTGGATTCCAGCCGGGCGGAGAGCGAATTCTCGAGCTTGGCGACGCGCGCGTCGAGCGCCTTGACCGAATTGTCCAGCCGGTCGATCTCGTCCTGGTAGGCGGCGCGTTCGTCGGCGGCCATCTTGCAGACGAGCTGGCCGGAGCGCTCCTCGCAGATCGACATGGCGCCGGTTCGGGTGTCCATGCGGACATAACCGTCGGCGGACTTCTCCAAGCGGTAGTGGTCGGTCTCCTCGGAATAGGCGGAAGCGGCAACCAGCGAGCAAAGCGCCGCGGGGATCAGGATGTGCTGCAGACGCATGTTGTTCCTCCATGAGCCAGTGAAGGCGCCATATCACAGGTTTGCGCCGGAAATGGGGAAGAGTCGAGCTTGAGCCTTCCCCCTACCTTCGGTTCGGATTATAGCGCGACAATGTCTCAGATTATCTACAAGATCGCCCCCGAGGCGCTTTGGCGCGAAGCCGAGAGGAACGGGCGCTTCACCGGCGCGCCGATCGACATCGCCGACGGCTTCATCCATTTCTCCACCGCCGGCCAGGTGCGCGAGACGGCGGCCAAGCATTTCGCCGGACAGACGGACCTGCTGTTGATCGCCATCGACGGGACCAAACTGGGCGAGGCGCTGAAATACGAGGTGTCGCGCGGCGGTGCCTTGTTCCCGCATCTCTACGCCGCGTTCGCTCTCGATGCTGTTCTCTGGGTGAAACCGCTGCCGCACGGCGCCGGCGGCCACGAATTCCCGGCGCTGGAGGGCGAATGAGCGTGCTCGACCGGATCGGCCAGAAACTGCTTTTCTCCTTCGATCCGGAAACCGCTCACGGCCTGTCGATCGCGGCGCTGCGCTGCGGGCTTCCGGTTGGGGCGACGACGCCGCGCGACGCGCGGCTCAAGCTGAGCCTTTGCGGCCTCGATTTCCCGAACCCGCTCGGCATGGCCGCCGGCTACGACAAGAACGCCGAAGTGCCGGACGCGCTGCTGGGGCTTGGCTTCGGCTTTGCCGAGGTCGGCACCGTCACGCCGCTGCCGCAACCCGGCAACCCGAAGCCGCGCATCTTCCGGCTGACGGCGGACGAGGCGGTGATCAACCAGCTGGGCTTCAACAATGAAGGCCACGCGGCGGCCGAAAAACGGCTTGCCGCGCGCAAGGGGCGACCGGGGATCGTCGGCGTCAACATCGGCGCCAACAAGGACAGCGCCGACCGCATCGCCGACTACGAGCGCGGCGTCGCCCGCTTCGCGCAACATGCCTCCTATCTGACGGTCAACATCTCCTCGCCCAACACGCCAAGCCTTCGCAACATGCAGGCGCGCGAGCAGCTCGGCGAATTGCTGTCGCGGGTGATGGCCGCGCGGGCGGCCGCGTCGGCGCAGCCGCCGGTTTTCCTCAAGATCGCGCCGGATCTCGTCGAGGCGGAACTCGAAGACATCGCCGCCGAGGTCGCCGAGAAGAAAATCGACGGCGTCATCGTCTCCAACACGACGCTGGCGCGGACCGGGTTGCGGAGCGCGACCGCGGCCGGTGAAGCCGGCGGCCTTTCGGGCAAGCCGCTGTTCGGGCGTTCCACCGCTGTGCTGGCCCGCATGCGCAAGCTGCTCGGACCCGACATGGCCATTATCGGTGTCGGCGGCGTCGATTCCACCGAGGCCGCTTTGGAAAAGATCCGCGCCGGCGCCGACCTCGTCCAGCTCTACACCGGCATGATCTATGCCGGCCCGGCGCTGCCGGGGCGCATCGTTGCCGGCATGGCGCGCTTTGCGGAGAGGGAACACCTCAAATCCATCGGCGAGCTGCGCGACACCGGCTGCGCAAGCTGGTCCGAACGACTTTGAGAGTTCCCACCAATCAGGAGGACAAACGATGGCCGAAATTCTGGACTCCGTCGTGGACTCGATCGGTGGAACGCCATTGGTCCGGCTCGACAGGCTGACGGCGCAGGCGGGCGTCGACGGCGCAATCCTCGCAAAGCTGGAATATCTCAATCCGGGCTTTTCCAAGAAGGACCGTGCGGCACTTGGAATAATCGAGGAGGCCGAGAGATCCGGCGCCATCAAGCCGGGTCAAACGGTGGTCGAGCTTACCTCCGGAAACATGGGCACGGGGCTCGCCATCATTTGCGCCGTCAGGGGTTACCCCTTCGTCGCGGTGATGTCGAAGGGCAACTCCGAAGAGCGTGCACGCATGATGACGGCGCTCGGCGCGGAAGTCATCCTCGTGGACCAGTTGCCGGGGTCGGTGCCGGGGCAGGTCTCGGGTGGCGATCTGGCGCTCGTCGAGCAGGCCGCCAAAGCGGTTGCGGCGGAACGTGGCGCGTACCGCGCCGACCAGTTCCATCGCGACGGGAACTGGCTTGCGCATTATCACGGAACCGGGCCGGAAATCTGGGACGCCAGCCATGGCGCCGTCGATGCATTCGTCGACTTCATCGGCTCGGGCGGCACATATGCCGGGGTGGCAAGGGCGCTGAAGGAACGCAACCCTCTGATCAAGTGCTTCATCGTCGAGCCCGAGGGGGCCGCGGCCGCCGCGGGCGAGACGGTCACCCAGCCCGAGCACCCCATTCAAGGCGGCGGCTACGCCATGCCGGACCTGGCATTCCTGAACAACGCGCCCGTCGATGGTTATCTTCAGATTTCCGGCGATGAAGCACGCGAGGCCACGCGCCTGCTCGCGCGCAGCGAAGGTATCTTTGGCGGCTTCTCCTCGGGAGCGAATGTGGCCGCCGCGCTGCGTCTCCTGCGCGGCGATCAATCAGGCAAGACGATCGCTGTCGTGATTTGCGATTCCGGCCTGAAGTACCTCTCGACCGATCTCTGGGGCTGAGAACGCCGGCGCCCAGCCGAAGCTGAACAATCGGCCCTAAAATGCCGTGCGCACCCTGAGCCTCAGCACCGCAAGCAAACTCGCTCCCCGCACCAGCAGGAAGACATGCAGCGACGCCCAGAGCCCGTTGTTGCCGAAGGCCGGCGCCAGGGTGATGAGCGCGGCGCTGAAGACGAGGAACGACAACAGCATCATGTTGCGCATGTCGCGCGACCAGGTAGCGCCGATGAAGACGCCGTCCATCTGGAAGGCCAGCACGCCACTCAGCGCCGTGAAGGCCGCCCAGGGCAGATAGGTGTCGGCGACCGCGCGGACTTCTGGAGACGTCGTCACCAGTGCAACCAGACTGGTGCCGGCGGTCAACAGGATGAGCGTGGCGATGCCGGCAAGACAAAAACCCCAGATCAGCGTCAGCCGGACGGCCTGCCGGAACGGGGCAGGCGCATGCGCGCCGATGGCGCGACCGGCCAGTTGCTCCGCGGCGGTGGCGAAACCATCGAGGAAATAGCCGGCGATGAGGAAGAAGTTCATCAGCACGGCGTTGGCGGCGAGCGTCACGGTGCCGAATTGCGCGCCCTGCCTGGTGAACAGCGCGAAGGCGGCAAGCAGCGAGAAGGAGCGGATCATGATGTCGCGGTTGAGCGACAGCATGCGCCGGTAGGCCGGGAGGTCGAGGATGCGGCGGCGTGACGGCCGCTCCAGCTTGCGGAAACGGTTGAGCACGATGGCAAGGCCAAGCAGCATGGCCAGGAATTCGCCGGTGACGGTCGCCCAGGCGACGCCGGCAACGCCCCAGCCAAGCTCGAGGCCGAGCAGGAAGCAGAGCGCGATGTTGATGCCGTTGAGCACGGCCTGCAGCATCAGCCCGAGCCCGCCCTCGCCGCGCCCCAGCACGTAGCCCAGTATGGCGTAGTTGATGAGCGAGAAAGGCGCTGCCAGCAGCCTGATGCGAATATAGACCGACATCGCCGCGCTGACGCGCGGCTCGGCGCCCATGAACCATTGGCCGGCGACCGCAAAGAGCGGCGCAAGGGCGGCAAGTATGACGCCCGCTACGACCGCGATCAGCACGGCGCGCCACAGCACCGCCTGTTCCTCCAGCGGATCGCCGCGCCCGAAGGCCTGGGCGACGAGGCCGGTGGTGCCGGAGCGCAGGAAGTTGAACGTGGTGAAGACGACGTCGAAGACCAGCGATCCCGCCGCCAGGCCGCCAAGCAAGGCCGCGTCGCCGAACTGGCCGACCACCGCCGTGTCGACGATGCCGAGCAGAGGCGTCGTCAGATAGGCAAGCGTCATCGGCACGGCGATCGCCAGCACCGAGCGGTTGGTGACGGCGAAGGATCTGGCGCTGGCTTGGGTTGCGTCCATTGCTGCCTGGCTGATTGCGGCTTGATCGAGAACCCGATGTGCCTCAGTTTGCCGGCGCCACGCAACCACCATCCGCCGAACTGCCAACCGAATTTTCTGCTGGTCTTACGCATTCCGGACGGAAAACGTTTCACACTTTTCCTGGAATGCTCAGAGCTGGCGCAGGCCTCCCGATCCATGCCGCTGCAGATCGTCCATCACCCTGACTATGACGCCGGCTTCGCCGTCAACCACCGCTTTCCGATGAGCAAATATCCGCTTTTGATGGAGGCCTTGCATATGCGCGGGCTGGCCGCACCGGGCGCGCTCTCGATGCCGGAACCGGCGCCGGCCGCACGGCTGAAGCTCGCGCACGCGGCCGAGTATGTCGACCAGGTAATCGCCTGCCAGGTGCCCGAGACAATAGAGCGCGAGATCGGCTTTCCGGTCGGTCCGCGCGTGTCGCTGAGGGCGCAGCTTGCCACCGCGGGCACGGTGCTGGCCGCCAGGCTGGCGCTGAGACACGGCATCGCCTGCAACGCGGCCGGCGGCAGCCATCATGCCAGGCGCGCGCAAGGCGCCGGCTTCTGCACCTTCAACGATGTCGCCGTCGCCTCGCTGGCGCTGCTGGCCGAAGGCGCCGTCGAAAATGTGCTGGTTGTCGACCTCGACGTGCATCAAGGCGACGGCACCGCCGACATCCTGAAGGACGAGCCTCGCGCCTTCACCTTTTCCATGCATGGCGAGCGCAATTACCCTGTGCGCAAGATCGCCTCAGACCTCGACGTCGCCTTGCCGGACGGCACCGGCGACGGCGCTTATCTCGAGCGGCTCGCCGCCATCCTGCCGGACCTATCCCGGCAAAGGCGCTGGGACCTCGTCTTCTACAATGCCGGCGTGGATGTCCATGCCGAGGACAGGCTGGGCCGGCTGGCACTAAGCGACGGTGGCCTCAGCGCTCGCGAAGACATGGTCATCGGCCATTTCCGTGAACAGGGCGTGCCGTTTTGCGGCGTCATCGGCGGCGGCTACTCGACCGACGTACCGGCGCTGGCCGCACGGCACGCCATCCTGTTCGAGGTCGCCTCCCGATATGCGTGATGCTACGCCCAGCTATTTCCTGTAGCTGGCGATCCTGAGCAGGATGAACACCGGCACCACGATCGCCGCGCCGAGCAGGATATAGCCCAGGAAGCGGTCGATGGCGTGGAAGCCGAGATTCCACAGATCGACGAAGAACTGGCGGATGCCATAGAAGACGTCCATCGGCGACCAGCCGAAGGCATGCATGACGAGGCCGACGAGGAACGAGACCACCAGCAGCTTCAGGAACACCCTGAGCGGCGTGTCGCCAAGAAAGCGCGTCAGTGCGGACAAGGCCATTCTCCGGTTCGAGCCGCCCGATTCGGCAGCGTGGCCCAGAAATACGCATTCGCTTGTCCGCCATCAAGCGGCGCTGCTGGAGGTCAAGGGGGTGCCTTCATTGGCAGCACTGCTTTGCCGATTGCTTGCAGCCCGGGCCTCATGTTAACGAGGTGGCCGACGCGGGTATGATGTAATGGTAGCTTGTCAGCTTCCCAAGCTGAACGCGCGGGTTCGATTCCCGCTACCCGCTCCACCTTGCGGCGCAAGGATTTGAGTCAGACCTCACCAAGGGACCAAATTGCGCGACCAATTCGGATCGCCTGCCGGGGATCGCGGGGCGCAATTGCATTGGGTCGACCCTCAGGCCGAGCAGTTTGCGCGAGGGTGAATTCGGCTGTTTGTAAGCGAACGTTTGGGCCTTGCACACCCATGCAAGACCCAGTCAACGATTCACCCGGTAGGCCCCGGGGCAGGTAGTTGCTATCGGCCTAGAGCCGGAAGCCGATCCAGACGCGGCGGCGCCAGCAGCGGACATGTCGCCGGCCATAGCGCCAGTAGCGGCGGCAGACCCTTCTCCAAACGCGGCGCCGGCGGCGGCGGTAGTACCGGTCACGGTAATACCGACGGCGGTAATACTGAGCTGGCTGCAGCAGATCGGCCTGGTCATCCTCCTCGTAGATGGCCGGATCCGGCTTGTCCAATTCATCGAGAATCCCGTTGCCTTTGGGGATGCCGGCAACCGCCTTGGCTGGTCCGGCCAGGCTTGCAAGCGCTGCCGCCCCCGCAACCCCAAGCATTCCAGTCAGAAACAACCGACGTTCCATCGAAACCTCCCGAGCTGTTGAGCATCGGCAGCCTTCCCTCACCCGCAACGGGCTCCAGCGAGCGGCCGATCGGTTTGAACGCACAAGTAGCATTCTCGTTCCATTACCCCACTTCGCGCAGGATGAAGTCGTGCAGCATTTTGGCGGCGGGCGAGAGCACGCGATTCTTGACCGTGATCAGGCTGTAGGGCCGGACCTCGATGTCGAACTCGGTCTGCACGACATCGATGGCGCCGGCCAGCCCGTCGCCGCCCTGGATGAACTTGGCGACCTGAATCGAGACCGGCGCGATGGCGTCGGACTGTGCCACCATCACCAAGGTGAGCAACAGCGAAGAGGTGTTGAGGATGCGGTCGGGCAGCGGAATGTCGCGGTTCAAGAAGTTGCTTTCCATGGCCTGGCGAAGCGGCGAGCCGCCGGACTGGAACACCCAGTCATAGCCCGCCGTCTCCTCCAGCCGCACCATCCGGCCGCTCGCCAAGGGGTGGCCGCGGCGCACGATGAGGCAGGCCTTCTCGACGCCGATGACGCGCGATTCGAAGAGCCGCGGATTGAGGTCGTCGGGAATGCGGGCGATTATGAAGTCGTGACGCGACGCGATCAGCTCGCGGGCAAGCACGTTCGAGGTCTCGACCTGCATGGTGATCTCGATGCGCGGATAGATGCGGCGGATCTCACGGATCGCCGGCACGGCCAATTCGATCGCCGGCGCCGTCACCGCGCCGAGGAAGACCGAGCCGCCCTTGCCGGCCTTGAGCTCGGAAATCTCTCGGTCGGCCTCCCGCATCTCGAGCAAAATGGAGCGGGCACGGCGGGCGAGCGCCTGGCCAAAAGGGGTCAGCGTCACGCCGCGCGGCAGCCGTTCGCACAACTTCACGTCGAGCACCGCCTCCATCTCGGCGATCATGCGCGAGGCGGCCGGCTGGGAGATGTTCATGACCTGGGCGGCGGCGCTCACCCGTCCGTGATCGTCCAGGGCGGTGATCATGCGCATATGGCGAAGACTGAGGCCGCTGCGCAGCAGCGTCTCGCCATCTCCCGGCAACTTCTCGTAACTCCCTGAAATCGCATCGGGATCGCGCAATGCCGCCATGATTTTCGGTCTCTTGTCCGGGTTCTATCAGCTCCTTAAGCTATATCAGTTTCGATATAGCAACCAGCAAAGATCGCATTTGACAGTTATGTCAAAGGGACCCACCCTTCGTGCGTTCCGAGGCGCAACGGTCGGCAACGAGCAAATTCGTATCGATTTAAACTGCGCCGCGGGGCCGATTGGGAGGATACCGGAGATCGATAAAGCCGACAGTGGCGCGCCAGCGCACCTGTTCGGTTGCGCGGCCCGCGAAGCCCCGAGGTGTCGCGTCCATCAACCAGGGAGAGTAATCGTGAAGATCATCAAGACGCTGGCCGCCGTCGCGGCCCTTGGCATCGCCGCCATGACCTATTCGGCGCATGCCGCCGACAAGGGTCTCGTGGGCGTGCTGATGCCGACCAAGACCTCGCAGCGCTGGATCAACGACGGCGACGCCGTCAAGTCCCAGCTCGAAGCGCTCGGCTACACCGTCGACCTGCAGTATGCGCAGGACGATATCCCGAACCAGCTCAGCCAGCTGGAAAACGAAATCACCAAGGGCCCGAAGGCGCTGATCATCGCTTCGATCGACGGCACCACCATGGCCGACGCGCTGCAGAAGGCCAATGACGCAGGCGTCGTCGTCGTCGCCTACGACCGCCTGATCAAGAAGACGGGCAATGTCGACTACTACACCACCTTCGACAATTTCGGCGTCGGCGTCATCCAGGCGAACTCGCTGGTCAAGGGCCTCAAGGAACGTTTCCCGAACACCAAGCCGTGGAACGTCGAGCTGTTCGGCGGCTCGCCGGACGACAACAACGCCTTCTTCTTCTACAACGGCGCCATGTCGGTCCTGCAGCCGCTGATCGATGACGGCTCGATCAAGATCAAGTCCGGCCAGACGGGCATGGACAAGGTCGGCACGCTGCGCTGGCTCGCCGCTACCGCCCAGGCGCGCATGGACAACCTGCTTTCGGCCAACTATTCGGACGGCAGCCGCGTCGATGGCGTTCTGTCGCCCTATGACGGCCTGTCGCGCGGCATCACCGCCTCGCTGCGCGCCGTCGGCTACGGCACGGAAGCGCAGCCCTGGCCGATCGTGACCGGCCAGGACGCCGAAACCGCCTCTGTCAAGCTGATCATCTCGGGCGAGCAGTATTCGACCGTGTTCAAGGACACCCGCGAACTGGCCAAGGCCACCGTGCAGCTGGTCGACAAGGTGCTCTCCGGCGGCAAGCCGGACGGCCTCGACGAAAAGACCTACAACAACGACGTCAAGGTCGTTCCGTCGATCCTGTTGACGCCGCATGAGGTCGACAAGTCGAACTATCAGGCGCAGGTCGTCGACTCCGGCTACATCAAGGCCGACGAGCTGAAGTAATCCAGCCTCGAAGGGAGGGGTCCTGCGCAACGCAGGGCCCCTTTTCGTTCAGAGCCGACCCCGGTATTGTTTTTGCAGGCTTCTGCAGCGTCACGCGCCGATCCGCAACGCGAAGCCGCCGCAGTATGTTGATTTTGCGCACAGGCCTTTCCACGATCGATGCCGATTGGGAGCCGTGCGCCAGGGAGCAGATCCTGATGGCCTCGACGATTTTGGAGATGCGCGACATCACCAAGACGTTTCCCGGCGTGAAGGCGTTGTCGAACGTCAATCTCAGCGTCGAGGAAGGTGAGATCCACGCCATCGTCGGCGAGAACGGCGCCGGCAAGTCGACGCTGATGAAGGTGCTGTCGGGCGTCTATCCGTCCGGCACCTATGACGGCCAGATCATCTTCCGCGGCCAGGAATGCAATTTCAAAGGCATTCACGACAGCGAGCATATCGGCATCGTCATCATCCACCAGGAGCTTGCCCTGGTGCCGATGCTGTCGATCGCGGAAAACATCTTCCTCGGCAACGAGCACGCCAGCTACGGCGTCATCGACTGGGACGCCAACGAGACGCGCACCAGCGCCCTGCTCAAGAAGGTCGGCCTCAAGGAAGACCCCAAGACGCTGATCACCAACATCGGCGTCGGCAAGCAGCAGCTGGTCGAGATCGCCAAGGCGCTGAGCAAGGAAGTGAAGCTTCTGATCCTCGACGAGCCGACGGCGTCGCTCAGCGAAAAGGACAGCCAGGCGCTGCTCGACCTCCTGCTCGAGTTCAAGCGCCAGGGCATGACCTCGATCCTGATCTCGCACAAGCTCAACGAGGTGAATCGCGTCGCCGACAAGGTGACGGTGATCCGCGACGGGCGCACCATCGAGACCCTGCCGAGGAAGGACATCTCGGAAGACCGCATCATCACCTCGATGGTCGGCCGCTCGCTCGACGACCGCTACCCGCCGCGCGAGCCGAAGATCGGCGAGGTCATCTTCGAGGTCAAGGACTGGTCGGTCTACCACCCGATCCATGCCGAGCGGCAGGTGATCAAGAACATCAATATCAATGTGCGCAAGGGCGAGGTTGTCGGCATCGCCGGGCTGATGGGCGCCGGCCGTACCGAATTCGCTATGAGCCTGTTCGGCCGCACCTACGGTCGGCGCATCAGCGGCGAGGTGCTGCTCAGGGGCAAGCCGCTCGATCTTTCGACAGTGAGCAAGGCGGTGGAGAACCGCATCGCCTATGTCACCGAGGACCGCAAGACCTACGGCCTCAACCTCATCGACCACATCAAGCACAATGTGACTTTGGCCAATCTGGGCGGCGTTTCGAGCCGCGGCGTCATCGACGACATGCGCGAGATGAGCGTCGCCAACGACTATCGCAAGAAGACCAATATCCGCGCCTCCAGCGTCTACCAGCTCACCGGCAACCTTTCGGGCGGCAACCAGCAGAAGGTGGTGCTGTCCAAATGGCTGTTCGCCGATCCGGAGGTTTTGATCATGGACGAGCCGACCCGCGGCATTGACGTCGGCGCGAAGTACGAAATCTATACGATCATCGCGCGCCTCGCCGCCGAGGGCAAAGCGATCATCGTCATCTCGTCGGAAATGCCTGAACTGCTCGGCATCTCCGACCGCATCTATGTCATGAATGAAGGGCGTATCGTCGGCGAAATGGCGGCAAGCGACGCAAGCCAGGAAAAAATCATGCGCGCCATCGTTCGCGGAGAAGGAAAAGCATCATGAGCACAGACAGCGCTCCCGCGCCGCAAAGCGGCGTCGCCGAGGACGTCAAGCAGGGACAGCGCATCGCCGTCTCGGCGCTGACGACGAATCTGCGCGAATACGGCCTGATCATCGCGCTGATCGTCATCATGCTGTTCTTCCAGTACACGACGTCGGGAACGCTGTTCAAACCGGTCAACCTCAGCAATCTGGTGCAGCAGAACTCGTTCATCATCGTGATGGCGCTCGGCATGCTCCTGGTCATCGTCGCCGGCTATATCGACCTCAGCGTGGGATCGGTCGCCGGTTTCATCGGCGCGCTCGCCGCGATGATGATGGTGATCTGGCCGCTCGGGATATTCTCGAATCCGCTGGTGGTTTCGATCATCTGCCTGATCGTCGGCGGCCTCATCGGCGCCGCGCAAGGCTACTGGATCGCCTATCACCGGATACCGAGCTTCATCGTGACATTGGCGGGCATGCTGATCTTCCGCGGCATCTGCCAAGCGCTGCTCGGCGGCGGCTCTTCGGTCGGCCCGCTTCCGCCCGACTTCAAGGCGCTGAGCTCCGGCTTCATCCCGGACGTCATCGGCCCGCTGATGCTGATCCCGCCGACGGTGAATGCCGCCGGCAAGACCATCGTCGGCAGCGGCTTGACGCTGCACATGACGACGATCGTGCTGGGTCTGGTCGCGGTGCTCGCCTACGCCTATTTCGGCTTCAGGACGCGGCGCAAGCGCGAGCGGCATGGCTATGAGGCGGAGCCTTTCCCGCTGTTCGTCGTCAAGACGCTGGTCGGCAGCGCGCTGGCGCTGTTCCTGGTCTTCCAGTTCGCGAGCTACAGGGGCCTGCCGGTCGTGCTCCTGGTGATGGGCGTGCTGATCTCGCTGTTCGTCTTCGTCACCAAGCGCATGACCATCGGCCGCCGCATCTACGCCATGGGCGGCAACGCCAAGGCCGCGCAGCTTTCGGGCATCAACACCGAGAGGCTGACGCTGCTGGTCTTCATCAACATGGGCGTGCTTTCGGCGCTGGGCGGCCTGATCATCGCGGCGCGCCTCGGCCAGGCCGTGCCGGCAGCGGGTCTCGGCAGCGAGCTCGACGTCATCGCGGCCGTCTTCATCGGCGGCGCCTCGGCGATGGGCGGCGTCGGACAGGTGATCGGCGCCGTGGTCGGCGGCTTCATCATGGGCGTGATGAACAACGGCATGTCGATCATGGGCGTCAATGTCGACTGGCAACAGGTGGTCAAGGGCCTGGTGCTGCTCGGCGCCGTGATCTTCGACGTCTACAACAAGAACAAGGCCTGAAGGCCGGAAGCGGATTTAAGGAGGCATACGGGTTTCAGATCGCGAAGCTGCCGGCAACCCGTCGGCGCCGAGAGTCCAGCAAGGACCCAGGCTCGCGAACGCAATCCGGACGAAGCGTTTCAACCGTGGCGGGGATTGCTCCGCGCCGCGCCAGTCAAGGCTTGCCCGCGGGCGGCCGGCAAAATGAGAGAGGATTTCAACATGCTGATCTCCCAGATCCTCGACGACGCCGAGACGATCCGCGTCGTCGCCCGCAACGGCGGCGGCAAGACAAGGATCATCAACGGCGCGCGCAGCGTCTATTCGCTGGCGATGGAGGCCGCGCGCACCGGCACCGGGCTCGAAGCGCTGATCGAGCGCAAGGGCTATGGCGAGACGGTCGATCTCGATGCCGCCTACAAGAGGGACAGGCTGGTGTCGCCGATCAACCACCCCGATCCCGCGCATCTGCATCTCACCGGCACCGGCCTGACGCATCTCGGCTCCGCGGCGACGCGCGATTCCATGCACAAGAAGCTCAGCGAGGGCGGCGAGGAGGAGCTCACCGATTCCATGAAGATGTTCCGCATGGGGCTGGAAGGCGGCAAGCCCGCCAAGGGACAGGTCGGCGTGCAGCCGGAATGGTTCTACAAAGGCAACGGCACGATGGCGGTGGCCCCCGGCGCGCCCCTGATGTCGCCGGCCTTTGCGCAGGACGGCGGCGAGGAGCCGGAGATCGCCGGCATCTATATCATCGGCGATGACGGCGCGCCGTTCCGCGTCGGCTTCACGCTGTCGAACGAATTCTCCGACCACGTGACGGAGCGGGTGAACTATCTATTCCTCGCCCACTCCAAGCTGCGCAACGCTTCGTTCGGTCCGGAGATCCTGATCGGCGACCTGCCGGCCGACATCCGCGGCGGATCGCGCATCTGGCGCGACGGCAAGCTTTTGTGGGAAAAGCCATTCCTGTCCGGCGAAGCGAACATGTCGCACACCATCGCCAATCTCGAGCACCATCATTTCAAATATTCGGCGTTCCGTCAGCCGGGCGACGTGCATGTGCATATGTTCGGCACGGCGACGCTCTCCTTCGCCGATGGCATCAGGACCGAGGCCGGCGATACGTTCGAGATCGAAGCGCAGGATTTCGGCCTGCCGCTGCGCAACCCGCTTGAGATCGAAAAGCCGGTCAAGGTGGCGGTGAAGGCGTTGTGAGAGCGTGATCTCCCCCAAGGGGGAGATCAGCAGTTCAGCGCGCGGCGCGAAAATGCTTTGACAGCTTCAAGCCCTGCGCCTGGTAGTTCGAGCCGAGATCGGTGCCGTAAAGTGCCTGCGGGCGCTGCAGCATGTGCTCGTAGACGAGACGGCCGACGATCTGGCCGTGGTCGAGGATGAACGGCACCTCGTGGCTGCGCACTTCGAGCACGGCGCGGCTGCCGCTGCCGCCGGCGGCGGAGTGGCCGAAGCCCGGGTCGAAGAAGCCGGCATAGTGGACGCGGAACTCGCCGACCAGCGGATCGAAAGGCGTCATCTCGGCGGCGTAGAGCGGCGGCACGTGCACCGCTTCGCGCGAGACCAGGATGTAGAATTCGTCGGGGTCGAGCACGAGTTCGCCGGCGCCGCTCTTGTAAATCGGCTCCCAGAAATCGACGACATCCTGCGCGGCGCGCTTGTCGACATCGACCAGGCCGGTGTGGTGCTTGCCGCGGTAGCCGACAAGGCCGTCCTTGTCGCCGTCGAGATCGATGGAGAGCGCGATGCCGCCGCCTGAAATATTGGGCGGCTCGGTAGCGACCAGCATCTCGGCGCGGTGAAGGTCGCGCAGCTCGCTCTCCGAAAGCACCGCGTTGCCGGTGCGGAAACGGATCTGCGACAGCCGCGAGCCGGCCCGCACGACGATCGGGAAGGTGCGCGGGCTGACTTCGAGATAGAGCGGCCCGTGATAGCCGGCGGCGATCTTGTCGAACTCGTGGCCGCGATCGGTCATCACCCGGGTGAAGATGTCGAGGCGCCCGGTCGAGCTCTTGGGATTGGCGGAAGCGGACACATTCGAGGGCAGCGCCAGGCTTTCGAGCAGCGGCACGATGTAGACGCAACCTGTCTCCAGCACCGCGCCCTCGGCGAGGCTGAATTCATGCAACTTCAGCCGCTCGAGCTTGTCGGCGACCCGATGATCGGGGCCGGGCAGGAAGGAGGCTCGCACGCGGAAGGCCGTGTCGCCGAGCCTCAGGTCAAGGCTGGCCGGCTGGATCTGGTTGGTGTCCAGCGCGCGCGGCGACTTCAGCGCACCGGACTGGAACAGCGCGGAAATATCCTGGTCGGGAAGAATGCCTGTCTGCCGCAAAGTCTTACTCCGCTCTGCTGGTACAAACCTCTTAATGAAGCCGGCAATTGACGCAAGCGCGGCGCGGGTTTAAAGCGTCGTTATCCCGTGGTGATTTGGCCGGTCGGCTTGCAGCCACGTTAAACAAGTCGCTAAAGGACCGTCGAGCCGCAAGGCTATATGGACCGGTTGCGACTTCGCGGCCGGTTTTTTTGTGTCTGGAAGCAGGGCTATGAGCACCAAGAAGCGCAACTGGAAACCTCAGACGGCACTCGTGCATGGCGGAACGCTGCGTTCCGGCTTCGGCGAGACATCCGAGGCGATGTACCTCACCCAGGGCTATGTCTACGAGACGGCGCAAGCCGCGGAAGCCCGCTTTAAGGGCGAGGAGCCCGGTTTCATCTATTCGCGCTACGCCAACCCGACGGTTGACATGTTCGAAAAGCGCATGTGCGCGCTCGAAGGCGCCGAGGATGCCCGCGCCACCGCTTCCGGCATGGCGGCCGTCTCAGCCGCGTTGCTGTGCAGCGCCAAGGCCGGCGACCATATCGTTGCGGCGCGCGCCCTGTTCGGCTCCTGTCGCTGGGTGGTCGAGACGCTGGCGCCGCGCTACGGCATCCAGGCGACGCTGGTCGACGGCACCGACATCGCCAATTGGGAAAAGGCGATAAGGCCGAACACCAAGCTGTTTTTCCTCGAAAGCCCGACCAATCCGACGCTGGAAGTGGTCGACATCGCCGCGGTTGCCAAGCTCGCCAATTCCATCGGCGCGCGCGTGATCGTCGACAATGTCTTCGCCACGCCGCTGCAGCAGAAGCCGCTGCAGCTCGGCGCCCATATCGTCGTCTATTCGGCGACCAAGCACATAGACGGCCAGGGCCGCTGCCTCGGCGGCGTCATCCTGTCCGACAAGAAATGGATCGACGAAAACCTGCACGACTACTTCCGCCACACCGGTCCCAGCCTGTCGCCGTTCAACGCCTGGACGCTGTTGAAAGGCCTGGAGACGCTGCCGCTGCGCGTGCGCCAGCAGACCGAGAGCGCCGGCAAGATCGCGGATTTCCTCGCCGGCCGATCGGAGATAGCCCGCGTCATCTATCCGGGCCGGGCCGATCATCCGCAGGCGGATGTCGTCAAGAAGCAGATGTCGGGTGGCTCGACGCTGATCTGCCTCGACGTCAAGGGCGGCAAGCAGGCGGCCTTCGCCTTTCAGAACGCGCTCGACATCGTGCTGATCTCGAACAATCTCGGCGACGCCAAGAGCCTGATCACCCATCCGGCGACGACCACGCACAAGAATCTGAGCGACGACGCGCGGGCCGAGCTCGGCATCGGGCCGGGCACGCTCAGGCTCTCCGTCGGCCTGGAGGACGCCGACGACCTGCTGGACGACATCGAGCAGGCGCTGAAGGCGGCCAAATAAGACCTGCAGCGGCGACCGTCACTACACAGGACCTTAAAGCGCGTCGCGCTGAAGCGGATTCAGGCGACGCGCTTTAAGGCTTTGTTTTCATGCATGTCGTTATCGCAAAACCGCTGCACACTTTTGCGCGACGTGCATTAGGCAAGCTCTTCCAGTTCGGTCATCGTCTTGGTGCGGATGGTCATGGCATTGCCGCGCCATTCGACGGCGCCGCCGAACCAGGCGCGCGCCCAGATGGCGGGCAGCAGGGCATCGCGCGTGAGCATCGCGGTGACGCTGCGCGGCGACAGGTACCAGCCCTTCGCAAAGGCCAGCAGGCATTCCGGCAGGTAGGCGATCGCCAGCACGCCCAAGGCCGTCGTGGGCAGGCTGACGCCGGCGCCTGCCGCCGCAATCAGCGCCAGCAGCAGCGGCACCGCGGCGCCGGTCAGGATCTCCGGCGCGAAGAACAGCGGGAAGGTGACGCGGCGCAGCCGCGCCCAGCGCGCCTGGCGCGACCATATCTCGGCGAGCCGGCGCTGGCCGAGCGGCTGCTCGAAGGGCGAAGCGACGAGATTGACGCGCAGGCCCAGGCTGTTGACCAGCTTGGTGGCGGCCGCGTCCTCGGCGATCTCGGCGGCCAAAGCCTGGATACCGCCATTGGCATCGAGCATCGGCTTGTTCCACAGCATGCTCTTGCCTTGGGCGAAGCCGAGCCCAAGCGCCTCGCCGGCATACTGCCAGCGCGCCTGCAGCGTGTTGAGGAAGGCGCATTCGACTTCGGCCCAAAACCCGTCCGGCCGCGAGCCGATCGGCGTCGAGCAGACGAGGCCGGTATCCGGGCGCCATGCCGCCATCAGGTGCTGGACATAGTCCCTCGGCATCAGAACGTTGGAATCGGCGAGGACCACCCAATCGTGCCGCACAGCCTGCCAGCCCTTGATGCAGTTGTTGAGCTTGGGATTGGCGCTGACGCGGTCGTCGCCGATCAGGAGTCGCGCCGGCACCTTCGGATAGCGCGCGATCGCCGCATCGATCAGCATGACCACCGGGTCTTCGGCATGCGCGACGCAGAAGATCAGCTCGTAGCGCGGCCAATCGAGCGAGAAGGCGCGCTGCAGGGTCTCCTGTGTGAACGGCTCGACGCCGCGCGACGGCACGATGATCGAGACCGGCTGTGCGCCGACGGGCGGCGCAATGACACGCCGCCGTTCGAGCCGCGACGCGGCGAGCAGGATGCTGGCGAGATTGGACAGAAGAAGGGCTGACGAAGCCAGGCCGGCTGCGATAGTCAGTTCCATCGAGATCTGGTCACTCTCTATCTCTTTGTTTTCACGCAATTCCGGACGGAAAACTGCTCACACTTTTCCTGGAATTGCTCTCGGCCGCATGCGCCCATTTCATCAGTTACAGAGCGCCCGAGTCGCCCGGCACGGTTTGTGCACACCAACATTGTCATGTGTCACTTAAATGACATTGTTTTTCGGCACGTGCGCTACAAGGCTGGCAGGATGGTCGGCGCTGCGCCCAACAGCGAAGCGCAACGAATGTTCCGCAGCGGCAACCGGAGTGGCCCATGTATCGCGCAGTGACGCGCAACATCGAAGTGCTGGTCAGGCCCTTCTATCTGGAGGACCGCTCCGATCCGTCCGAGAACCGCTATGTCTGGGGCTATCAGGTGACGATCGACAACCGCTCCGACGAGTTCGTGCAGCTTGTGTCGCGCTACTGGCACATCACCGATGGTCGGGGCCGGGTCGAGGAGGTGCGCGGCGCCGGCGTCGTCGGCGACCAGCCGGAACTTAATCCCGGCGACAGCTACCAGTACACCTCGGGCTGCCCGCTCTCGACGCCGTCGGGCATCATGGTCGGCCATTACACGATGCGCAACGGCCGCGGCGAGACGTTCGATATCGCCATTCCGGCTTTCTCGCTCGATATGCCGGGGACAAGGCGCACGGTGAATTAGGCGTCGGCGATTAGCGTCTTTCTCCCCGTTCAACGGGGAGAAATGCCCGGCAGGGCAATGAGGGGCAGCGCCGACTTCTCGATATCTTGAGGCAGACGACAGCGACACCACGGCGGAAGCCATCTTCACCAGCGACAGCGCCGCCCCTCATCCGTCACTTCGTGACACCTTCTCCCCGTGAAACGGGGAGAAGGAAGGAGCTTACTTCACGAATTCGGCCGGGTCGAAGTCGTATTGGGTCGAGCAGAACTCGCAGGCGACGTGGATGCCGCCGTCCTCGGTCGAGTCCTTGATCTCCCGGGCCGAAAAGCCTTCGAGAATGCCGCGGATCTTGTCGCGCGAGCAGGAGCACTGGTCGGCGACAGGCACGCCGCGGAAGACGCGCACGCCATGTTCGTGGAACAGCCGGTAAAGCAGCCGCTCGGCGCCCACCGTCGGGTCGATCAACTCGGTCGGCTCGATCGTGCCGAGCAGCGCCAGCAACTCCTGCCAGGAATTGTCGGCCGGGTGGTCCGCAACGTCACGCGGATCGCCGTCGCCACCGGAAATATCGGGAACGCGCATGCGCTCCGGCGATTGCGGCAGGAATTGCGCCAGGATGCCGCCGGCACGCCACTGCTCGCGCGCGCCGGCTGGGCCGGGCGTGACCAGCTTGGCGACCGACATCTTGATCTCGGTCGGGATCTGCTCCGACTGCCGGAAATAGGTGCGCGCGGCATCCTCCAGCGAGGTACCGTCGAGCTGGACGATGCCCTGGTAGCGCTGCGTATGCGCGCCCTGGTCGATGGTCAGAGCCAGGACGCCGTTGCCGAGCAGCGTCTGCTGCGAGGTCTCGCCGGCGGCGGTCAGCGCCTGCAGCCGGTCGGCATCGAAACGCGCATAGGCGCGCAGCGCATGCGGCGTGGTGAAATCGGCCACCAGCATGTCGACCGGACCGTCGGTGCGGGTCTGCAGGATGAACTTGCCTTCGAACTTCAGCGAGGTGCCGAGCAGCACGGTGAGCACGCAGGCTTCCGCCAGCAGGCGGGCGATCGGCTCTGGGTAATTGTGGCGGCTCAAAATAGCGTCGAGCATCGGCCCGAGCTGCACGGTACGGCCGCGCACATCGAGCGGCGCGACCTCGTAAGGCACGACGTGATCGTCGCCGGCGAAGCCGAATTCACCGAGTTGGGGTTTATGCTCAGCCAAGGTCTGGGTTTCCAACATGACAAAACTCCGGGGCGCAGCCATGCAACCCGATGAGCCGCATGCGTCGAAGCGCGTTCAATTTACGTGATGGCCCGCAAATAGGCATCACATATCCCCAGATCAAGTTGAGCCCGATCGGGCCGGAAGCGGTCAGGTCGGCCCTTCTCAAGCGCCCAGGCACCAAGCCAGTACCGCCTTCTGGGCGTGCAGCCGGTTCTCGGCCTCGTCGAAGACCACCGAATGCGGCCCGTCGATCACCTCGTCGGTGACCTCCTCGCCGCGATGCGCCGGCAGGCAGTGCATGAACAAAGCATCGGCCTTGGCCTTTGCCATCAGCGCCGCATTGACCTGATAGGGCAGGAAGACGTTGTGGCCGCGGGCGCGATGCTCTTGGCCCATCGAGACCCAGCTGTCGGTGACGACGCAGTCGGCCTTGTCGACGGCCTCCTCGGCGGACCTGGAAAACCGGACCTTGCCGCCATTGGCTTTCGACCAGTCGACATATTTCTCGAACGGCTCGCTGCCTTCCGGCACCGCGACATTGAGATTGAAGCGAAACCGCGCCGAGGCTTCCAGGAGCGAATGCAGCACATTGTTGCCGTCGCCGGTCCAGGCGAAGGTCTTACCGGCCACCGGTCCGCGATGTTCCTCAAAGGTCATGATGTCGGCCATGAGCTGGCAGGGGTGCGTGTCGTCGGTCAGCCCGTTGATCACCGGAACGGTGGCGTTCTCGGTGAGCTCCAGCAGCCGGTCATGCGAGGTGGTGCGGATCATGATGGCGTCGACGTAACGCGACAGCACCTTTGCCGTGTCGGCGATCGTCTCCGACCGGCCGAGCTGCATCTCGGTGCCGGTCAGCATGATGGTCTCGCCGCCGAGCTGGCGCATGCCGACATCGAAGGAAACGCGCGTGCGCGTCGACGGCTTGTCGAAGATCATGGCCAGCACCTTGCCATCGAGCGGTTTTGAACGCTCGCCCGCCTTGAGCCTGGTCTTTCGCGCCACCGCGTCGTCCAGCATGATGCGCAGGTCGCCTGCGGAAACGGCGGATAGATCGGTGAAGTGGCGAACACTCATCGGCAGGTTCCAGAAATTATTTGGCGGCTTCGGCCGCAATCGCGTCGGTCAGGCTCTTGGCGCCGCCGCGAATGCGCTCCAGCGCCTCGCCGATCTCCTCGTCGGTGACGGTGAGCGGCGGCAGGAGGCGGATGACGTTGTCGCCCGCCGGCACGGCAAGCAGGTGCTGATCGCGCAGCGCCATGTTCACCTTGGTGTTGGGCATGGCGCATTTCAGGCCGAGCATAAGGCCGGTTCCCCTGATGCCCTCGATGACGTCGGGGAATTCATCGGCCACCGCCGCAAGGCCCTGCTTCAGAAGCAGCGCCTTGCGCTGCACGTCCTCGAGGAAGCCGTCGGCCAGGACAATGTCGAGCACGGCGTTGCCGACGGCCATCGCCAACGGATTGCCGCCGAAGGTGGTGCCGTGCACGCCGGCCGTCATGCCGGTCGCCGCCTCGTCGGTGGCAAGGCAGGCGCCCATCGGAAAGCCGCCGCCGATGCCCTTGGCGATTGCCATCAGGTCGGGCGTGACGCCTGTCCATTCATGCGCGAACAGCTTGCCGGTGCGGCCGATGCCGCACTGGACCTCGTCGAAGATCAAAAGCAGGCCATGCTTGTCGCAGAGTTGCCGCAGCCGCTTCAAGGACTGCGTCGGCACCGGCCGTATGCCGCCCTCGCCTTGCACCGGCTCGATCAGGATCGCCGCGGTCTCCGGCGTTATCGCCTTTTCCGCGGCGTCGATGTCGTCGAAAGCCACCTGGTCGAACCCCTCGACCTTCGGGCCGAAGCCTTCGAGATATTTGTACTGGCCGCCGGCGGCGATCGTCGCCAGCGTGCGGCCGTGAAAGGCACCCTCGAACGTGATGATGCGGAAACGCTCGGGATGGCCGTTGACGAATTGATAGCGCCTGGCCGTCTTGATGGCGCATTCCAGCGCCTCGGCACCGGAATTGGTGAAGAACACCTTGTCTGCGAAGGTCGCTTCGGCCAGCCGCTCGCCCAGCCGGCGCTGTTCCGGGATCTCATAGAGGTTGGAGACGTGCCACAGCTTGGCGGCCTGCTCGGTGAGCGCCGCCACCAGATGCGGATGGCTGTGGCCCAGCGAATTCACCGCGATGCCGCCCGCGAAGTCGAGATATCGCTCGCCCTTGTCGGTGACCAGCCAGGTCCCCTCCCCGCGGTCGAAAGCCAGGGGGGCGCGAGCAAAGGTCTCGTAAAGCGCCGAACCGCTCATTATATGCGTCTCCGGAACCGGAAATCAAAAAAGCCGCCAATGCGGCGGCCTTTGCGGCTTATCATGTTTTTCGGCCATGAAGTCAACGAAAACGTCACGCAGAAGCGCGTGGCGAACCTCCGACGCCACGCCGGCTCATAAGTAGACCGGCAAGTTGGGGAAAACCGAAAAAACCGAATCGTGTTGCCCTGGGGACTCTTGTCACCGAGTCAGCGCATAAGGTATTTGTAGTCGAGAAATAACTAGATTTCGTGCGGCGGACCTAATCACCCGGTATATGTGGTGTCGTTTGCCCGGCGGGAGCCGGGTCGGGAACGGATTCTGACTACCGCACGCCTCAGCAGGAGCGCGGCCCCATGAACTGGACTGACGAGCGGGTAGAACTTCTCAGGAAACTGTGGTCGGAGGGCCTGAGCGCCAGCCAGATTGCCGCACAGCTTGGCGGAGTGAGCCGCAACGCTGTCATCGGCAAGGTGCACCGCCTGAAGCTTTCGGGCCGCGGTCGCGCGACGGCCGCCCCGGCGCGCCAGAAAAAGGCGACGCAAGGCGCCACGATGCAGAAATCGGTGACCCGCGCCGCAAGCGCTACGCGTCACGTGACGGCCACCATCGGCGCCACCGCGCTGCAGGTGCAGTTCGACGCAGAGCCGGTCGCGCGCCACTATATCCGACCGGTCGAGAACGTGGTCGTGCCGATCTCGCGGCATCTGCAGCTCGTCGAACTGACCGAACGCACCTGCAAATGGCCAAACGGCGATCCGCTGTCGGAAGACTTCAACTTCTGCGGCAACGACGCCGCCGAAACGGGACCCTATTGCAAGTATCATTCCCGGGTGGCGTTCCAGCCGGCGGGGGAGCGGCGCAGGGCAAGATAGGGGAATAGGGGAGTAAGGCAGTAGTGGAGTAGGGGAAAGAGCGCTTCATGCGCTACGTTTCGCAGTCAGTCGCTCCCTATTACCTACTCCCTTACTGCCCTACTCCCTTACTCCCATATTTCACAGCCACCCATTCTTCTTGAACCGCCAGTACAGGAACGAGCAGATCGCGGCCATCACCAGCAGGATGATTGGATAGCCGTATTCCATCTTCAGTTCCGGCATGTCGGAGAAGTTCATGCCGTAGATGCCTGCGAAGGCCGTGGGCACCGCCAGAATGGCGGCCCATGAGGCGAGCTTCTTGGATATTGCGGTTTCCTGGCTCTGCCCGACCAGCAGACTGGCTTCGAAGGCGAAGGCCAGAACCTCGCGCAGTGAGTCGATCTTTTCCTGCACGGTGCGGATGTGGTCGGTCACGTCGCGAAACAGCGGATGCATGGCGGCATGGATCTGCGGCAGCTCGGCACTGGTCAGCCGACGGCAGACCTCGACCAGCGGCAGCGCCGCATTGCGCAGGCGCAGCAGATCGCGGCGCAGCATGTAAAGCCGCTCGATATCGGAACCGGTCATCGGCTTCAAAAGCACCTTGTCCTCGATCGCCTCGACCTCGTCCTCGATCTGCTCCAGCACCGGCATGTAATTGTCGACGATGAAATCGAGGATGGCGTAGAGGACGAAGTCCTCGCCCTTGGCGAGCGAATGCGGGCAGCTCTCCCAGTGCTGGCGCACGGCGGCGTAGGAGGTCGACGGGCCGTGCCGGACGCTGACGATGTAGCCGGCGCCGACGAACAGATGAGTCTCGCCGAACGTGACGCGGCCGTCGATCAATTGCGCGGTGCGGGCGACGATGAAGAGGGCGTCGCCATATTGCTCGATCTTCGGGCGTGCATGCGGATGCTCGGCATCCTCGATCGCCAAATCATGCAGGTGGAATTGCGCCTGCACCCGGAGCAGAAGGTTGCGATCGGGCTCGAGCAGGCCGATCCAGACGACATGGCCAGGTTTTGCCGCCCATTCGCCGGCTTGTTCGACGGCGATGTCGGCGACGCGCTTGCCGCCCGAATAGACGCTGGATGCAATGATGCCCGACGTTGGGGCCGGGGTCAGGTTCCGAACTTGTTCCATCGCAAACCTCCCGAGACTGCGACTGACAAAATCGCTGTGTCTGGAGGAGCTTACCCTAAATCAGGAAGCCGTTCGAGAGGCGCCGGTTCACTTAGCCGGCACCGTGGCGGGAAGCACGACCTTGTCGGTCTTGTCCCCCTTCGGCCGATCGGCCGGCATCTGGTCGCCCGTGACGATGTAATAGATCGTCTCGGCGATGTTGGTCGCATGGTCGCCGATGCGCTCGATGTTCTTGGCGCAAAACAGAAGATGCGTGCAGGGCGTGATGTTGCGCGGATCTTCCATCATGTAGGTTAAAAGCTCGCGGAACAGCGAGGTGTACATGGCGTCGATCTGGTCGTCCCGGTCGCGCACGAGGCCGATCCTCTCTACCGAGCGCGAGGCATAGACGTCGAGCACTTCCTTGAGCTGCGTCAGCGCCAGATTGGCAAGGGCCTCCAGGCCGCGGAAAAGGCTATTCGGCTGGCGGCCGTCGACCGAGGCCACGCGCTTGGCGACGTTCTTGCCCAGGTCGCCGACGCGCTCGATATCGGCCGAGATGCGGATCGCGCCGACGATCTCGCGCAGGTCCGTCGCCATCGGCTGGCGCCTGGCGATGATGATGATAGCCTTGTCGTCGATCTCGCGCTGTCCTTCGTCGAGGACGAGATCGTCCTGGATGACCTTCTGCGCGAGGCCATGGTCGACGTTCACCAGGGCCGCGACCGCCTGTTCGACCATGCGCTCGGCATGGCCGCCCATCGCAGCGATGCGCTTCGACAGGAACTTCAGCTCTTCATCATAGGCACTGGCGATATGGACGGACTGCATGGATATGCCTTCCCGGTTTGTGCCGGCTGGTGCGTTCCCTCAATCCGTCGCTGATACGCGAACCGCATGACAGAAAGAAGAAAATCCCGGTTGGCAACCGATACACGATCAGCGAGCCGGCAAATGAACCGTGAACGCCGCGCCCTTGCCGACTTCCGACTTGATCGACAACCTTGCGTTATGACGGGTCAATATATGCTTGACGATCGAAAGGCCAAGCCCGGTGCCTTTCTGGGTGCGGCTGTTTTCGACATCGACGCGGTAGAAGCGCTCGGTGATGCGCGGGATGTGTTCTTCGGCAATGCCCGGACCATAGTCCCTTATCGTGACGTCGAAGCCCGGCTGTTGGCTATCCTCGCCGCCAGCGATCGATACGGTGACATGCCCACCTGACTGGCCGTATTTGCAGGCGTTCTCTAGGAGATTCTCGAAGACCTGGAACAGTTCGTCGCGATCGCCGGGAACGACGAGCGGCCCGTTGGCGAACTCGCGCTCGATGACGACGCCGTTCTCACCGGCCAGCGGCCCGAGCGAATCGATGACGCTATCGATCGTCTGGCGAAGATCGACCTCCGTGCCCGGCCTCAGATAGGGTTTCATCTCCAACCGCGACAGCGAGAGCAGATCGTCGATCAGGCGGGCCATGCGGCCGGTCTGGTTCTGCATGATCTGCAGGAACTGGTCGCGCGCCGCCGGATCGTTGCGGGCCGGCCCGCGCAACGTCTCGATGAAGCCGGCGATCGAGGCGAGCGGCGTGCGCAGCTCATGGCTGGCATTGGCGATGAAATCGGCTCGCATGCGATCGATGCGACGCGTCTCGCTCTGATCCTTGAACACCAGCACGTAAAGGCCGGTGGCATGGCCGACCGTGGACGCGCTGACCCGATATGTCCGCTCCACCGGCAGCTTCTCGGTGTAGTCGACCGCATCGGCGGCGACCTGACCCGACAGAATGCCGTCGAGCAGCGCCTGCATTTCCGGCGCGCGAAACTTCAATGCCAGCGACATCCCCGGAGCCAGCCCGCCGAAGGCGGCGAAGGCGGCGGCGTTGGCGTGAACCATGGCGGCGGAGCGATCGAATATGATGAGCGGATCGGCGACCGCGGCCGCCAGATACTCGCCGGAGAGCCGCTGCAGCCCGCTTGCCTCGATCGCTGCTCCCGTATCGGCTGGCTGGCGTTCGGCATTTGCCGGCAGCATCGCGGCGGCCGCCAGCGCGGCCAGGGCCAGCATCAGCACATAGACGGAGACGCCGGCGAAAAAATAAACGGCAAGGACCGCGAGAACACCCGCGCCAAGCAGCCAGCGGTTGCGTGACAGCCGCGCCGCCAAGGCTTGCCCCCTGTTGTTTTGTCCCGCGCCCGTCTCTGCCATAAGCCCGCGCCACCCCGCATCCCGTTCAACCGGCCAGCGGCTCGCTGGACCGGCCTGACGCATGGGACCCTGAAAATCAGGATCGATTTTCGCGAAGGTTCATGCGCAAAATCAAAATGCTACAGCGTTTTTGCGCCCGAAAGCGCGCTGCGCTGCACAGGCTCCATAGCATGAGTCCGCAAACTGGAAAGGTTCGTCTGGATGAAAAAGGCCAAGGAAACGGCTGAAGCGGTGCCGGCCACCGCACCGATCAAGATCAAGATCGGCGGCAAGGAGCGCGAGTTCGACATCGACAATCCGGTGCTCCCGGACTGGATCGAGGACAACAAGCTCACCGCCGGCGGCTATCCTTACGACAAGAAGATGAAAGGCGAGGAGTACGAAAAGGAACTCGAGACTCTGCAGATCGAACTGGTCAAGGCCCAGGCCTGGCTGCAGGCCACCGGCAAGCGGGTGATGGCGCTTTTCGAAGGGCGCGACGCGGCCGGCAAGGGCGGCACGATCTTCGTGCTGCGGCAATATTTGAACCCGCGCACGGCGCGCAACGTCGCCCTGACCAAGCCGACGCCGACCGAGGCGGGGCAATGGTATTACCAGCGCTATGTCGACCATTTCCCGACCTCGGGCGAGTTCGTCACCTTCGACCGCTCGTGGTACAACCGCGCCGGCGTCGAGCCGGTCATGGGGTTCTGCACGCCGGAGCAGCACGAGAAATTCCTCGACGAGACGCCGCATTTCGAGCGGATGATCTCCAACGAGGGCATCCATTTCTTCAAATTCTGGCTGAACATCGGCCGCGAGACCCAGCTCGAACGGTTCCATGACCGCCGCTGGTCGCCGCTGAAGAACTGGAAGTTCTCGCCGATCGACATCGCCGGCGTCGGCAAGTGGGACGACTACACCAGGGCGCGCGACCAGATGATCGAGCGCACGCACAAGGAATTCTCGTCGTGGATCGTCGTGCGCGCCAACGACAAGCGCCGCGCCCGGCTCGCGGTGATCCAGCGTATCCTGCTTTCCCTGCCCTATGACGGCCGCGACCTCGATGCCATCGGCAAGCCCGACAAGAAGATCATCGGCGAGGGACCGGAATTCCTGAAGGACTAGTGCTTTTCCCCGTTTCATGGAAACGGCGAAACGCCTATCTCTTTGTTTTTATGCAGTTCCGGACGAATTACAGCGCCGCGCGCCTTTCGGCTCGCGCGGCGCTGAGGTTTTTAAGCCAGGTGCTCAGGCAGCCAGGCGGGCGATCCGCTGCAACCGCTTCAGCGTGGTGTCATCCTGAAGCGCCTGCTGGAACAGCGTGATCTCGTGGTCGATGCGGTCGCACAAGACGTCCGTGTCGCCCTTGAGCAGGCTGCGCGTCTGCAGCAGTGCCGCCACAGGCTTCTTGGCCAGCTGTTTCGCCCTCGCCAGCGTCGCTTCCTCGGCGCTGCCTTGCGTCACGATCTCGCCGACCAGGCCGAGCGCCTTAGCGTCTTCGACGCCCAGCGTGTCGCCCAGGCAGAAGAAGCGGAAGGCGCCGGCATAGCCGAGCTTCTGGGGTGCCAGGATGCTGGTCGCCGCGTCCGGCACCAGGCCGAAATCGACGAATGGCACCCTGAAGGTGCTGCCCCGGGAAGCGATCACCATGTCGCAATGGAACAGGATGGTGCAGCCGACACCGACGGCGTCGCCGTCGACGCAGGCTAGGACCGGCTTGGGGAAGGTCGCCAACATGCGGAACATGTCGGTGACGGCGGCGATCAGCTCTTGGTGCTTGGTGGCGTCGAGGAACTCCGAGAAGTCGCCGCCAAGGCAGAAGCATCCGGCAAGGCCGCGCAGCATGACGACGCGGACCTCGTCATTGACGGCTGCCTCGTGCAAGGTCCTGGCAAGGCTCGCATAGGCATGCCTGTCGAGCACCGGCCGGCCATCATGCGACGACACGGTGACGACCAGCGTATGGCCGCGCAGTTCCGGTTCGGGATGGAAACTCATGACCGCCTCCATCACGAAGCCTGCTTGAGGCCGAGCAGACCGGGATAACCCCGGTTCAGCACCGGCAGGTGGTGGTTGCGGCGGGCCCGCACGACATCGAGCGTATGCTCGGTGAAGGTGAGCAGCGTCGCCACGACCTGCTGGTTGCCATAGGTGCGCTGGTAGCCGAGCGGCTTTGCCAGGAAGTGCAGTTGCAGCGCCCGCAGCACCCACATCGGCTCGAACTCGATGATGACCTGATTGACGGAGCGCTTGAGGCCCCATTCGACGAAGCCGGCGATCAGTTCGGTGCCGACCGTCGAGACGCCGCGTTTGCCGTCGCGAAAACCCGGAGCCACCGCGTAGCGGGTCAGTTCCCAGACATTCGGCCCCGAGGGAGACGGTCCCTCGCAGAGATCCGACAGCACGTCCGTGAGCAGATGCGGCCGTGTGGTCGGCAGCATCCGCTGGTAGCCAGCCAGTTCGCCATTGCGGATGACGAGGTGATGCTCGGCCTCGTCATGATCGAACTGGTCGATCTCGAGCTGGTCCGGACGATCAAGATCGGTCCATCCCATCTCCTCGACGAAGATCTTGTAGCGCAAGCGATGGACTGCCTCCCAGAGGTCGGGACGTTCCATCAATTCCTGAGTGGTAAGGGAAAAAAGCATTAGCCGTCTCCTAGGCTTAAGAGGAAGATACGGCCGTGATGTCCCTTAAAATATTGCGCGAATGCGCAGGCAAGAATTTCTAGGTCGGCACGGCCGACCTAGCTAATATAGCCACGTCTAATCGCCTCCGCGACTGCCTGCACCCGGTTGGCTGCGCCCAGTTTGCTCTTGGCGTTAAGAAGATGTTTCTCGGATGTGTGTTCCGAGATGCCTAAAATTTGAGATATCTCCCATTCAGACTTGCCGACTGCGGCCCATTGCAGGCATTCCCGCTCACGCGCCGTCAATTCTATGTGATCGATGACGCTCTCGGCCTTGGTGTGCAGTTGCATGGCGCGGCCGATCGCATAGGTCGATGCGAGCGACACCATTCCGAATTCCGCATCCGACAAGTCAACGGATTCGCCACCCAGCGAGACCATGACGATCTGGCCGTCGAGCGTGACCAGCGGAAATGCCAGGCCGTCGCGCAGCTTGAACTCGCGGGCGTCGCCCATGACTTCATCGCTGCTCTTGTCGATCAGGGCGTTTTTTGAAGCGTCCCGCCATTGGAACGGCGCCTGAAGCTGCTTCATGTGACTGACGACCGGATCGTAGTCGACATAGTTGCGCGCCACATAGCGCTCCAGCCAATCGCCGGGCCAATCGCAAAGCATCACATGCTGTTTCTGCCGGCCACGCGGCGTGCCCGGCTGCGGCACGGTTCCCGCCATCAATGCGGTCAGGCCGAAGTTCGAGGTGACGCCGAGCAGCCTCTCGCAGACCGCGGCCGCGGTGCCAGCATGCTGCAACTGGTCTATGTATTCCAGAGTTCTGTCAAACAGGCCCATCGCAACATCTACCCCATGTTGCTTCTATTTTTCTCATTGCCGACGGTAGATGCCCGAACACCCCTTCGCCATCAACCTCGGGTCGCAATTGCCTCAGCAAAGCCGGTAGCTTCCCCCTTCCGGCACGCAGGTCACTTGCAAACACGCCGAATCATACGCTTAATTCGGCCGCCTGAAATCAAAAACCGTTGTGCCTGCCCCATTTTCATACGAAAAGCCGAGGAACGGGGACAGGCGCGGAGCCATATCGTGATCTTGCGGTGGATATTTCTGGCCCTGATGTCGCTGGTGGGCGGCGCGTTGCCTCTCGCCGATGCGACTCAGGCGGCAGAGCCGCAGGTGCCGGTGCTGTGGGACGCCAAGGAGCGGCTGCCGAAGCCCGACCTCTCCGCGCTGCCGCGACTCAGATTCCTCACCACCACCGATTTTCCGCCCTTCAACTTCCTCGATGGCGCTGGCCGGCTGTCGGGTTTCCACATCGATCTGGCGCGGGCGATCTGCGCGGAACTGGACGTTGTCGAGAAATGCCAGGTCCAGGCCTTGCCGTGGAACGAACTGGAGGGCGCTCTCCAGAAAGGCGAAGGCGAGGCTATCATCGCCGGCATCGCCGCGACGCCGGAGAGCCGTGAGAAATACGCCTTCTCGCGCTCCTACATGCAATTTCCAGCCCGCTTCATCATGCCCAAGGCAAAGGCCTTCGCCGAGCCGATCCTCGACAAATTGCGCAGCAAGCGGGTCGGCGTAGTCGCCGGCTCGGCGCATGAGAAGATGCTGCGCGATTACTTCAACACCGTCCAGGTGGTGACCTTCGACACGCCGGAAGACCTCTATACCGACCTCAAGGCCGGCAAGATCGACGCCGCCTTCGGCGACGGCATGCGCTTCGCCTTCTGGCTGGGCGGTTCGGACGCCGCCGGCTGCTGCCGCTTCGCCGGCGGTCCGTATCTGGCGCCGGAATATCTGGGCTCGGGTATGGCGATCGCCACCCGCAAGAGCGACACCGCGCTTGCCGCCGCCTTCGACTATGCGTTGCAGGAGATCTCGATCAAGGGCAGCTTCGCTGAGTTCTACCTGCGTTATTTTCCTGTCAGCTTCTTTTAGGTCTGCAGCCTTCTTCAGGTGAGCGTGCGCAGGCGGGCTTTCGCCGCACGCGCGATCGCGGCGACGGTCAGCGTGTCGAGGTCGAGCTTGAGGCGGATGAGCTGCAGCACCCTGACTTCCTCCATACGCATTTCGAGATCGACGGCGGCTACTTCAAAGGCAGCGGCATAAGCAGTGTCGCGCAGCCGCTCGGGTAGCGCTTCGGAGACGCGCGCCAGCAGGCCTTCCAGCCCGTCCTTGTCGTGCAGCGCCTTCTGGCAGGCCTGCGCCACCGCAATTAGCCTGTCCTGGTTGAAATCGACGAAGACCGGCCAGGAGCGGACGACATCGCCGATCCGCGCCAGCTCGACATCCGTCATGTCGCGATCGGAAGCCGACGTGATGACCATCAGGTGGATCAGGGCTTCGTGCGGCGTCAGCAAAGGCATTCAAAACTCCTTGAAAGTGAGGCTCGAACGTAGGAGCGCGATTGTGGCGCCGCAAGGAAAACCGCCGCAAATCGTTGACGCTCCGATCTCGCGCGCCTAGAGACCGGTCGACAAACCTTATCCGCCGCACAGACGGCCATGACTGGAACTCCGACATGACGGGATCAAACATCATCGATCTCAATCCCGAGATGCTTGCCGCGGCGGCCGAGAGCAAGGCCTGGCCGTTCGAGGAAGCCAAGAAGATCATCGCCCGCTACAAGGGCAAGGATTTTCCCGAAACCGTGCTGTTCGAGACCGGCTACGGCCCGTCCGGCCTGCCGCATATCGGCACGTTCGGCGAGGTGGCGCGCACGACCATGGTGCGCCACGCCTTCCGCGTGCTGACGCAGGACAAGGTCAAGACCAAGCTTCTGTGCTTCTCCGACGACATGGACGGCATGCGCAAGATCCCGGAGAACGTGCCGGACCGCGCGGCGCTGGAACCCTACCTGCATATGCCGCTGACCTCGGTGCCCAATCCGTTCGGCGGCGACTATGCGAGCTTCGCCGACCACAACAACGCGATGCTGTGCCGTTTCCTCGATACGTTCGGCTTCTATTACGAATTCGCCAGCGCGACGCAGTATTACAAGGCCGGCCGCTTCGACGAGGTGCTGCTGCGCGCCGCGGAGCGCTATGACGAGATCATGGGCGTGATGCTGCCGACGCTCGGGCCGGAGCGCCAGGCGACCTACAGCCCGTTCCTGCCGATCTCGCCGAAGAGCGGCCGCGTGCTCTACGTGCCGATGATAAATGTCGACGCCAAGGCCGGCACCGTCACCTTCGACGACGAAGGCATGGAGACGACGCTGCCGGTCACCGGCGGCCATGTGAAGCTGCAGTGGAAGCCGGATTTCGGCATGCGCTGGGCGGCGCTCGGCGTCGACTTCGAGATGTTCGGCAAGGACCACCAGACCAATGCCGGGATCTACGACCGCATCTGCAACATCCTCGGGGGCCGCGCGCCGGAGCATTTCGTCTACGAGTTGTTCCTCGACGAGGAAGGCCAGAAGATCTCGAAGTCGAAGGGCAATGGCCTGACCATCGACGAATGGCTGACCTACGCGCCGACCGAGAGCCTCGGCCTCTATATGTACCAGCGGCCGCGGCAGGCGAAGAAGCTCTATTTCGACGTCATCCCGAAGGCGGTTGACGAGTATTACGCTTTCCTTGGCGCCTATCCGCGCCAGGACTGGAAGGAGCGGCTCGGCAATCCTGTATGGCACATGCATGACGGCAACCCGCCGGCTATCGACCTGCCGGTACCGTTCGCGCTGCTGCTCAACCTAGTGAGCGCCTCCAACGCGCATGACAAGGCCGTGCTGTGGGGCTTCATCTCGCGGCACGCGCCGGGCGTGACGCCGAAGACGCATCCGGAACTCGACCGGCTGACCGGCTACGCGATCCGCTATTTCGACGACTTCGTGAAGCCGACCAAGGTTTACCGTGCCGCCGACGAGATGGAGCGCGAGGCGCTGGCCAAGCTTTCCGACGCGCTCGGCGCGCTGCCGCAGGGCGCCGACGGCGAGGCGATCCAGAACGCGGCGCTCAACGTCGCGCGCAAGATCGACCGCTACCAGGACCATTCCAAGCAGAGCCCTGAGGGCGGACCAGGCGTGTCGGTCGCCTTCTTCCAGATGATCTACCAGGTGCTGATCGGCCAGGAGCGCGGGCCGCGCTTCGGTTCGTTCGCGGCGCTTTACGGCATCGCCGAGACACGCGCGCTCATTGAGCGGGCGCTGGCTGGTCAGTTGGCGGCGTAACGTCGCCGCCATCGGCCGGCAGGATCGAATCCGGCGCAACCGGCGCCGGATCTGACGCGGCCGGCAGCGCCGGCAGACCGTCAAGCTTAGGCGCCGAGCCGAAAATACCCTTCCTGGCCGTGCGGGCCTTGTTCTCGGCCTCGACATAGGGACCGCCTTGCGCGGCGCGTGCCCAGCCATTCTCGACCAGCCACTGGCCGACGTCCTGATTGCCGATATGGCATTCGGCGGAAATGGTGTCGCGGCCGCCCTCGGACGGCACGGTGCAGGCGACCGCCCGGCCACGCAGGAAAGCGCGGAAGGCTGTCCTGGCGCGCGCGCCGCAGGCCCAGTTCTTGCCCTCGTCGGCGCAGGTTTCGTCCGCCTTGACGACATCCACGCCGGACACGGCGACCGCATAGCCCTTCGACTCGATCAGCCCGGCGGCGATGGCGACCGGCTGGAACAATTTCGTGCCGTTCCAGTCGCCTGGCATCTTCGTTTTGGGCGGCTTGGGCGGCCCGGCCAGCGCCAGATCGCTGAGCGGCGCGCGCGGTTCCACCCGTTCGAGTTCGTTGTCCGAAAGAGCGGGCGGCGCCACCACTTCGGGATCGATGGCCCTCGAATGAACAGGTGGCTGCGGAGTGGCAGGCGCGGGAATGGCCGAGGTCGCCGGCTCTTCCGGCGGCGTCTCAGTGCCTGGATCTGCAAGCGCGTCCGGATCGATCTGATCCACTGCGATCGTGCTCTCATGGCCTTTGATTGCGCGCCCGCCGGTCACGACGAGCGCCGCCATGACCGGAAGCGCCAGAACCGCCAGGGCTGTTTGAAGAAGCCGCACCGGTCCGGGACCTACTGGCTCGCCCAAATGATGCGCGCCACCCATTCGATATCGCGCGTCGGGATGTCACGGTCCGGGTGGGCGGGGTTCAGCGAAACCAGCACGATCGATTTCACCGTTTGCCGATCGAGCACCTTGGCCATCACCTCGCCGGCGGTGGTCTTGACCACGACACGATCGCCCTTGCGCGTCGGCGCGCCCGGTTCGACGATCAGCACGTCGTCGTTGCGGTAGAGCGGCAGCATGGAATCGCCCTGTACCTGCAGCGCGTAGGATGTCTCGGTCGCCCGCGCCGGAAGCTCGACCAGATCCCAGCCCTGCCCCGCCGGATAGCCGGCATCGTCGAAGAAGCCCCCCGCGCCGGCCTGGGCGAAGCCGAGCAACGGAACCGCGCTGCGATGTTGGGCGACGGAGGCCCCGCCGCGTCCTTCGACCAGTCCGGTGAATTCCTCCAGCGAAGCGCCGGTGGCCTCGATGATCTTGGCCAGCGATTCGGTCGAGGGCCAGCGCGGCCGGCCGTCGGAAGACAGGCGCTTCGACTTGTTGAAGGCCGTCGAATCGAGGCCCGCACGCCGGGCAAGGCCGGAAGCCGACAGCGAATAGCGCTCGGCGAGAGCGTCGATTGCGGCCCATACGCGGTCGTGTGAGAGCACGCGCGCTCTCCTTCAGAACAGGAAAAAATGCCTCAAGCCTGTCTAGCGCGCGACCACACCATTGTCCATCGGCGTGGCCGATGGACATCGAGAAATCTGCGTGGCTTTCGCGTCCTTACGCGACCTATCCGATCCCGGCCAAAGCCTTGGGCAGGCCCTTCTTGAGTTCCTCCGCATTCATGACCGGCACGAAATCCACGGCGGCATTGAAAGCCAGGAAGAACCGCTCGCCGAAATGAGGCATGTCGGAACTGTCCTTTATATCGACGAACAGGTAAGCCGTTCGTTGACCTTTTTCGGCGGTGAAATAGGCGGCCTCCGGCTTAAGGTCCGACAGGGTATGTTCGATGAACTTCGCCATGCTGCCGTCCTTGAGTGCCTTGTTGCCTTCGACGGTCGGAACGGAAATTCTCAACATCATGCGCATGATGATCGCTCCCGTGGTCAACAGTTTTATTAGATGAAACTAATATATCATCCAAATCCTTCGCCAAAAAGCCGACGACGCCCGCGCCTCTAAAATGTGATCCAAGCCGTTGTTGACCCAGCAAGTCGGACTGACCACTTCAGCGCGATCAGGCGGCCTTGGCCTGTTCGCGCAAATTCCGGTGCGAAAGCATGAAGGCCCGCTCGGCTTCGGTCGGCGGGCGTGGACTGGCGGCGTGGCCGAGCGCCGCGACGACCTCGTCGATGTCGAGGACGCGGCGGCCGCCGCGGTCATAGACGCCGCCGGTGGTCAGGATCAGCGCCGCCGTCTCGCCGCCATCGAGGACGAAACGATGCCTGCCGATGACGGAGGTGCCTTCCCAGGTCTCGATCGATGAGACCACCTCGAAGCGGCGCCACAGCTTGATCTCGCGTACATAGGCCACCTGCAGCCCGCCGATCATCGGCGCCCAGCCATTCTTGCGTGCAAGCGCGATAAGGCCGACGCGCAGGAAGATATCGATGCGGCCGAGATCGGCCAGCATCATGTAGCGGGCATTGTTCAGATGCAGGTTGAAATCGATGTCGATCGGCAGGCAGCGGAAGGCCAGCCGGCTTTCGTCGCCGACCCTGTAGGGGCCGCGGCTCGACGCCGTGGCCATGGTGCGGGCCATTCGCGCCCAGACATACATCCCGGCTTCGTTCGTCAGGCCGCCTCTCTGACCTCACCCTTCTGGTAGGGGTGGAAGCGCTGGTAGAAGGTCTCGCCCTTCTCGGCCATGTCGAGCAGAAGCTTCGGCGCCTTGAACTCGGCGCCGTATCTCTTCTGTAGGCCCTTGGCGATCTTGACGAAACGCTTGGCGCCGATGCCGTCGATGTAGGACAGCGCGCCGCCGGTGAAGGGCGCAAAGCCGAAGGCGAGGATCGAGCCGACATCCGCCTCGCGTGGATCGGTGACGATGCCCTCTTCCATCACCCGCGCCGCTTCCAGCGCGATGGCGACCAGCAGGCGCTGCTTCAGCTCCTCATAGTCGACCTTGTCGGGGTTGAGCTGCGGATAGAGGTCCTTGAGGCCCGGCCACAGCTTCTTCTTCGCCGGCTTGGCCGGATAGTCGTAGAAACCCTTGCCGTTCTTGCGGCCGAAGCGGCCATGCGTGTCGACCATGGTGTTGACCAACGCCATCTGCCTGGGATCGACGGCCTTGTCGCCGAGATCCCGGATGGTCTGCTTCATGATCTTCTGGGCAAGGTCGACGGCCGTCTCGTCGGTCAGCGCCAGCGGGCCGACCGGCATGCCGGCAGCCTTAGCGGCGTTCTCGATCATCGGCGCGGGCACACCCTCGATCAGCATCTTGTAGGCTTCCGACATGTAGCGCAGCACGCAGCGGTTGACGTAGAAGCCACGCGTGTCGTTGACGACGATCGGCGTCTTCTTGATGGCGCGCACGAAGTCGAAGGCGACGGCCAAGGCCTTGTCGCCCGTCTTCTTGCCGAGGATGATCTCGACCAGCATCATCTTGTCGACCGGCGAGAAGAAGTGGATGCCGATGAAGTTCTTCGGCCGCGCCGAGTTCTTCGCCAGAGCGGAGATCGGGATCGTCGACGTGTTCGAAGCGAAGATCGCCGACGACTTCAACACCGCTTCCGCCTTCTCGGTGGCTTCTTTCTTGACGCTCGAATCCTCGAAGACCGCCTCGACGACGAGATCGCAGCCGGCAAGGTCGGCATAATCCGCCGTTGGCGTGATCAGCGACAGGAGCTTGTCCTTGTCTTCCGGCTTGGCGCGGCCCTTCTTGACCTGATCGGCCATCAGGCTGTCGGAATGCGCCTTGCCCTTCTCGGCCGACGGCAGGTCGCGGTCGAGCAGCACCACCGGAATACCGGCGCGCGCGGTGACATAGGCGATGCCGGCGCCCATGAAGCCGGCGCCGAGGATGCCGATCTTCTTGAACTTGGTCTCCGGCACGTCGGCCGGCCGGCGCGCGCCCTTGTTCAATTCCTGCAGCGACAGGAAGAGCGAGCGGATCATCGCCGCCGCTTCCTTCGACTGCATGATCTCGGTGAAATAGCGCTGCTCGATCCTGAGCGCCGTGTCGAATGGCACCAAAAGGCCTTCATAGACGCATTTCAGGATAGCGGCCGCAGCCGGATAATTGCCGTAGGTTTCGCGGCGCAGGATGGCAATCGCCGGCGGCCAGAGATTGGCGCCGGCGGCCGAATAGATCGGACCGCCGGGCAGCTTGAAACCCTTCTCGTCCCAGGGCGCCACCGGCTTCAGCCCGTTCTTGATCATCGCCTTGGCGGTCTCGACGAGTTTCGAAGGCTCGACGATCTCGTGGATCAGGCCCATCGCCTTCGCCTTCTGCGGCGTCAGGTTCTGGCCGGAGGTCAGCATCTGCAGCGCCTGCTGCTGGTCGGTCAGCCGCGGCACGCGCTGGGTGCCGCCTGCACCGGGGAAGATACCGATCTTCACTTCGGGAAGCGCCATCTTCACCTTGTCGGAATCGGCGGCGACGCGGCCGTGGCAGGCGAGCGACATCTCGAAGGCGCCACCCATGCAGGTGCCGTTGATCGCCGACACAAACGGCTTGCCGCAGGTCTCGAGCTTGCGGAACAAGCCGGTCATGTAGCCGGCATTCTCGAACAGCGCCCTGGTCGCCTTGTCGAGATCATTCGCCTTCGCGGCAGCGAAGGTCGCCAGCATCTTCTGCAGCATGGTGATATCTGCACCGCCGGAGAAGCTATCCTTGCCGGAGGTGATGACGGCGCCCTTGATGGCGGCATCGCCGGCCACCTTATCGACGATGTCGTTGAGCTCGCGCATCACCTCTTCGGTGAACACGTTCATCGAGCGGTCCGGCATGTTCCAGGTGATCAGCGCAATGCCGTCGGCGTCGGTGTCGAGGGTGAAATTGGTATAGGTCATCTTCTTCTCTCCCCGTCAGACGCGTTCGATGATGGTGGCGGTGCCCATGCCGGCGCCGATGCAGAGCGTGACCAGCGCGGTGTTGAGGTCGCGACGCTCCAGCTCGTCAAGCACCGTGCCCAGGATCATGGCGCCGGTGGCGCCGAGCGGATGGCCCATGGCGATCGCCCCGCCATTGACGTTGATCTGGTCATGCGGGATGTCGAAGGCCTGCATGTAGCGCAGCACCACGGAAGCGAAAGCCTCGTTGAGCTCGAACAGGTCGATGTCCGACTGCTTCATCTTGGCGCGCTTCAACAGCTTCTCGGTGACGTCGACCGGACCGGTCAGCATCAGCACCGGTTCCGAGCCTATGTTGGCGAAGGCGCGGATGCGGGCGCGGGGCTTCAGTCCCATCGCCTTGCCGGCCTTCTTGGAGCCGAGCAGCACGGCGGCGGCGCCGTCGACGATGCCGGAGGAATTGCCGGCGTGGTGGACGTGATTGACCTCCTCGACCTCAGGATGCTTCTGCACGGCGACCGCGTCGAAGCCGCCCATTTCGCCAGGCATGACGAAGGACGGGTTGAGCGAGGCCAGAGACTGCATGTCGGTCGAGGGCCGCATGTGCTCGTCATGGTCGAGAATGGTGAGGCCGTTCTGGTCCTTGATCGGGATCACCGAATTCTTGAAACGGCCGTCGGCCCAGGCTTTCGCGGCGCGCTTCTGGCTCTCGACGGCATAGGCGTCGACGTCGTCGCGGGAAAAACCGTATTTGGTGGCGATAAGGTCGGCCGAGATGCCCTGTGGCACGAACCAGCCGGGCAGGCCGACGGAAGGGTCCATGAACCAGGCGCCGCCGGACATGCCCATGCCGACGCGCGACATGGATTCGACGCCGCCGGCAATGACGATCTCGTCCGCGCCTTGCGCGATCTTGGCGGCGCCGAAATTGATGGCGTCGAGGCCGGAGGCGCAGAAGCGCGAGATCTGCATGCCGGGCGCCTTTGTGTCGTAGCCGGCCTCGAAGGCGGCGGCGCGCGGAATGACCGAGCCAGCCTCGCCGACCGGATCGACGCAGCCGAAGATGATGTCGTCGACATTGCCGGTGTCGAGCCCGTTGCGGTCGCGCAGCGCCTCGAGCGTCCTGGCGGCGAGCCTGACCGCCGGCACCTCGTGCAGCGAGCCATCCTTCTTGCCCTTGCCGCGCGGCGTGCGCACGGCGTCATAGACGTAAGCCTCAGTCATTTTCGTGCTCCTTGGCTTTGCCGGCCGCCGCGCTCAGAGAGAGCGCCCGATCAGCAATTTCATGATTTCGTTGGTGCCGCCGTAGATGCGCTGGACGCGGGCGTCGCGGTACATGCGGGCGATCGGATATTCATTCATGTAGCCATAGCCGCCATGCAGTTGAAGGCATTCGTCGACGACTTTGCCCTGCAGGTCGCTGAGCCAGTATTTGGCCATCGAGGCGGTCACCGGGTCGAGCCCGCCATCGATGTGGCGGGCGACGCAGTCATTGTAGAAGACGCGGCCGATGGTGGCCTCGGTCTTCAGTTCGGCCAGCTTGAACTGGGTGTTCTGGAAATCGATGACGGCCTTGCCGAAGGCCTTGCGTTCCTTGACGTAGTCGATGGTGAGCGCCAGCGCCCGCTCGATCATGGCGATCGCGCCGGTGCCGATCTGCAATCGCTCCTGCGGCAGCTGCTGCATCAGCTGGACGAAGCCCTTGCCCTCCTCGTGGCCAAGCAGGTTCGAGGTCGGCACGCGCACGTCGTTGAAGAACAGCTCGGAGGTGTCGTTCGACTTCAGCCCGATCTTGTCGAGATTGCGGCCGCGCTGAAAACCCTCGACCTCGTCGGTCTCGACGACGATCAGCGAGGTGCCCTTGGCACCCTTGTCCGGGTCGGTCTTGGTGACGACGATGACCAGGTTGGCGAGCTGGCCATTGGTGATGAAGGTCTTCGAGCCGCTGATCTTGTAGTGATTGCCGTCCTTCTCGGCGCGGGTCTTGACGCCTTGCAGGTCGGAGCCGGCGCCGGGTTCCGTCATGGCGATGGCGCCGATCAGCTCGCCGGTCGCGAGCTTGGGCAGCCATTTCTGTTTCTGCTCCTCGGAACCGTAATGCAGGATGTAGGGTGCTACGATCGAATTGTGCAGCCCGATGCCGAAGCCGTCGACGCCGACATGGCCGATCGCCTCGATGATGGCGCTCTCATGGGCGAAGGTGCCGCCCGAGCCACCGTATTTCTCCGGCATGGAAGCGCAGAGCAGGCCGGCGGCCCCGGCCTTCAGCCAGCTCTCGCGGTCGAACATCTCGTTCTTCTCGAACTCGTCATAGCGCGGCGCGATTTCTTCCGACATGAAGCGGGACGCCATGTCGTAGAGCATGCCGACTTCGTCCGCCGCCCAGGCGGGCTTCGGCAGGCCAAGAATTTCGGCTGGATTTGTCGCCACGATTTCCTCCGCGTTCCGACAATTGTAGGCCGGCGGTGCCGGTCCGCCGAACCTAGAACGCTTCCGCCGGCAGCGCCATTAGCGTGTCCGCGCCACTCGAGATGCGGGCAAGACGCGTCGCCGTTTCCGGCATGACGCGCTCCATGAAGAAGCGCGCGGTCACCAGCTTGGTGTCGTAGAACACCGAAGCGCCGTTGGCGCCTTCCGCGAGCTTCGCCTGCGCGGATTTCGCCATCTGCGCCCACATGTAGCCCAGCGCCACCAGGCCGAAGAGATGCATATAGTCGGTCGAGGCGGCACCGGTATTGTCGGGCTTGGCCATGGCGTTCTGCACCAGCCACATGGTGGCTGCCTGCAAGTCGTTGAGACCCTTCTTCAGCGCCTTGGTGAAGGACGCCATCTTCTCGTCGGCGCGGTCTTCCTCGCAGAATTCGCCGACTTCCTTGAAGAAGGCCTGCACCGCGCGGCCACCATTCTGCGCCAGCTTGCGGCCGACGAGGTCGAGCGCCTGGATGCCGTTGGCGCCTTCATAGATCATGGCGATGCGGGCGTCGCGCACGAACTGGCTCATGCCGTGCTCTTCGATGTAGCCGTGGCCGCCGAACACCTGCTGCGCCATCACCGCATGATCGAAACCCTTATCGGTGAGCACGCCCTTGACCACCGGCGTCATCAGGCCGGTGTAGTCGTCGGCCGCCTGGCGGTCCTTGTCGTCGCCCGAGCGATGTGCGACGTCGGACTTGATCGCCGTCCACAACGCCAGCGCGCGACCGGCCTCGTTGAAGGCCTTCATGGTCATCAGCGAACGGCGAATGTCGGGATGGACGATGATCGGATCGGCCTTCTTGTCCGGCGCCTTGGCGCCCGACAGCGAACGGCCCTGCAGGCGGTCCTTGGCGTAGGAAACGGCGTTCTGATAGGCGATCTCGGAGACCGAAAGCCCCTGCAGGCCGACGCCGAGGCGGGCCTCGTTCATCATCGTGAACATGGCCTTCAGGCCGCCGTTCAATTCGCCGAGCAGCGTGCCCTCCGCCTCGTCATAATTCATGACGCAGGTCGAGTTGCCGTGGATGCCCATCTTCTCCTCGATCGAGCCGCAGGAGAGCGTGTTGCGCTGGCCGGGATTGCCCGAGGCATCGAGCTTGAGCTTCGGCACGATGAAAAGCGAGATGCCCTTCACGCCTTCCGGCGCGCCCTCGGCGCGGGCAAGCACCAGGTGGACGATGTTGTCCGACATGTCGTGCTCGCCGGCGGAGATGAAGATCTTCTGGCCGGAAATCCTGTAGGTGCCATCGCCATTGGGAACGGCCTTGGTGCGCAGCAGGCCGAGGTCGGTGCCGCAATGCGGCTCGGTCAGGTTCATGGTGCCGGTCCAGGTGCCCTCGATCAGCCTGGGCAGCCATGTCGCCTTCTGCTCGTCCGTGCCGTGGGTGACGATGGCCGCGATCGCGCCTTGCGTCAGGCCGGGATACATCATCAGCGCCATGTTGGCGGAGATCATATATTCGGAGACGGCGGTGTGGACGGCGTAAGGGAGGCCCTGGCCGCCGAACTCGGCAGGCGCTGCAAGCCCCATCCAGCCGCCTTCGCGATACTGGTCGTAAGCATCCTTGAAACCCTTGGGCGTCGTCACCGAGCCGTCGTCATGGCGCACGCAGCCTTCCATGTCGCCCACGCGGTTCAACGGATGCATGACGTTTTCGGCAAGCTTGGCGCCCTCGGCGAGGATCGCCTCGAGCACGTCGGGCGTCGCATCCGAGAAGCCCGGAAGGTTGGAATAGCGCTGATAGCCCAGCACGTCGTTGAGAACGAACAGCGTGTCCTGGACCGGCGCCCTGTAGATCGTCATGCCTTCCTCCACCCTTATAGTGCCGGCCGGCCAGCAAGTTCCTTATCCACGTCCTGGACAGAAGGCCGGGCCAATGTCGATGCCCCGATAGCAAATATTGACGTTTTCGTAAACGTCAACTTCGTCGCAGCCAAAAATTTATGTGAGCGGTTCGGCATTGTGGCGACAAAAAAGCCGCGCGGCTACAGCCGCGCGGCTCTCCATTTTTGGGATCGTCCCTGTTGAGGGCCAGCGTTCAGCCGGCGGCGCTGGCCTGCGGCGCCGTCGTGCGCTCGACGAGCATCTGGCGCACCGCCGTCATCGACGTGCTCAACTCGTTGATGGCGTCGTCGATCAGCGCGCGCTGCTTCTGCAGACGGGCGAGCTGCTTCTCCGACTTGTCGAGGGCCAGCCGCAACTGCTTGGTGTTGGTGCCGGTCGGATCGTAGAGATCCATCATCTGCTTGACGTCGCGCAGCGAGAACCCGACCTTGCGGCCGAGCAGGATCAGCTTCAGGCGGGCCTTGTCGCGGCGCGTATAGAGACGGGTCGAGCCGTCGCGATGCGGATTGAGCAGGCCCTTGTCTTCATAGAAACGCAGCGTGCGCAGCGTCACACCGTATTTCTTGGCCATCTCGCCGATGCGGACGAATTCCTCGCCGGCTTCGAGCGGTATGTCATTGGTATTGGCCGCGGCTTCGCCGGGCGAAACAAGTTTCATGGTCACTGGCTTTCCCCTGGTGGCGTCGCGGTCTCGGACCAAGCGTCGCCTGAATGGAAGCGGGGGCGTGCTTCCAATCGTGGTTGCAACAAGTCAATCGCAAGAGGCACGACTTCGCACCTTTTACGTTTACGTCAATTCTATATCGACAGCCACGGGGTGACGCAAGGGCGTTGTCAAAACGGACCTTTATGCCGCACCACCCGAAAGGCGCCTCACGATTTATGCGCGGCTTCTTAAGCTTGGTTAACGCCTTGTTTACCACGTTGGGCGAAATGTGCGCATGTCGGTCACCCGTGGTTATCCTGTAGCGAATTTTTCACGGTTTTTCGAAGCGCGGGTGAAAACCCGGGAAGCCCGTCTTCCTCCGCGGCAAAACCGCCCGGCTCGCTTCGTTCCCGACAGGACTTTGGGAAACCGGCCTTTGGCCGGCCATTCTGAACACGGGCGCATCGATGAACAGCAAGCGGTCCTATCTCGATACACTCAACGCCGGCAGGCAACGCCGGCCGCAGCCCTCGCTCGAAGAACTGAACCGCTCGCTCGAAACGCTGGAGCAGCGGCTGGACCGGACGCGCGCCGACATGCCCGATCGCCCCGACCTGCGGCGGCCGGTCGAGCAGCCGCGTTATCCAAGCACGCAGCCTTACGGCCAGCCGCGCTGGTACGAGGATACCTATTCCGCGCAAAGGCCGCTGGACCGGCCGCAGCAGAATCCGGCACCGCAAAATCCCGGCCCGCAGAACCAATGGCCGCAAAATCGCGCCCCGCAAAATCCGACGCCCGCCGCGCCCGCCTTCGGCCAGAGCTACCAGGCGATCGCGCGTGACATCGACCGGGTGCGCGGCCAGGAAGACAGCGTCGCCATGGTCGGCAAGATCGCCGTCGAACTGCGCGGCCTGCGCGAGGAACTGCGCCACCAGATGACCGTCGGTCTGCAGCGCGAATTCGAAGCGTTCCGCCAGGACATCGATCGCGCCATACAGGCCAACAGCCAGGGCGGCGCTCCGTCGAGCGGCATGCCCGACAAGAGCAGCGCCGAGCTCGCCCTCGAATTCGAGCGGCTTTCGGGAGCCATCCAGACGCTCGCCGAAAAAAGCGACGACCGCAGCGTCAACTTGCTGCGGCTGGAACTGGAACAGGTGAAGGGCGCGTTGGATGCGCTGGCGCGCGAGGAAAGCCTGCAGAAGGTCGACCGCCGCTGGGACGACTTCGACCGCCGCTGGAGCGCCTTCGAGGACCGCGTCGACGCCGACCAGCGCAAGCGCGCCGAAGGTCCGAGCCTTTCGGTGCTGACCGATCGGCTCGAACAGATCAGCAGCGCCGTCAGCAACCTGCCGGAATCGCTTTCGCTGCGCTCGCTGGAGGAGAAGGTGCGCACGCTTGCCGGCGCGGTCGACCGTTTCGCCGGCCAGCAGACCGCGCGCGGCGGCGAGACGCTCGCCATGATCGACGAGCGGCTGGATGAGATTTCGCGCGCCATCGTCGCGTCGACGGTGGCCGCGCAGGCCAATGCCTTCGATCCCGAAAGCTTCGGCCGGATCGAGAAGCGCATGGCCTCCCTAGCGATTCAGATCGAAGAGGTCGCACAGTCGCGGCCTGGAGCGGAAGTTCTGGATCGCCTCAGTCTCCTGTCCAGCCGTGTGGATCAACTGGCCGGCAGGGCGGACCTGCCCGAGCAGGCCATGGAGCGGCTCGGCAAGCAGATCGCCTTGATCACCGACAAGATGGACCGCGCGCCGGCGATGCCAGATGCCGACCAGATCTTCCAGGGCCTTGAGCAGCGCTTCGATGCGCTGTCAATGCTGCTTGAGCGCCGCCAGGGCGATGCGATCGAACAGGGCAATATGCTGTTCCGCGATCTCGAGCGTCGGCTGGACGAAGTCGCGGACAGGCTTGACCAGCGCATGCGCCGGGATGAGAGCGCCGGCATCATGGAGGCGATCGACGCCCGCTTCACCGCTTTGGCCAAGCGCATCGAGACGCGCACGCCCGATCCCGCCAACGAGATGGCGATCCGGGGGCTGGAAAGCCGGCTCGAGGACATTTCCAGCCGGCTGGAATCGTCCGCGCAGCAGGTCGCGGGCATCGATCCGGCACTGATCCGCAGCCTGGAAGCGCAGGTCGCCGGCCTGTCGGCGCATCTTTCCAAGCCGGGCACGCCGCTGCCCGAGTTCGAAGACATAAGCCCGCGCCTCAACCAGATCGAGAAGTCGCTGGCCGGCACGCGCGATTCCATCCTGAGCGTGGCGCGCGAGGCGGCCGAGAGCGCCGTCAAATCGCTTTCCGACTCGACGTCCAGCACGGCCCAGACCAACGCGACCGCCGTTGCCGGCCTCGCCCAGGACCTGAAGACGCTCGAGGCGCTCACCCGGCGCTCCGACGAGCGCAACTCGCGGACATTCGAGGCGATCCACGACACGCTGCTGAAGATCGTCGACCGGCTGGGCTCGCTGGAAACGAGCGAGGCCAGCGAAGCGGTCAGCGAGTTGGTCGATCCGCAACCGGCCGGCAAGCGCGGCGGCCGCGGCGGCAAGATAGCGGTGCAGGACGCGCCTTCGATGGACATCGACCAGCCGCTGCCGCTCACGGGAGACATGGCCAGCCTGGAAGGCCGCGCGGCCGCGATCATGCGCGATGAGCCAGATGCGCCGCGCACGCCCGCGGAAGCCGCGGCCGCAGCGGCCATGGCAGCGCTCGGACCGGACGTGATCGGCGACAAGAGCGAGACGGCCGGCCGCAGGAAATCGATGTTCAGCGGCCTGGCGCGCGCCTTCAAGGGCAAGAAGGATGCGGATACGCAGCCGCTTGCCGCCTCGGCGCCGGTGGGCGACGTGCCAAGCGTCGACATCGACGAGCCGCTCGACCCCAAGGCCGCCAACCGGCCCTTGGAACCAGGTTCCGGCGCGCCGGACCTCAACGCCATCATGAAGCGTGTGCGCGACGAGCGTGGCGGCCAGCCGGCCCGGCGCGCCGAGGGCGACGCCGCCAAGTCCGATTTCATCGCCGCGGCCCGCCGCGCGGCTCAGGCCGCCGCAGCGGAAGCCGACACGCTGAAGCGGCAATCGACCATGACCGGCCCGGTGAAGGCGCTGAGGATAGGCGACCTGCTCAAGGCGCGGCGCAAGCCGATCCTGATGGCGGCGGCGGCGATCATGATGGCGCTGGCGGGCCTGCAGCTGGGCAAGGCCTTCTTGGCCGATCCCGTCGAAACGGCCAACAACCAGCCCGCCCCGATCGTCTCCACGCAGACGGTCGATACGGCTTCGCTCGATGCCACAGCCGCACCGAAGGCCGACACGGACACCGCGCAGGCCGAAAGCACCCCGGCCCGCCCCGTCAGGCAGGCAGAGTCCGTCAAGGACGCGGCGCCGGCCGCTTCCATCCCCGCAAGTGCTGAAGCTGCCGCCGCCATGCCGGCCGAACCGACGCCCGCGCCAGTGGCGCTTGCCGCGCCGGCGCCGGCCCCGATGGCGTCGGCGACGCCGTCCGAGCCTGCCGCAGCCGCCACCGCGACGGACACGGATGGCGACACGCAGCCGATGGCCAAGGCCCCAGAGACGGCCAGCCCCGCAGCCGGGAGTCCACCCGCCGGCGCGCCGACTGCCACCTCCGCCGACACGACGGGCGCCGTGCCGCCCGCGGCAAGCCAGACGGCCGCGGCCAAATTCGACATTCCTTCCGAAATCGGACCGGTGGCGCTGCGCGACGCGGCCGCCGGCGGCGACGCCAAGGCGCTGTTCGAGATCGGCTCGCGCTACGCGGAATCGCGCGGCGTGAAGGAAGACATGAAGGCAGCCGCCAAATGGTATGAGCAGTCGGCCGAGCTCGGCTTCGCGCCGGCCGAATACCGTATCGGCAATTTCTACGAAAAAGGCATCGGCGTCGCGCGCGACATCAAGAAGGCCAAGACCTACTATCAACTCGCCGCCGAACAGGGCAACGCCAGCGCAATGCACAATCTGGCGGTGCTGTTCGCCATGGCGGCGGACGGCGTGACCGACAATGAATCGGCGACGCACTGGTTCCAGGAAGCCGCTGACCTCGGCGTCAAGGACAGCCAGTTCAACCTCGGCATCCTAGCCGCCAAGGGTGTCGGCATGAAGCAGGACCTGGAAGAATCCTACAAATGGTTCGCCCTGGTCGCAAAGACCGGCGACAAGGACGCTGCCGCCAAGCGCGACGAGATCGCCAACGCTTTGCGGCCCGAGCAGCTCGAGCGGGCGCGCGCGGCCACGGAATTGTGGAAGGCCAAGCCGCTCAACGCGGCCGCCAACTCGGCCGACGTTCCGGAGTCCTGGCAGGACAGCGCGCCGCAGACCACCGCCAGCATCGACATGAAGAAGGCGGTGAAGAACATCCAGCTGATCCTCAACAAGAACGGCTACGACGCCGGCGGCGCCGACGGCGTGATGGGCGGCAAGACCAAGACCGCCATCATGGCCTTCCAGACCGACAACAAGATGAAGCCGACCGGCGAGATCGACGCGCCGCTCGTCAAGGCGCTCCTGGCGAAGAAATAACGGCAGCCGCGTCGCATACGCGACGCCTTGCCACACATTTGCCTGTTAACTGATTGAGATGGTTTTTGTTTCGGCGCGGCGGCGGGGGTTGAACCCGCCGCCGCGCCGTCGCAAGAAAAAATTGGCTTTTCGGTGCTTTATTGTCCGGGGACGGCACTATGGGCCGACAGACAAACTGATCGAGACAGACGGGTGGGCATCTATCTCCCGATCGCGGAAATTTCCGTCAACGTCTTCGTGCTGCTGGCGATGGGCGCGGCGGTGGGATTCCTGTCGGGCATGTTCGGGGTCGGCGGCGGCTTCCTGATCACCCCGCTCCTGATCTTCTACAACATCCCGCCGGCGATCGCCGTCGCCACCGGCGCCAACCAGGTCATCGCCTCCTCTTTCTCCGGCGCGCTTTCGCATTTCAAGCGCGGCACGCTCGATTTCAAGCTGGGGGGCGTGCTACTGGCCGGCGGCATCGTCGGCTCGACGGCCGGCATCTTCGTCTTTGCGCTGTTGCGCCGCCTCGGCCAGTTGGACCTGTTCATCTCGCTGCTCTACGTCGTGTTGCTCGGCACCGTCGGCGGACTGATGCTGGTCGAAAGCGTCAACGCGCTGCGCGCCAGCCGCAGCGGCGCGGCGCCGGTGCTCAAGAAATCCGGACAGCACAACTGGATCCACCGGCTGCCGTTCAAGGTGCGCTTCCGCGCCTCGAAGCTGTTCGTCAGCGTCATCCCGGTGCTCGGGCTCGGCGCCGGGATCGGCTTCCTGTCGTCGATCATGGGCGTCGGCGGCGGCTTCATCATGGTGCCGGCGCTGATCTACCTGCTCAAGGTGCCGACCAATGTCGTCATCGGCACCTCGCTGTTCCAGATCATCTTCACCTCGGCCTACACCACCCTGGTGCATGCCACGACCAACCAGACGGTCGACGTGATCCTGGCCTTCCTGCTGATGGCCGGCGGCGTCGCCGGCGCGCAATATGGCGCCAAGGCCGGCCAGAGACTGCGCGGCGAGCAGTTGCGGGCGCTGCTGGCGATGCTGGTGCTGGCCGTCGCCATCCGCCTTGCCGTCGATCTCTTCGTGACGCCGCCCAATCTTTATTCGCTTTCCGCCGCGGGCCTGAACTGATGGCGGCACGACGAGCATTTGCAGCCGCCGCCTCGTTGTCGATGCTCTTTGCCCTTTCCCCGGCAACCGCGCAAACGCCGCTTGCCGAAAGCATCCAGATCGGCCTGTCGACCGACGCCGTTTCGATCACGGCGGGTTTCTCCGGCGCCGACCTGACCATCTTCGGATCGCTGGAAAATCCCGATCCGCTGGTCGCGCGCCAGGGGCGCTATGACGTGATCGTCGTGCTCGAAGGCCCGCCACGCCCTGTTGTCGTCCGGCGCAAGGACCGGGTGCTCGGCGTCTGGGTCAACCTGGACTCGGAGACGTTCGAGAACGTGCCGGTCTCCTATTCCGTCGCGACGACGCGCCCGCTGCAGGACATCGCCGAGCCTGCCAAATACAAGCAGCTCTCGCTCGGCGCGCAGAACCTCTACATGAAGCCCGCCGACGAGACCGACAGCCCGGCAACCATCGAGGAATTCACGGCCGCGCTACGCGACCGCAAGGCGGCGACGGGCCTCTACAGCGAAAATGTCGGCGGCGTGCAGTTCCTGTCGCAGAACCTGTTTCGCGCCACCGTGCGGCTCGCGCCCAACGTGCCGGTCGGGACCCATAAAGCCCGCGCGTTCCTGTTCAAGAGCGGCATGTTCGTCAAGGAAAGCTCGGCCCAGCTCGAAATCCGCAAGTCCGGTTTCGAGCAATCGATCTTCCGCGTCGCGCACGACTATTCCTTCCTCTATGGCGTGTTCGCGATATCGCTCGCCATGCTGACCGGCTGGCTGGGCCGGCTCATCTTCCGCAAGGATTGATAGCCGCGGGAAAAATGGGAAGACCCATTTTCCCGTGAAAAGAGGGTTTCCCTTTTCCCGGTTTTGCGATACATCGCCGCCTCCCAGCCCTAGGGACAAGCACACACATTTCGATTTTCGGCAGAGCGTCCGGCTTTCCGGACGACGGCGCGCTTCGCGTCGTCGGCAACCCTGCCCCAGGCAACGACAGGAGGCTGCGATGCGATCGGCATTCGGCGGCATCGATTTCGGCACGTCCAATTCCACCGTTGGCGTGATCCGCGACGGCCGGGCGCGACTGGTGGCGCTGGAGGGCGAGCAACCGACCTTGCCAAGCGCCGTGTTCTTCAACTTCGAGGACGGCTACACCTATTTCGGCCGCCGTGCGATCAGCGACTACACCGACAGCATCGAAGGGCGTCTGATGCGCTCGCTGAAGAGCGTGCTCGGCAGTTCGCTCGCCAACGAAAAGACGCGCATCAAGGCGCGCCAGATCGGCTTCATCGACATCATCGGGCTGTTCATTGATCATCTCAAGAAGCGGCTGGAAGAGGACGCAGGCGGTCCGGTCGAAAGTGTCGTGCTTGGCAGGCCCGTGCAGTTCGTCGACGACGACACGGCCGCCGATGCGAAGGCGCAAGGCGAGCTTGAAAAGGCCGCGCGCGCGCAGGGCTTCAAGCACATCGCCTTCCAGTTCGAACCGATCGCGGCGGCGCTCGATTACGAGCAGAAGGTCGCTCGCGAGGAGCTGGCGTTGATCGTCGACATGGGCGGCGGCACATCCGACTTTTCGATCGTGCGGGTCTCGCCGGAGCGCGCTCGCTCGACCGACCGCAAGGCCGACATCCTGGCCAATCGCGGCGTCCATATCGGCGGCACCGATTTCGACCGGCTGCTCAGCATCGCCCATGTCATGCCCGAGCTCGGCTATCTGACACGGACCAAGGACCACAAGCGCAACCTGCCCGCTGCCTATTTCATCGACCTGGCGACCTGGCAGCGCATCAACCTCGTCTACACAACCAGGGCGATGAACGACCTGCGGCAGATCCGTTACGAGGCCGAGCGGGCCGACCTTGTCGACCGCTTCATCCACGTCGTCGAGCATCGCTACGGCCATGCGATGGCGGGCCTTGTCGAAAGGGCGAAGATCGCGCTGACCGACCAGTCTTCGGCCGAAGTGAAGGTGTCGCTGCCCGGCGCGCGTTTCGCGGCCGAGATCACGCGCGCCGGCCTCGAGGAGACCATTGCCGGCGACATCGAACGCGTGGCCGCGACGGTCCAACAGACGATCGCCGACGCCGGCGTTGCCGCCTCGGCCATCACCGCCGTGTTCCTCACCGGCGGTTCGACCGCCATCCCGCTGGCGAAGCGGCAAATCCTGTCGCTGGTGCCGCAGGCCTCCGTCATCGAGGGCGACATGTTCGGCTCGGTCGGCCTTGGGCTGGCGCTTGACGCGCAGCGCAAATACGCGTGAGGGCTGGAGTTGACTAAGACGCCAGTCACTTCGTCATCCACGGGCGGAGCAAGGAGCGAAGCGACGCGGCGCAGACCCGAGGATCCATTCTGTGACGTATAAGCGCCGCTGCGATGCAGAATTCTGGTCCGGTGCACTCCACGTCGAAGGTCACGGAATGGATCCTCGGGTCTACGCTCCGCTTCGCGTCGCTCCGCCCGTGGATGACGACGTTCGGAGGCTTCGGACAATCGCGAACGTTCGCGATGATCAGCATCCCAAGAACATAGTCCGGGTGCCGCCTGGGCTCAGCCGACCTTTCCGCCCAGATGCGCCTTCAGCGCCATCTGGGCGAGGCTCGCCTGGCGGTCGCGATGCGTGATCATGGCGAAGTCGCGCTTCGGCAATTCGACCGGCACGGCCCTGAGGCTGCCCTCCGCCAGGGAGCGCGCGACGACGAGTTCCGAGATGATCGTCGCCCCCGCGCCGGCCTCGACGGCCTGACGCACGGCCTCGTTGCTGGGCAGGACGAGGAAAATCTGCAATTCCGCCGGCGGAACCCCCTGACTGAGCGCGAAATCCTCCAGCGCCTCGCGCGTGCCCGACCCGCCTTCCCGGATGATCCAGCGCAGCGCCCTGATGTCGAGGTTTCCCGCCCGCGTCATCGGAATCTCGGGATGCGAGCGCGCCACAACCAGCATCGGGCGGTCCTCGTCGACCGTGACGCGGCGCAGGATGTCGGACTCGGTGCGGCCCTCGACCAGGCCGAAATCGGCGCGGCCGTCCAGCACATTGGTCTCAACCTGCCTGGTGTTGCCGATCGTCACGCTCAGCTTCACGGCCGGATAGGCTTCGTGGAAGGCAGCCAGGCGACGCGGCAGCCAGTAGCTGGCGATGGTCTGGCTCGCCGCGATCGACAGGCTGCCGGCGACGGTCTGCGAGACATCCTCCAGAACGCCGCGGGCAGCAGCGGCGCGATCCAGGACCGCCTTGGCCTCCGGCAGGAAGCGATGGCCGGTCTGCGCCAGTTCGATGTTGCGGCCAACCCTGTTGAACAGGCGCACGCCATGCTGGCTTTCGAGCGCGCGGATGGCGGCCGAGGCCGCCGACTGCGAGATGCCGAGCCGCTCGGCGGCCTTGGTCATATGGCCGTGCTCGGCGACGGCGACGAAGATGCGCAACTGGTCGAGAGTCATGGCGCAACTAAGAAGCAAAATCGATCGGAATTACAAGAGCCGCTTGTTAGACGCATCAATGGCTTTGTTCTAAGTTTTTGCCTGAAGTTGGAAAAAATTGGTCGCCAGAGACCAAGAGTGGGAAATGATAGGGCGCTTCAAATCCCTGTTCGCGCATTGGAACCGCCGTCTGAAGCGGCGGCTCGCCGGCGAGCGCTATCATCCTGAACTCCATTACATGCGCGGCCCGGGACCCAAGACGAAGGCCAAGATGGCGAACGGCAAGAGCGTTCGCGGATCATGAGCAAAGCCGCGCCGCGCGGCGCCAATTCCGCCTCCTCGCAGCGGCCGCTGGCCGACAGCCGAGCGCCGGACGAGGGCGACGGCGTCGAGACCTCGCCAAGCGTCTCCGACCGCACGGCCAAGACCACCTGCTACATGTGCGCCTGCCGCTGCGGCATCGACGTCCACATCAAGGACGGCAAGGTCCGCTACATCAACGGCAACAAGGACCATCCGGTGAACCGCGGCGTGATCTGCGGGAAGGGCAGCGCCGGCATCATGCAGCACTACAGCCCAGCGCGGCTGCAGAAACCACTGCTGAGGACCGGGCCGCGCGGCTCGGGCGAGTTCCGCGAGATCGAGTGGGACGAAGCGCTGACCATCGCCACCGAAAGGCTGTCGGCGATCCGGCGCACCGACCCGAAAAAACTCGCCTTCTTCACCGGACGCGACCAGTCGCAATCGCTGACCGGCTGGTGGGCCTCGAAATTCGGCACGCCCAATTTCGCCGCGCATGGCGGCTTCTGCTCCGTCAACATGGCGGCCGGCGGGCTCTACACGATCGGCGGCTCGTTCTGGGAATTCGGCGAGCCCGACTGGGACAACACGAAATACTTCATGCTGTTCGGCGTCGCCGAGGACCATGATTCCAATCCGATCAAGATCGGCCTCGGCAAGCTCAAGGCGCGCGGCGCCAAGGTGGTTTCGATCAACCCCTGCCGCACCGGCTACAACGCGATCGCCGACGACTGGATCGGCATCAGGCCGGGCACCGACGGGCTGTTCGTGCTGGCGCTGGTCCATGAACTGCTCAAGGCCGGCCGCGTCGATCTCGACTACCTGCTGCGCTACACCAACGCGTCTGCGCTGGTCGTGCAGGAGCCGGGGGCCGCCGATGACGGGCTGTTCGTTCGCGACGTGGACGGCAACCCGCTTGCCTGGGACAGGGCGGCCAAGCAACCGGTCAATGCGGCCGACCCCGAAGCAAAGCCAGCGCTGACCGGCTGCCATGAGGTCGGCGGGCAGCGCTGCGTGCCTGTCTTCCAGCTCATCGCCGAACGCTATCTCGACGAGACGTATTCGCCGGACGCCGTGGCGGAGCGCTGCGGCGTCAGCGCGGAAACGATCCGGCGCATCGCGGCGGAGCTGGCGCATGTCGCCTTCGAGCAGACGATCGAACTGCCGATAGCCTGGACCGACTGGGCGGGCCGGCGGCACGAGACGATCAAGGGACGGCCTGTCTCGATGCATGCCATGCGCGGCATCTCGGCCCATTCCAACGGTTTTCATACCTGCCGCGCCATCCATCTGCTGCAGGTGCTGCTCGGCACCGTCGATGTCCCCGGCGGCTTCCGCTTCAAGCCGCCTTATCCGCGCCCGGCGCCGCCGGGGCCGAAGCCATGCGGAAAAAGCGTTCGGCCGATGACGCCGCTCGACGGCATGCCGCTCGGCTTCGTCTGCGGACCGGACGATCTTCTCGTCGACGACGCCGGCCAGCCCACCCGCATCGACAAGGCCTATTCCTGGGAAGCTCCCCTGGCCGCGCATGGGCTGATGCACTCGGTCATCCGCAACGCCTGGGCCGGCGATCCTTATCCGATCGACACGCTGATGATTTACATGTCGAACATGGCGTGGAACTCGTCGATGAACACCGTCGAGACGATTGCCATGCTGACCGACAGGGACCAGGCCGGCGCCTACAAGATCCCCTTCATCATCTATTCCGACGCCTATTATTCCGAGACCGTGCCCTTCGCCGACCTGGTGCTGCCCGACACCACCTATCTCGAGCGGCACGACTGCATCAGCCTGCTCGACCGGCCGATCAGCCATGCCGACGGGGCCGCCGACGCCATCCGCCATCCAGTGGTGCAGCCGGACCGCGACGTGCGGCCGTTCCAGTCGGTGCTGATCGAGCTCGGCGCGCGGCTTGGCCTGCCAGGCTTCGTCGACGAGCACGGTTCGGCCAAATACAGCTGTTATGCCGACTACATCGTCAACCATCAGCGCACGCCCGGCATCGGCCCTTTAGCCGGCTGGCGCGGCAAGAATGGCGGCTCGATCGGCAGGGGCGACGCCAACCCCGACCAGCTGCAGCGCTACATCGACAATGGCGGGTTCTGGCATCACGATTTCTCCGACGACCAGCGCTATTACAAAATGGGCAACCGCGCCTATCTCGACTTCGCCGTTGAGATGGGTTTCATCCCCAAGGCCGAGCCTATTGTCTTCCAGCTCTACTCGGAGCCGATGCAGCGGTTCAGGCTTGCCGCGCGCGGCCATGGCAAGGTGCAGCCGCCCGACGCCGAGCGCGGCCGCATCGAAGCCTATATGGACCCGCTGCCCTTCTGGTACGCGCCCTTCGAGGACGGCGCCGTCGACCTCGAAAAATATAGGCTGCATGCGCTGACGCAGCGGCCGATGCATATGTACCATTCCTGGGGCTCGCAGAATGCGTGGTTGCGGCAGATCACCAGCCAGAACAGGCTGTTCGTCCATCACCAGACGGCCGCCGGTCTCGGCCTTGCCGACGATGACTGGGTATGGATCGAGAGCATCAACGGCCGGGTGAAAGGCCAGATCAAGCTGATCGACGGCGTGAACCCGGATACGGTGTGGACCTGGAACGCCATTGGCAAGCGGCGCGGCACATGGGGCCTGAAGGACGATGCGGCGGAAAGCAATCGCGGCTTCCTGCTCAACCACATTATCGGCGACCAGACATCGGCCGACGCCAACGGCAAGCGCTACTCCAATTCAGACCCGGTCACCGGACAGGCGGCATGGTTCGACGTGCGCGTGCGGATCGTCAAATGCGCGCCGCAGGAAGCCGGCTTCACCGAGCCGCAATTCGAGCGTTTCGCCCAGCCGCCGCATTTCGAACCTTCGCCCGAAGTGCTTCGCTTCGGCGCCGCGTTTCGCATGAACAGGGAAGCCGCCGAATGACCTGCCTTCCCGCCCGGACCGACAAGAAACTCGGCCTCGTCATCGACCTCGACACCTGTGTGGGCTGCCAGGCCTGCGTCACCGCCTGCAAGGAGTGGAACACTGGCGGCCACATGGCGCCGCTGACCGACATCGACCCCTATGGCGGACATGTCGACGGCGTCTGGTTCAACCGCGTGCACGCTTACGAGCACACGACCGAAATGGGCGGCCGCACGGTGAACTTCCCGCGTTCCTGCCTGCATTGCGAGCAGCCGGCCTGCGTCACCGTGTGCCCGACCGGCGCCTCCTACAAGCGCGCCTCGGACGGCATCGTGCTGGTCGACGAGGATAAATGCATCGGCTGCAAATTGTGCAGCTGGGCCTGCCCCTACGGCGCGCGCGAGTTCGATACCGATGTCGGCGTGATGAAGAAATGCACGCTGTGCGTCGACCGCATCTACAACGACAATCTGGCCGAGGAGGATCGCGTGCCCGCCTGCGTTGCCGCTTGCCCGACCAGCGCCCGGCATTTCGGCGATCTCGGCGATCCGGCCTCGGCGATCTCGCAGCTTGTCGAGGAACGTGGCGGCGTGGCGCTGATGCCGGAGCTTGGCTACAAGCCGACCAACAGATATCTGCCGCCGCGTGCCCGCAGCGAGCGGGCGGCGAAGGTGGACGCACCGGTACTGGAGCCGATCAAGGCCGAGGGCGGCTTTCTCGGCTGGATCGATCGCATGCTTTCGAACTGACCGATCATGCATCCCGCTTTCTCGGTCGTCTTCTTCACCACAGCCACAGGGGCCGGCTACGGCCTGCTGGCGCTGCTCGGCCTGCTTGGCGGGTTGGGGTACATCCCAGCCGATTTCTGGCTGGGCTTTGTCGGCATGGGGTTGGCGCTCGGCCTGATCGCGGCCGGATTGCTGTCATCGACCGGGCATCTCGGCCGGCCCGAGCGGGCCTGGCGTGCTTTTTCTCAGTGGCGCAGCTCGTGGCTGTCGCGCGAAGGCGTGGCGTCGGTCGCTACCTTCGTTCCGGCTTGTATGTTCGGCATCGGCTGGGTGTTTCTCGGCCGCAACGGCGGCTGGGTGGCGATCGCCGGCCTGCTGGCGGCGGCCGGCGCGGTGACGACAGTCTGCACGACGGGCATGATCTACGCCTCGCTGAAGCCGATCGCCCAATGGCACAGCCGCTATACTTTGCCGGCTTATCTCATCTTCGCGGCGATGACCGGAAGCGTTCTCGCCAACGCTTTGCTCCAGGGGTTCAAGCTGGGTTCAACGGCGGTGCTGATCTGCGCGTTGCTTGCCACGCTTATCGGTTGGGGCTGGAAGCTTGCGACCTGGCGCTACAATGACCGGTTGGAGATCCCGACCACGGCCAACACGGCGACTGGTTTGGCAGGCGGCTCGGTGCGGTCGATCGAATGGCCGCACACCGAAGAAAATTATCTGCTGAAGGAAATGGGCTTCCGCATCGCGCGCAAGCACAGCGCCAAGCTGAGGCGGATCGCCCAAGGCCTGGCTTTCATCGCGCCGGCTGTCCTGCTTGCCGTCGCGTTCGCCTTGCCGTGGCCCTTCGTGGCGATTGCGTCGGCGCTCGCGGCTATGTCCCAGCTCGCCGGCATGCTTGTCGAGCGCTGGCTGTTCTTCGCCGAGGCGAAGCACACCGTGACACTCTATTACGGCCGCGAGTAGTCTTTCAGCCCGGCCGCAGCATCGAGCCGGAAATGGCGAAGATGCGCTCGGCGCCGAGCATATAGGCCATCAATGTTTCCAGCCGGAACAGGCCGGAATAGGCGCGGTCGAGCACGTTGAGCGAGCCGGTATAGGCGCCGAAGGCCGGCATGATCATGCGGCCGCCGTCGCCGGCGAAGCAGCGCCGCCTGACGGAGCGGCCGCGCTGGACGATGCGAGCGCAAGGGTGGAGATGGCCGGCGATTTCGCCCTCAACCCACGTCTTCGACGGCTCGTGACGGAAGAGCAGCGAGCCGATGGCGAGTTCCTTGACGGTCTCGCCCGGCAGGTCGGCGGGCGCATCGGGATCGTGGTTGCCGGCGACCCAGAACCAGTCGCGGCCTGCCATCATCGCTTCCAGCCTTTCGCGAAAACTCAGATGCATGCGCTCGGCGCCGCCGCCGTCGTGGAAGGAGTCGCCCAGGCTGACGACGATCCGCGGCTGGTAGTCGGCGATGACCGCCTGAAGCCGCAGCAAGGTGGCGCCGGTGTCGTAAGGTGGGATCAGCGCGCCGCGCCGGGCGAAGGACGAGCCCTTTTCGAGATGCAGGTCGGAGACGGCAAGCAATCGCAGGTCGGGGAAATAGAGAACGCCGCGCCGGTCGCAGACCGCACGCTCGCCGGCGATGCCGACGAGATCGGCCTCGGCGATCAGCGTTGCGCGCGACAAAGAAAAATTCATCCCCTCCTAGGCCTTCTTTCAGTCCGCCATCTCCGGCCCCATGGCCTCTTCGACGAGGGTGGCGGCATCCATCAGCAGCGTTTCGTCCGCCTCGCCATTCACCGGCATCTTGCCGATTTCAAGCATGATCGGCACGGCAAGCGGCGATATCTGCTCAAGGTTCTTATGCATGATTCGACCGCGGATGCGCGAGAGCATGTCGGCAAGTCTGCTGACATCGAGCAACCCGGTCGCGGCATCCGTACGGGTGGCGTGCAGCAGAATATGGTCGGGTTCATGGCTGCGCAACACGTCATAGATGAGGTCGGTCGAAACGGTCACCTGGCGGCCGCTTTTTTCCTTGCCGGGGTGGCGCTTTTCGATCAGTCCGGAAATCAGCGCGCAGTTGCGGAAGGTGCGCTTCAGCAGCCAGCTGTCGGCGAACCAGGCTTCGAGATCATCGCCCAGCATGTCTTGATCGAACAGCGTGGCCAGCGACGGTTTTCTGTTCTTGAACATCCAGCCCATGTCGGCCAGCGACCAGATGGCCAGCGCGTAATCGGTGGCCACGAAACCGACCGGCTTGGCGCCCGCCCGATCCAGCCGTCGCGTGAGCAGCATGCCGAGCGTCTGATGCGCAAGCCTGCCTTCGAATGGATAGGCAACGAGGTAATACCGGTTGCCGCGTGGGAAAGTCTCGATCAACAGGTCGTCGCGTTTCGGCAGCACGGACTTGTCCGCCTGGAACCGCAACCAATCCGCCACCTGTTCGGGCAGTTTCTTCCAACGTTGCGGGTCATCGAGCATGGCCCGCACCTGCTCGGCGAGATAGGTCGAAAGCGGGAATTTGCCGCCGCCATAATAGGGCACCTTCGCGTCGCTGCCGGGTGCGTTCGAGACGAAGCACTCGTTCTCGCGAATGCCTTCGAAACGCAGGATCTTGCCGGCGAACATGAAGGTGTCGCCATGCGTCAAAGTCTCCAGAAACGCTTCCTCGATCTTTCCCAGCACCCTGCCGCCGCGCGAGGCCGCCCCTCTGCTGCCGGCCTGGACGTAACGCACATTGAGCGCCGGCACTTCGATGATGGTGCCGACATTCAGCCTGTATTGCTGGGCGACGGCCGGATTTGAAACCCGCCATAAGCCTTCCTTGGTCTGACGGATGCGGGCATAGCGCTCGTAATTTCTCAGCGCGTAGCCGCCGGTGGCGACGAAGTCGATAACCCGGTCGAATGTCGGCCTGTCCAGGCTGGCGTAAGGCGCAGCCGTCCGTATCTCCTCAAAGAGCATATCGGCATGAAACGGCGCCCCGCAGGCGCAGCCCAGCACGTGTTGAGCCAAGACGTCCAGCCCGCCATTGACAAGCGGCGGCGTGTCCTGCGCGCCGAGATAATTGGCATCGAGCGCCGCCCGGCATTCCAGCACTTCGAAGCGGTTGGCCGGGATGAGAATCGCCTTTGAGGGCTCGTCCATACGATGGTTGGCACGGCCGATGCGCTGCGCGAGTCGGCTGGCGCCTTTCGGCGCACCGACATGCACGACCAGATCCACATCGCCCCAGTCGATGCCGAGATCCAGCGTCGAGGTAGCGACGATGGCGCGCAAAGCGTTTTCGCCCATGGCCTTCTCGACGCGGCGGCGCTGGGCGACATCAAGCGATCCGTGATGAAGCGCGATCGGCAGCGTGTCTTCATTGACGCGCCATAGCTCCTGGAACAAAAGCTCGGCCTGGCTGCGCGTATTGACGAACAGCAGCGTGGTCTTGTGCCGCTTGATCTCGCGATAGATCTCGGGAGTGGCGTAGCGGGCCGAGTGCCCGGCCCAAGGCACCCGTTCTTCTGAATCGAGGATTGATATCTCGGGCTTGGCACCGCCCGTGACGACGATGAGCTCGGACATGGCGCCGGGAGAAGCCTGACTGACCAGCCAACGCCGCAATTCGTCCGGCTCGGCCACGGTGGCTGACAGGCCTATGGTTTGCAACCCGGGCACAAAGGCGCGCAACCGCGCCAGGCCAAGTGCCAGCAGATGGCCGCGCTTGGAGGTGACCAACGAATGCAGTTCATCGAGCACGACATAGCGCAAATCCTCGAAGAAGCGCCTGGCGTCGTTCGAGGCGATCAGCAGCGCGAGTTGCTCGGGCGTGGTGAGCAGGATGTCGGGCGGTACAAGCTTTTGCCGCTGGCGCTTGTGCGAAGGCGTGTCGCCGGTGCGCGTTTCGATGGTGACGGGCAGTCCGATCTCCGCGACCGGCTTGCCGAGATTGCGCTCGATGTCGATGGCCAAAGCCTTGAGCGGCGAGATGTAGAGCGTGTGGATGCCGCGATGCGCCTGGCCTGGTTTTCGCTTGGGACGGTTGGCGAGCTCGGTCAGCGACGGCAGGAAGCCGGCCAATGTCTTGCCGGCGCCGGTCGGTGCGATCAGCAGCACCGATTGGCCGCTTTGAGCCTTCGCCAGCAACTCGAGCTGATGGACGCGCGGCGACCAGCCCTTTTCGCCGAACCATCTGACGAATGGCTCAGGCAGCAGGACAGCGGCATTCTGCTCGGCAAGGCGCGGCTGCTCGGTCACGCGCAAGAGGTAGCGCGGCGGCGCGCAATCGCCAAGGAAAATCGGAACAAAAAGGGATCATGGTTCCTCGCCCCGTTTACGGGGAGAGGATGCCGGCAGGCAGGTGAGGGGCTGCACCAATGTTCAGAGGTTAGCTTGGTCAGCGCGAGCAATCGCAGGTTCGCGCTGCCCCTCATCCGCCCTTAGGGCACCTTCTCCCCGTGAACGGGGAGAAGGAAAGATCAGGGCCTGCGAAACCCCGTCGGGCCGCCATAGAGATAGCCGATGCGATCGACCGCCTCTTTCAGCCCCTCGCGCGAGACCAGCATGGTGTGGCCATTAGCGTGGATCATGTCGCGAGCGTCGGTCATGATCGCGACGTGGCCTTTCCAGAAGACGAGGTCGCCTCGTCGAAGTCCGGCAAAGTCCGGACCCGGCTCGAACGGCGTGCCGATGCTCGCCGCCTGCATGTCGGAATCGCGCAGCACATTCTCGCCGGCCACGCGCATTGCCAACTGCACAAGCCCGGAACAGTCGATGCCGAAGCCGGAGACGCCACCCCAGAGATAGGGGGTCCCCAGGAAGGTTTCTGCGACGGTGACGTAGTCCTCGGCCCGCTCGGCGATCGGCCGCAGATGCCCGGCGATGATCGCCTGGCCGGAGGGCAGCAACGCATAATGCGTGCCGCGCGTTTCGGCCGAACCGGTCACGGCCACGGTCGAGCCCATCGACAGCTGTCCACTGATCGGAAAGCGCAGATCCGGTCCCGGATAGAGGAAGGTGCGCGGCACGCAGACGATGTGGGTGGGCGCATGGTCGCGCGCGCCAATCAGATTATCGGCCACATAGCCGACATAGCCGTCGCGTTCGGCCTGCACCCAAGCCCAGCCTTCGGCATCCTCGAACACCAGCACGTCGTCGCCGAACAGCGCCTGTGTGTTCACGCCCGCATCCGGGCGCGGCGCCTTGCGCAGATCGGCGACCGACACCGTGACCCGCGCCGGGCGGCCGGTGACGAAGCGGTCGGCGGCGACCTCCCCCTTCAGCCTCGCATCGGCAAGGTCGGAGCGGAAGGCATGAAGGCGGGCATCCCTGGCGGTCAAATCGATAAATCCAGTGGTCGGCAGTGAGGTCAGATGGGCAGTTCGTGCGCCCTGGCGACGATACCATCGCCGAAGCGCTCGACAAAGAGCGCGCCTTCCACCGTGCGCCGGATCAGCACGTTGCGCTTGTCAAGCTCATCGCGATGGCGCGAAACCAGCTTCAGCGCTCCCATCGTATCCAGCGCGCGGGTGATGACCGGCTTGGTGACGTTGAGTTTGGCGGCCAGCCCGCGCACCGTATGGGGCGGCGGATCGAGGTAGATGGTGAACAGTATCGCCGTCTGGCGCATGGTGAGATCCGGCGCGCCGTCGCGCACCTGGGCCAGCATCACCTGCTGCCACAGTCGCAAGGCCTGGCTCGGGCGCATCGAGATCGACATAGCCCAAGCATGCCGGCAAATTGTTTCGGTTCCGTTTCAGTGACGATTTGTTTTTGTTTGGCCATGATCTTATCCGAAAACCGGTCGCTATTTTTTGCCGCGCTGACCTCCGGTTCGGGATCATGGTCTAGCCAAAGCGATTGGCGATGACGCGCTCAAGAGCGCGAATGCCTTGCGCCTCGCCGCCGGTCAGGCCGTAGGGGCGGTCGGCCGGGTTCCAGGCGAAGATGTCGAAATGCGCCCAGCTGTGGGTCTTCTCGACGAAGCGCTTGAGAAAAAGGGCCGCGGTGATCGATCCGGCAAAACCGTCCGTCGTCACATTGTTGATATCGGCGATCCTCGAGGAAAGCTTTGCATCATAGGGGCGCCACAAAGGCATGCGCCACAGCGGATCCTCGACCGCGACCGATGCCTGGGCCAGATCGGCGGCAAGCGTCTCGTCAGCGGTGTAGAAAGGCGGCAAATCGGGCCCCAGCGCGACGCGGGCGGCACCGGTCAGCGTCGCCATGTCGATCAGCAAAGCGGGCTGTTCCTCATCGGCCAGCGCCAGCGCGTCGGCCAGGATCAGCCTGCCTTCGGCGTCCGTGTTGCCGATCTCGACCGTGATGCCCTTGCGGCTGCGCAACACGTCGCCGGGCCGGAAGGCATTGCCGGCGATCGAATTCTCGACGGCGGGGATCAGCACGCGCAGCCGGACATTGAGTTTCGCCGCCATGATCATGGAGGCGAGGCCCAGCACGTTGGCGGCGCCGCCCATGTCCTTCTTCATCAGAAGCATGCCCGACGACGGCTTGATGTCGAGGCCGCCGGTATCGAAGCAGACGCCCTTGCCGACCAGCGTCACCTTCGGCGCATCGCCCGGCCCCCAGCTCATGTCGATCAGCCGCGGCGCGCCGGTCGAGGCACGGCCCACGGCGTGGATCATCGGGAAGTTCCGCGCCAGGAGATCGTCGCCATGGATCACGGCGATATCGGCGCCATGGGCGGCCGCCAGCTTCCGGGCGGCTTCTTCCAGCTCGACCGGACCGAGGTCGCTGGTCGGCGTGTTGACGAGGTCGCGCGCCAGGAACACGCTGTCGGCGACGCGGCGGACATGCGCGGCGTCGACGCCCTCGGGAAGCGCAAAGCGCAGAGCCTTGCCGGGCTTCTTGCCGTAACGTGTAAAGACATAGCCGCCCAGGACAAGCGCGAGCGCCGCGAGTTCTGGCTGCGCCGGACCCGACGCGAAATGCCAGTCGCCTTCCGGCAGCGTCCTTGCGAGTGCGCCGAGGGCAAGGGCGCTGTCGCCGATACCGAACAGCGCGCCGGCAAGGCCGCCGCCCTCGCCCGGCAGGACCAGCGTGCGCCCTGCCTCGCCGGAAAAACCGTTGGCCCTCGCCCAGGCGATAGCGGGCGGCGGCAACGCCGCGGCTTCAAGGGCGTCCTTTGCCACCAGATAGACAGGCAAGGCGGCTTCCGGCTTCTGCTCGACGAGTTCGACAGGCATGCAATGATCTCCGGCCGAACTGCTGAGTCGGCGCTTCTTAACGGTCCGTTAGGGTTAACAGAATATTTCTGCGGGAGGGAAGACGGCCAGCCAATGGCCGCACAGGAATGGAGACCGGGCGCCGATGCCTACCAAAGCGTTGAACCTTACAGCCAAGCGTCTGATCACCACGGCTTTCATGGCGGCGCTTGCGGCCAGCGTGGCCGGTTGCGGCAGCACCGGCAAATTCACCACGGGTTCCATCTCCCGCTCCGACAGCAGGCCGCTGGAAACGATGTCGTCCAGCGAATTGCGTACCGCCACGTCCAGGCTCGGCCAATCCTACGCCCGCAGTCCGAACGACAAGCGCATCGCGATGAACTTCGCGGCGGCGCTGCAGATGGACGGCGACGCCGACCAGTCGCTGGCGGTGATGCGCAAGCTGGCGATCGCCTATCCCAAGGATCGCGAAGTTCTTGCGGCCTATGGCAAAGCGCTTGCCGCCAACGGCCAGTTCGAGCCGGCCCTCGATGCCGTGCGGCGCGCGCAGACGCCCGAATATCCGGACTGGAAGCTGGTCTCGGCGGAAGCCGCCATTCTCGACCAGATGGGACAGAAAGACGAAGCGCGGCAGGACTATCGCAAGGCGCTGGAACTGAAGCCGAACGAGCCCTCGGTGCTGTCCAATCTCGGCATGTCCTATGTGCTCGAAGGCGACCTGCGCACGGCGGAAACCTATATGCGCTCGGCCGCGCAGCAGCCTGGTGCCGACAGCAGGGTGCGGCAGAACCTCGCGCTGGTCGTCGGACTGCAGGGCCGCTTCGACGAGGCCGAGAAGATCGCCTCGCAGGAACTGTCGCCCGAACAGGCGCAGGCCAACGTCGCCTATCTGCGCCAGATGCTCGCCCAGCAGAATGCCTGGAGCCAGCTGAAGGATCAGGACAAGGACAAGGCGAAAGTCGCCACGAACTGACGGACGCTGCCAAGCGCCGACTGCTTCGACAATGAAAAAAGCCGCGCGGGGGTCCGCGCGGCTTTTTTCATTGATGCGAACGGCCCGCCTACTGGCTGGAGGAGCTGTGCTGGTCGCCGAAGATGCCGCGCTGGCTGACCTGGATGCCGGCCGGACCCAGGATGATGGCGAACAGAACCGGCAGGAAGAACAGGATCATCGGCACGGTGAGCTTTGGCGGAAGTGCGGCGGCCTTCTTCTCGGCGGCGTTCATGCGCATGTCGCGGCTTTCCGAGGCGAGCACGCGCAGCGCGTGCGCCACCGGCGTGCCGTAGCGTTCGGCCTGGACCAGGGCCTGCGACACCGACTTCACCGATTCCAGGCCGGTGCGGCTTGCCAGGTTCTCATAGGCGATCTTGCGATCCTGCAGATAGGACAGCTCTGCATTGGTGAGCACGAATTCCTCGGCGAGCGCCACCGACTGCGTGCCGATTTCGTCGGCAACCCTGCGCAAGGCCGCTTCCACCGACATGCCGGATTCCACGCAGATCAGCATCAGGTCGAGCGCGTCCGGCCAGGCCAGCTGGATCGACTGCTTGCGCTTGGTCGCGCGGTTGTTGACGTAGAGGATCGGCGTGTAGAAGCCGCCATAGGCGACAACGACACAGACGAACAGCTTGATGAAAGCCGGTTGCTGCGGCAGGCCGCCGAGCACGAACAGATAGATGGCCGCCAAGGCAAAACCGACGAATGGCAGGACCAGGCGAAAGAAGAGAAAACGCGTCAGCGGGTTCTGGCCGCGGAAGCCCGCGACCTTGAGCTTCTGGATCGTGCTTTCATCGGCAAGCGCGCGCCTCAGATCCAGGCGGTCGACGATGTTGCGCATCCCGATGGACTGTTCCTCGCGCAGGCCCTTGCGGCGGCGGTCGGCCTCGTTGGCCAGTCGCGTACGCTGCTCGGCGCGCAATTTGTCGCGTTCGAGCGCCACGCTCTTCATGCGCGACTTGAGCGACGTGCCGCCGAACGCCGGCATGAGCGTGAAGACGGTCGCGAACACGGCAATGCCGACCAGCATCGCGATCAGGAAGGAAGGGTCTGTGAGTGTTTTGACGACCTGCTCTGTCACTGGATCCGCGCCCCTAGACTTCGAAGTTCATCATCTTGCGCATCACCAGGATGCCGATCGACATCCACACACCCGAGCAGCCGAGGATCAGGTTGCCGACGTTGGTGGTGAACAGCGGCATGATGTAGTTCGGGCTCGACAGATAGACGAGGAAGGCGACGACGAAGGGCAAGGCGCCGATGATGACGGCCGATGCCTTGGCTTCCATCGACAGCGCCTGGACCTTGGCCTTCATCTTCTTGCGGTCGCGCAGGACGCGCGAAAGGTTGCCCAGCGCCTCGGACAGATTGCCGCCGGCCTGTGACTGAATCTGGATGACGATGCCGAAGAAGCCGGCCTCGCTGCACGGCATCGTCTCCGTCATGCGCATGGCGGCGTCGGGCACCGACATGCCCATCTGCTGGGAATCGACGATGCGGCGGAATTCGGACCGGACCGGTTCGGGCGATTCGTTGGCGATCAGGCGGATCGCATCGTTGAGCGGCAGGCCGGACTTGACCGCGCGCACGATGATGTCGAGCGCGTTCGGAAATTCTTCCAGGAAGGCCTTGACGCGACGTGTGCGGCGAAACGACACGAACCAGCGCGGCAGGCCGAGGCCGCCCACCAGCAGGGCACCGGGCAGAGCCCATAGAGGCGCGCCGAGGAAAAAGAGAACGGTCGTCAGGATGATCCCGCAGACAGCGGAATAGATATAGAAACGCTCGATCGGAACCTGCATGCCGGCTTGGCGGATCTGAGTCTTCAGCGGCGGTTTCTTGACGTTGCGATCGTTGGTCTTCTGTTTCTCGTCGAGCTGCTTCAGCGAGTCCTGGACGTTTTTTCGCCGCTTGACCGCTTCCGCTGCGCGGTCGCGCGTCGCTTTCACCACCGACCGGTCGGTTTCGGCTGTCTTGACGGTCTGAAGCCGCTTGCCGGCCTGCTTCTCGTTGTCGATGCGCGTGAACAGAAAAGCATAGGCCACCGCACCGGCGCTGAAGCCGGCAAGCACGATGAAAGCCAGTACGGTGGTGTCAATTCCGAACATCGACCTGGATCCCCAGGGCATTTCGCCGTTCCAATGAAACGGCGAACCGACCTATGTCTTCGTTTAGACGCAATTCCGGGCGGAAAACCGCTTCACACTTTTCCTGGAATTGCTTCAGACCTCCAGCTGCATCAGTCAGCGCGTTTCTCCATCGCCTCGAGCGCGTTGGCGAGGCGCTGTTCCTCGCCATAATAGCGGGCGCGGTCCCAGAAATGCGGACGGCCGATGCCTGTCGACACGTGCTCGCCGACCAGCCGGCCGCCGGCGTCTTCACCCTTGATGTTGTAGAGCACAAGATCCTGGGTGATGATGACGTCGCCTTCCATGCCGACCACCTCGGTGATGTGGGTGATGCGGCGCGAGCCGTCGCGCAGGCGGGCCGCCTGGATGATCACGTCGATCGAGCCGACGATGATCTCGCGCACCGTGCGCTGCGGCAGTGAATAACCGCCCATGGCGATCATCGATTCCATACGGTTGAGGCATTCGCGCGGGCTGTTCGAGTGGATCGTTCCCATCGAGCCGTCGTGACCGGTGTTCATCGCCTGCAGCAGGTCGAACACTTCCGGTCCGCGCACCTCGCCGACGATGATCCGCTCCGGCCGCATGCGCAGGCAGTTCTTGACCAGATCGCGCATGGTCACCTCGCCCTCGCCCTCGAGATTGGGCGGCCGGGTTTCGAGACGGACCACATGCGGCTGCTGCAGCTGCAGTTCCGCCGAATCCTCGCAGGTGATGACGCGCTCCTCGCGGTCGATATAGTTGGTCAGGCAGTTGAGCAGCGTCGTCTTGCCGGAGCCTGTGCCGCCCGAGATGACGATGTTGCAGCGGACACGCCCGATAATCTTGAGAACCTCCGCGCCTTGCGGCGAGATGGCGCCGAACTTGACCAACTGGTCCAGCGTCAGCTTGTCCTTCTTGAATTTGCGGATGGTGAGCGCAGTGCCGTCGATCGAGAGCGGCGGCGCGATGACGTTGACACGCGAGCCGTCGGGAAGGCGCGCGTCGCAGATCGGGCTCGATTCATCGACGCGGCGGCCGACCTGGCTGACGATGCGCTGGCAGATGTTGAGCAGCTGCTGGTTGTCGCGGAAGCGGACGCCGGTCTGCTCGACCCTGCCGTTGACTTCGATGTAGACGTTCTTGGAGCCGTTGACCATGATGTCGGCGATGTCGTCGCGGGCAAGCAGCGGCTCCAGCGGTCCATAGCCCAGAACGTCGTTGCAGATGTCCTCGAGCAGCTCTTCCTGCTCGGAAATCGACATTGCGAAGTTCTTGATCGCGATGATGTCGTTGACGATGTCGCGGATTTCCTCGCGTGCGCTCTCGGGATCGAGCTTGGCGAGCTGCGACAGGTCGATCGTGTCGATGAGCGCGGAGAAAACCTGGCTCTTGGTGTCGTAATAGGTTTCCGAGCGCTCGCGCTGGACCTTTCTTGGCGGCTCCGGCGCCATAGGCGGCGGCTCGACAGGACGGCGCGCCGGCGGGGCGACGGGCGGGCTGGAGGTCGGCGCAGCCGGCCGCTCGGCCGTCATCGTCCCCGTCGAAGCGGGCGCGGCGGGAGCAGCTGCCGGCGGACGGAATTCGGGCGTTGCCCGGCTGCCGTCGTCTTTGCCTCTTTTACCAAACATGATCGACTACCCGATGCCGCTCAATCAGCGTCACTTCTTGTTGCGCGAGAGCTTGCCGAGGATCGAGCCCAGGCCTGCCTTCTTCTTTGCCTTGATTTCGCTGCGTCCGGTCAGCACATGCGCTATTTCATTGATGGTGGTGACGACCGGGCTCTTTGCGTCCATCTCGCTCAGCATACGGCCGTTGTTGGCGGCATTGCCGAATAGCAGCGGTTCGAAGTTGATCACGGCCATCGGCGTGATGCCGAGCGGTTCGGCGAAATCGGACGCCGCGATCTCGGGCCGTTTCGGTACCCCCGCCTGGTTGATGATCAGCTTCGGCGGCGGATCGTTCGGACGCAACCGCTTCAGCATGTCAACCATGTTCTTGGTGTTGCGAAGATTTGCGAGCTCGGGCGTGGCCGTGATGACGATCTCGTCCGCCTTGATCAGCGTGCTCTTCGTCCACCCGCTCCAGACGTGAGGGACATCGAGGACCAGCAGGGGCGCGCTGCGCTGCGCTGTCTCTATGATCTGCGAGAAGGCCTCGGAGTCGAAATCATAGACGCGCTCGAGCGTGGAGGGGGCCGCGAGCAGCGACAGATGCTCGGCGCATTGCGCAAGCAGACGGTCGAGATAGACCTCGTCGACCCGCTCGGGCGAAAACACCGCCTCGGCGATGCCTTGCGCCGGATCCTGGTCGAAATTGATGTTGGCGGTGCCGAAGGCGAGATCGAGATCGGCGATGACGACTTCGGACTTGAACAGCGAAGACATAGCCCAGGCGACATTGTGAGCGATGGTCGACGAGCCGACGCCGCCCTTGGCGCCGATGAACGCGATCGACCGGCCGATCGGCTCCGATTCCGGATCGACGAAGATCGACGACACGACGCTGACGATGTCGGTCATCGAGACCGGCGCGATGACATATTCGGAAATGCCGGACCGGATAAGCTCGCGATAGAGCCCGACATCATTGTAGTGGCCGATGACCACGACCTTGGAGGACGGATCGCAATATTCCGCGAGCTGGCCGAGTTGTTCGAGCAACTGCTGCGGTTCGCTGCGCGATTCCAGCAGGATGAGGTTCGGTGTCGGCGCGGACTGGTAGAACTCGATCGCGGTCGGGATGCCGCCCATATGGACCTTGAGATGGGCCTTGGCCATCCGGCGATCCTCGCCGGCGCGCTCGACGGGATTGGCGACCCCCTCGGTCTCGCAGAAGGCCTGGATCGAAATGCGCGGCACGGGACGCAGCGCCTGCATGGCGGCGATGTCCTGCTGCGAAAGGTCGCCGGTTTCCGCGGGCGTGTCGTAGGCAAGATTGCTCATCGTCATGCTCTTTCCGTGACTGCTCTCTTCGTCGTCCGGCGCGGCTCAGTAGGTTACTTCCGAATTGCTGAGGAATTCGTTCGAAATGCCTCTCGAGCGATAAAGGTCGATTACTGCGCCCCGGTTCTCGGCATCGATATCGGACTGCTTGCGCGGCCCGAGCAGATCGTTGGGATTAGCCACCTGGGCGGCGATGTTGTTCTGGTACGAGCAGCCGAAGTCGGCATAGTGCTTGTTCTCCGACGTCTCGGTCAGGTCGTCGGGCCAACGGCCGCATTTGTCGGTCTGGGCCCGCACCGCGACAAAGGCGACGCGCACTGGCGCCGACGCCTCGGGCACAGCCGACTGATAGGACGTCATGACGATACGATTGCGCTTGACGCCCGCCGCCATGGCGACCCGTGCGAAGTCGCGTCCCGCCACCAATGCCGCCACCTCGTTGGCCGAGCCTCGCGGGATTGCGATGGTCAGCGACGGGGCGGCTCCCTTGTCGTAGCCGTCGAGAAAACCGAGCAGCGTGTCGCGCTGCGCGCCGGTCATGCCGCGATCGCCGGCGCCGACCGGCAGGTCGATCTTCTGGTTCTTCTCGGCGATGACGATCGGATGGGTCGTGCGGTAATCGTCCGGTATCGACCCGACCGTAACGCTGTCGCGGTGCCAGTTGGCGCAGCCTGTGAGCGACGCTGCAAGCATGACCGCCAGTGCCGGGACCACCTGCCGACGGATCCTTGCGATACCGGATGCTGTCCGGACCGTCATGACCTTCGATGCTGACTTGGACATATCCGCATTCCCACTCATTTGTAGATGAAGCCCACGACACCGTGATAGCGGCCGGCTGGCCGGTCGGTCTGCATGGTGCCGTAGACGCGGTTGACGCGGCCGAGGAACATGGCGGCGCCATCGCTTGCCGCGTTGAAGTTGTCGTCCGGCTTGGCCAGGTCGTTGCGCGCCACCGGCCGCGTCAGATAGGGCGTGATGATGATGACGAGCTCGCTTTCGTTGCGCACGAAATCGCGGCTGCGAAACAGCGTGCCGAGGACGGGGATCTTTGCCAGGCCAGGCAAGCCGTTGACGGCCTGCCTGACGTCGTCGCGAACCAAGCCGGCGATCATCATGGACCCGCCCGAGGGCAGCTCGACTGTCGTATCCGCCAGGCGCTTTCGCAGCGACAGGACGTTCGTGCCGGGACTCGTCACGCCAGACGAGAGCGACACGGATCCTTCGGTCGTCGGCTCGGAAACCGCGGTTCTGACCTTCAGGCTGATGCGGCCGGGAGACAGCACCACCGGCTGGAATTCCAGCCCGATACCGTACTCGATCTTATCGATCGAATAGTTCCTCAAACCAGTCTGATTGTCGGAGGACACGTTGGCGGAAACACCCGACACCATATTGTATTCGCCGCCCACCTTGAAGGTGGCCTTTTCGCCGGACACAGCCGTCAAGGTCGGTTCAGCCAGTGTCTTCATGACCCCCGACTGTTCCATGGCGTTGATGTAGGCCATCAGTGACGAGTTGCCGATGCTTAGGCCCGAATTCGACAGTTGCTTGCCCAAGCCCATGAAATTGTCGCTGATCGCGCCGTAGCTGATGCCGTTGCTGCCTCCGTTGCCCACCATATTGACGCCGAGCTGCTTCATCACCGAGCGGCTGACCTCGGCGACGGTCACCTTGAGCGTTACCTGATCGTCGCCGATGATCTGCAGGAGGTTGACGATCTTGGAGGTCCGGCGCTCCTGGTCGGGATTGTTGATGTCGACGCCGCCATTGACGGAGCCGCCGGCGGCAGTCTGCGAATATTGACCCGTCGTCGCTTCACCGCCGGACACGAAAATGGTTGCGAGGTCGACGGCGCGCTTGGCATCGAGCGGCGTGTCGACCATGCCAGTCAGGACGACGTTGTCGTTGAGAAGCTCGACCTTGATCTGCGAGGACGGGAGGAAGCGCTTGAGATAGTCTTCCAGCCCCGCGACGTCGCGCTCGACGGCCAGATCCAGGCTGACGATCTGCTCGCCATTGGGGCCGAAAACAAAGATGTTGGTTTCACCGACCGCCTTGCCGAACAGGTAGATGCGCCGCGCCGTGCGGGTCACGGCATCGGCAACCGCCGGATTGGCGACGAGGATATCATAGGCGTCGCTCGGCAGGTCGATGACCACGGATTTGTTGAGGCCGAGCTTGACGCGCTGCGTGGCGACGGAAGCCGAGACGCCGGCGCCCGCGGCTTTGGCTTCGACCAGTCCCGGGGCGCCGGTGCCGAGCAGGAGAAAACCGATCGCCGCGGCGGCCAGGAAGGGCAGCAGTTTACCGTTTGGCCTCATTTCCTTGCTCCCACCTCGGAAACCTCGCCGGACTTGATCAGCCGCACGGTTCCGCGTCGGCCGTTGCCACTGACCAGATAGTCGGCTTCGTCCGTATTCTTTTCATGGATGTCGGTGATCGGGCGCAGCGCCAGCGTCAGGCGGTCCGCCATCTGCTGCGCCACGGTGATGATCTCGGCCTGCTGCGGCGTCAGCTCCAGCGTCGCGGTCTGGCCGACCCTGGTCTTCTTGCCTTCCTCGTCTTCTTGGATGGTCTGGTCGATGGCCAGCACGCGGATGTTCTTGAGGATCGTCTCGGTGTTGAAGCCGCTGCCGCCGTTGCCGGTGTCGGCGCGGCGGGTCATGATGACGTCGACGAAGTCGTTGGGCAGGATGAAGCCGCCGGCGGACGTGTCGGCCGATATCGCGGTCGCGACAGCGCGCGTGCCGGAAGGCAGGATCGACGACATGAAGCTCTGTCCCTCGCCGACCAGCTTGGAGCGCCGCAACGGCTCGCCGGTATACATGGCTACGCGGGCGACCGAGCCCTTGAGCTTTTCGACCGCGTCAGGCTCGGCGGCGCGCGTGATGAAGTTGGCGTTGACGCCATCGGCCGGCCATTCTTCCCAGCTGATGTTGGTGCCGAGCTGGCTGCCCATCGACACGTCACCGGAAAGCACCAGCACATCCTGCAATGCGATCGCCGGCTGCTTGGGCGCATCGACAACGACCTGGGGCGGCGGCGCCACGACCATGTTCTTCGCCACATAGCCCGCGCCACCCGCCGCGACCGCAGCCACGCCCAGAATAATCAATCGGGATGCTGGCATTCGTCCGAAACCCTTCGCCTCAAGGCAAACCACCTCGCCAGGCCGGACTTTGCAGCCGCAATCGTCAAAACAAGGTTAATGTAATGCTTACGATCGTGATTAATTTAAGGTTTACTCAAATTCGACTGAACGGCCTGTCCTTAACGAATAAAGGCGGCAGTGCCGCCTTCAAGGAGCGATGCCAAGGGGCGCGGGACTCAAGTCGTGAGCCTGTCCAGCGCCCAGACCATCAGCGATGAATCCGGAAAGGTGATCAGTCCGCCGAGTCCGAGCGCGATGCCATATGGGACGCCGACGCTCTCATCGGCGAAATAGCGCAAGAAGCGGCTGTGGCCGGTATACGCCGCCAGCGGCGATTTCCTGTAAACCAAGATGGCAACGGTCAGCAGGCCGCCGATGAAAGCCGACGTCACCAGATATCCGACAAGATTGATGTCGAGGCCCATCCAGACGGCCGTCGCGGCCAGAAGCTTGGCATCGCCGCCGCCCATGCCGCCGAGCGCAAAGAGGCCAAATGTCACCGCGAGCACCAGGGCGCCCGCCGCGAAATGCCAAGCGTAGCTTGTCCAATCCATGCCGGTGAGAGGAGCGACCAGCGCGAAAGTCGCCAGCAAAATAACGGGTACACGGTTGGCGATCGTCATCGAAAGCGTGTCCGATATGGCTGCATACAACATGCAGAAGGGGAAGACGACGAAGATGGCAGCTTCGATCATGGACGCGAGGCCTGCGGTGAAAATCTTGCCGCCAGTCTAGGCGGGTTCGATTAATGATTGATGTGGGTTGGACGTTCAAATCGCCGGTGACGGCGGGCCGGAAAGCTTCTCGCATTTTTCCCGGGATCGCTCTAACGCAGAAGGGCCGCCGGAGGGCGGCCCTTCATTTGTCGAAAGGCGACGCTGCCTAGCCTATTACGGCGTAGCCGGGGCAGCCGCGCCAGCACCGTTGAGGGTGGCGGCGATGTTGGCGAACTTGGCGTTCAGCGCGCCGCCGAGCTGGGTAGCGCCAACCATGATGGCGAGCGCGATGAGAGCGGCGATCAGACCGTATTCGATGGCGGTCGCGCCGGATTCGTCCTTCACGAAACGTGCAATGAGGTTAGACATTCGAGAGCTCCTACTCCACGTGTTACAGCACTTCCGTCAACTTTTCTCTTGCGGTTGATCGGATGCTGCAAATCTATGGAGAAGCCGTTTCGATCGGCTTAATAAACAGCCTTACCGATTCCTTTCCGGTGGCGAACGCGCTGTGTGGTTAACCGTGGCCTAAACATCGCCAGCCAGCTCGGCCTCCCGGAAACCGGCGCTTGTGCAATATTCCTAAAACAGTAAGCACCACCGACGCATGACGCGCCACGCGAGCCGATCCTTAATCACAGCCGGGCCCGGCTTAACCGTTGGTTCACCAATCTCGTTCATGTTCCGTTGAAGAATCTGCCCGCCGGGAGCGCTTCAATGACGTTGTCGAGATCGCTGTTTCCAGTCGCCGCGCTGCTGGCAACTGCCGCCTTGGTCATGCCGGCCAGGGCCGGGGCGGGTATAGAAGTCACCATGAACCAGGCCAAGATCGTCAAATTGTCACGCGCGGCCGACACCGTCGTCATCGGCAATCCGGCGATCGCCGACGCCGCCGTGCAGGACGCCTCGACCATCGTCCTCACCGGCAAGGGCTTCGGTGTCACCAATATGGTCGTGCTCGATTCGGACGGCAGCCCGATCATCGATGAACAGGTGACCGTCGTGCGACAAGCCGCCTCCTCGGTGCGCATCTACAGACGCGCCGAAGTCCAGACCATGTCCTGCACGCCCTATTGCGAGAGCGCGTTCAAGAGCGAGGCCGAGAAGGCTTCCGAAGCCGAAATGAGCGCCGGTCACTGAGCCCTGGGAGCGCGAACCCACGGGCATTAAAGACAGCTTAAAGCTTGCCCGACGAATTTAACGATCATCCAAACCGGAACTCAATGGGTTTTCGCTAACCTTGCCGCCGGTACCGCAAAGGCGATCGGCAGGAACTTTGATATGAGCAAGGATGCCTCATCCGGCAACGGCATGGACAGCAAGGCGCGCGCCAAAGCCCACCCCGGCTTCTTCAGCGACAGGCGCGGCAGCACGGCGATGGAATTCGCGATGCTTGCCATCCCGTTCGCGCTTCTCGTCTTCGCCATCCTCGAGAGCTGCATCTCGTTCGCCGGCCAGGAGGTGATGGCCAACGTCACCGACGATGTCGCCCGCCAGTTGCGCACCGGGCAGCTTCAGCAGAACAACATCACCGAAGCCTCGATCAAGCAACTGATCTGCAATCGCCTGCAGATCATGGTTTCCAACAACTGCACCGATACCGGGCCAAATGCTCCACTGCTGGTCGATCTGCGCGAATATTCGAGCTTCGCGGACGCCGCGACGGCGGGTTTCAAGATCGTGAGCGGCGATATCGTGCTGACGCAGGGCGCGAACACGATGTCTCCTACAGTCTCGCCCGGACTGGCGGAATCCATCAACATGCTGCGGGTGTTCTACAAATGGCCGGTGATGACCGATTTCCTGGCCAAGTCGATGGCAAATCTGAAGGACAGCAAAACGCTGCATTTCGCGTCCGTGACCTGGCAGAACGAACCGTTCGACGACAATTGAGACTGCTCGACGGCTAAGCCGCGGCGTGGAGGACGATATGCATAGTGCGGGGGCACTCCGGGGGATTTTGGCGAGGATGGAGCGGTTTTGCCGCGATCGCCGCGGCGTCGCGGCGATCGAGTTCGCGTTCATCGTGCCGGTGCTCCTCATCATGTATTTCATCACGATGGAGGCTTCGCAGGCCATCGAGACCAGCAAGAAGGTCAGCCGCATCGGCAGCATGGTCGCGGACCTCGTCACCCAGCAGCAGACCGTCGTGAAGGCGAATCTCGATGCAATGATGAAGATCGGCACATCGACGCTGCAGCCTTACAACCGTTCATTGCCGACGATCATCATCACAGGCATACAGATCACGGACGAAGCATCACCGAGGGTGCAGGTTGCATGGTCGCGCAAGGTGGTGGGCACCACCTACAGCGCCGATGCGGCCGTCAACGCGACCACCACGGTGCCGGCGACGCTGATAATCCGCAACACCTTCCTGGTCCGCGTGGAGAGCGACCTCGGCTACAAGCCGATCATCACCTGGTCCGCCAGCAATTCGCAGACGCCCGGGCTGACCTCCGCCTTCAACAACATATCGATGAGCGAAACCTATTATCTAAGGCCGCGCCGGAGTCCGACGATTCCCTGCAGCGACTGCTGACACGCTATTCCTGCCCTGCCGTTTCCTGCCGCACGATCGCCACGGCCATCGCATAGTCCTTCCGCGCGGCCGGCCTGAAGCCCCCGGAATGCGCGCCCTCCAGCAGATCGTACACATCGGGCGTCTGGGACCTGAGATTGGTCAGGAAGACCGTCAGTCGCCGCTTTGCCTCCGGATCGAGATCGCTGCGGACGGCGTGCGGGCCATAGCGCAACAGGCCCGAGGTCCACAACACCCGAAGCGACGTCTCGGGGATGCCGGCAGCCTCCAGCCGCGCGACGGTGCCCTCGGAACGGGCGGACCGGCCATCGGCATCGGCCGGTTCCCAGCCGAACAGCGCGTCCGCTTCGCCGCCGCTCAGCATCGTTTCGGCCGCGGTGGCCGAAGCCGCGCGCGCCAGGAAGGGCGAATCCCGCGCGATCTTGACGCCTTCGGCCGACAGCGCCGCCATCGGCAGCAGCGCGCCGCCGACATTCTCGACCGGCGCAATCGCGATCCGGTGCGAAGCGATCGCCGCAAGGTCCGGAAGCCTGCCGTCGCGCGTCACCAGGACGGAACGGATGCCGACGGCGCCGTCGGCATCGACCGGCGCCACCAGCGGTTCGACGCAGCCGCAGCGCTCCGAGGCCGTGGCATAGGCAAGAGCCGAATAGACCGCATATTGCACGCGCCCGCTCGCCTGCGCCTCGATCAGCGCCGCATAGTCGCGCGCAACGACGAACTCGACCTTCATGCCGAGCGCATTGGCATAGGCGTCGGTCAGGCGCGCGAGCCCGGGGACGGTGTTGCCGCCGCCCGGTTCGGCAACGACGCCGATGCGGAACGTGCCGATGTCGTCACGCCAGTCGGCGCGTGCCGGCCCGGCGGCGGCGGCGAACGCCGCGAGAGCGGCCGCGCACATTTTCACGGCCTGCCTTGCCGCGGTTCTGCCGCGCCTTGCCATACCTGCTTCGCTCCCGCCGCATCCGCGTCTCGCCGCAACTATGGCGCCAAGCCGTTGCGGTTTGGTTTCCGATTTGCCAAGGCCGCCGGGGAACCTTATGTCTGGCAGCCAGGACTGACAACAAAGATACCCATGGCGCGCGCGTTCCTGTTCGTTCTCGATTCTTTCGGCATCGGCGGCGCGGCCGACGCAGAACGCTATGGCGATGCCGGAGCCGACACGTTCGGACATATTTTTCAGACCTGCGCCGACGGTCGCGCCGATCGGGAAGATTTGCGCAACGGGCCGCTGGCCGTGCCCAACATGATGTCGCTCGGTCTTGGCCGAGCGGCGCAGACGGCGACCGGGCTCACGTTCGACGTCGATACGCCGTTGCTTGCCTCGTCCTTCCACGGGGCCGCCCAGGAAGTGTCGAGCGGCAAGGATACGCCCTCCGGCCACTGGGAAATCGCCGGCCTGCCGGTGCGCTTCGACTGGGGCTATTTCCCCGACACCGTGCCTGCCTTCCCGGCCGAACTGACCGAAGCGATCATCCGCGAAGGCAAGGTGCCGGGAATCCTCGGCAATTGCCATGCACCCGGAACCGAGATCATCGAACGGCTCGGCGAAGAGCATATCCGCACCGGCAAACCGATCTGCTACACGTCGGTCGATTCCGTGCTGCAGATCGCCGCGCATGAAACGTATTTCGGCCTGGAGCGGCTTTATGAGCTTTGCCTCACGGTGCGTCGGCTGGTGGATCCGCTCAAGATCGGGCGCGTGATCGCGCGACCTTTCGTGGGCGAGACGCCCGTCACCTTCCAGCGCACCCACAACCGCCGCGACTATGCGGTGCCGCCGCCGGAGCCGACCCTGCTCGACCGGCTGACCGGGCGCGGCAGCAAGGTCATCGCCGTCGGCAAGATCGGCGACATCTTCGCCCATCGCGGCATTTCGGAAGTGCGCAAGGCCGGCGGCAACATGGCGATGTTCGACAAGGCGCTCGGCGCGATGGACGACGCTGGCGACGGCGACCTGGTCTTTGCCAATTTCGTCGATTTCGACACCGAGTTCGGTCACCGGCGCGACGTCGCCGGCTATGCCGGCGCGCTCGAGGCGTTCGACCGTCGGCTGCCGGAGGCGCTGTCGCGGATCGGGCCGGGCGACCTCCTGATCCTCACCGCCGACCATGGCAACGATCCGACCTGGCGCGGCACCGACCATACGCGCGAACGCGTTCCGGTGATCGGCACGGGGCCAGGGCTGACGGGCGGCGACATCGGGCTCAGGCCGACCTTCGCCGATATAGGCGAAACCGTCGCGGACCACCTCGGCCTGGCGGCCGGTCGCCACGGAACATCCTTCCTCGCAACGATAGGCGGCCATGCCTGAGCTGCCCGAAGTCGAAACCGTCCGGCGCGGGCTGCAGCCGGTCTTGGAAGGGGCGCGGCTCGTCAAGGTCGAGGCGCGCAGGCCCGACCTTCGCTTTCCTTTTCCCGAACGCTTTTCGGAGCGGCTTACCGGCAAGACCGTGACGGCGCTTGGCCGGCGCGCCAAATACCTGACGATGCATATCGAGAACGGCCCGGTTCTGATCTGTCATCTCGGCATGTCGGGATCGTTCCGCGTCGAAGCCGCCGCGGGCAGCGACATCCCCGGCGCCTTCCACCACGAGCGCTCGAAAAGCGCCGCGCACGACCATGTCGTGTTCGATGTCGTCTCGCCGAAGCACGAGCGCTCCCGCGTCGTCTTCAACGACCCGCGCCGCTTCGGATTCATGCTGTTTGCCGAAGGGGCGCCGGACACGCATCCGATGCTGGCTGGGCTCGGCATCGAGCCGACCGGCAACGCGCTCGACGGTCCCCTGCTCGCCTCGCTGCTGAAGGATCGCAGATCGCCGCTCAAGACGGCACTGCTCGATCAGCGTCTGATCGCCGGACTCGGCAATATATATGTGGCGGAGGCCTTGTGGCGCGCCGGCCTCTCGCCGCTGCGCGAAGCCGGCACCATCGCCGGGTCGGCCAAGAAGGCGAAAGAGCAAAGCGCGCGCCTTGCCGAGGCGATCCGCTCGGTCATCGCCGACGCGATCGCCGCCGGCGGCTCCTCGCTGCGCGACTATGTCCAGGCCGACGGATCGCTCGGCTATTTCCAGCATTCCTTCGCGGTCTACGATCGCGAGGGCGAGCCATGTCCGAAGCCAGGCTGCCGCGGCCACATCGAGCGCATCGTGCAAAGCGGCCGCTCGACCTTCTATTGCCGGACCTGTCAGCGGTGAGCTAGGAACGGTATCGATCATCCCACTGCCGCGGAAGGAAGCGAACCATGGCCTATGAAACCATTATCGTCGAGACACGCGGCAAGGTCGGGCTGATCACGCTGAACCGGTCCAAGGCGCTCAATGCGCTGAATTCGCAAGTCCTTGCAGAGGTCGTGGCGGCGGCGAGCGCGTTCAATGCCGATCCCGGGATCGGCGCGATGGTGCTTACCGGCTCGGAAAAGGCGTTTGCCGCCGGCGCCGACATCAAGGAAATGCAGGCGATATCCTTCGCCGACGCCTACACGCAGGACTTCTTCGTCGGCTGGGAGGAATTCACGCGCACGCGCAAGCCAATCATCGCGGCGGTTGCGGGCTATGCGCTCGGCGGCGGCTGCGAATTGGCCATGATGTGCGACTTCATCATCGCCGGCGACAACGCCAAGTTCGGCCAGCCCGAAATCACGCTCGGCGTCATGCCGGGCATGGGCGGATCGCAGCGGCTGACCCGCTTCGTCGGCAAGTCGAAGGCGATGGACATGTGCCTGACCGGGCGGATGATGGACGCGGCCGAAGCCGAGCGCAGCGGGCTGGTATCGCGCGTGGTGCCGGTCGCCGAACTGCTCGACGAGGCGCTGAAGGCGGCGGCCAAGATCGCCGAGTTCTCGCTGCCGTCGGTCATGATGACCAAGGAGGCCGTCAACCGCGCCTACGAGACGACACTTGCCGAAGGGCTGCGCTTCGAGCGGCGCCTGTTCCATTCGCTGTTCGCGCTCGATGATCAGAAGGAGGGCATGGCCGCCTTCGTCGAGAAGCGGAAGCCGAATTTCACCAACCGCTAGGGCACGTTGCCGAATGACTGAAGTCGGGTCATGGCGTGATGCGCTTTCAGTCTCCAAAAAGACCGCCAAGTGGCGTTGACGCGCCGGAAAAGCTGAACTATAAGCCGCACCAACCGAGGCGGCCCTGTGGCTGCCCGTTTGTTTTTTGCGCCCTGCGGCACCCCGCTGGCGCCCACCAGATCGGAAGAGAGGCATCATGGCCAATACGTCTTCGGCCAAAAAGGCAACGCGCAAGATCGCCCGCCGCGCGGCGGTCAACAAGAACCGTCGCTCGCGTGTCCGCACCTATGTGCGCCAGGTCGAAGAGGCGCTGGCCGCCGGCGACAAGGCCGCGGCGGTGGCAGCCTTCAAGGCGGCGGAGCCGGAATTGATGCGCGCCGCCACCAAGGGCGTCGTCCATAAGAACACAGCTTCCCGCAAGGTTTCGCGGCTTGCCCAGCGGGTCAAGACGCTGTCGGCCTGACCGACTTAATCCTTAATCAATCGATGTTGAACCCGGTCGCACAGGCCGGGTTTTTTCGTTTGCCGGCAAGTACTTAAAAAAATTGCTCGCAAGCAACGCTTGCGACGCGATTCCAATGCCAGTAATGTTTTGCCGGCATATTCAACGCCGCTGATACCGGCACGCCCTCCCCGCGGCAACTGCCCAAATTTGCCTGGCAAAAAATCTGTAGTTTTTTCAAAGGCTTACAGCCGGTCATCCACAGCTTGTTCAACTCAAGATCGAGCGGCGGGGGAGAAGTAGCTGTCAAGAGAATTATTTCAGAATATTTCGTTTCGGGCGGCCTTTTTCATATTCGCCGGAAAAGGGTTTGAATCACAATGGCTTTGTCAAAATGTGCCGTCGCAGCACCCGATTTCAAGCCCCGTCTGGTAACCAGATTCGTTAAAAAACCGTTAGATGTGGCCTTGCCCTATCCACAGCGATTTCGGTAATGTCCATCCATCGAAGGGACGGGCTGTAGCCCCTGACCCAGCCTGAATCGGCCAGCACAAAATGGCAGAATTCATGACGTGGAGCAATTCCGCGTGCGGCTTGGTTTGTCTCTTCGGTGCGGGTAGGGGACTGGCGTAATTGTACATGGCAGTCGATGTCTCGCCGGCGTTTTCGCCGGAGGGTGATGTATTGCCTTGTCGTTGTCGGAGGCCGGCGTGCGGAGCCGGCAGCTGGTTCCTTGCGCGAGTTGCGACGATCGTTGCCTGCGGCGGCAGCGGCATCGCGGCGAAATGAGGTCGCCGGACCAAGGATGCAGGAGGCGCATCCCCGGTGGAAAAGGGTACGAGAAGACAAGGAACTTTGATCATGCAAAGCGGCATCGAGAGGGAGCTAGCGGGCGAGCTTCCATTTCCAGCAACTTTTGTCGGAGGAGGCGACGTGGCGGCATCCAGCGACGCGGAACAGAAGTTCGAACGGGTCAAGACCCAGCTGAAGGCGCGTCTTGGGGCCGAGGTCTATTCGAGCTGGTTCGGTCGCATGAAGGTCGCCGAGGCCTCCCGCGGCATTATCCGCATCTCGGTGCCTACGGCCTTCCTGAGGTCCTGGATCAACGGCCATTATCTCGAGCTTATCGCGGAGCTGTGGCGGCATGAGGATCCGGACATCCTCAAGATCGAGATCGTCGTGCGCACCGCGACGCGGCAGGGGCGCAACCCTGTCGAGCCGGAAATCGCGCCGGCGCGCAAGATGACCAAGCAAACGCATACCGCGCTCGCCAACGGCACCGCGAGCGCCGGGCGCGTGGAACAACGGGCGCCGGCGCCCCGCCAGGGCGCGTCCGCGGAACCGGAGTTCCGCCACAATGTGCTGGGGTCGCCGCTTGACCCGCGTTACACGTTTGCCTCCTTCATCGAAGGGCCGTCGAACAGGGTGGCCTTCGCCGCGGCCAGGGCGGTGGCGGAATCGCAGTCGAGCGCGGTGCGCTTCAACCCGCTTTTCCTGCATGCGACCGTCGGGCTCGGCAAGACGCACCTCCTGCAAGCGATCGCCGCTGAATCGCTGCGGCACAACCCGAAGTCGCGCGTCGTCTATCTGACGGCGGAATATTTCATGTGGCGCTTCGCCACCGCGATCCGCGACAACAACGCGCTGACCCTGAAGGAGCAACTGCGCGACATCGATCTCTTGATCATCGACGACATGCAGTTCCTGCAGGGCAAGTCGATCCAGCACGAATTCTGCCACCTCATCAACATGCTGCTCGACAGCGCCAAGCAGGTGGTGGTCGCGGCCGACCGGCCGCCCTCGGAACTGGAATCGCTGGAGCCGCGCGTGCGTTCGCGCCTCAATGGCGGCGTGGCGCTGGAAATGTCGGCGCCGGATTTCGCGATGCGGCTCGGCATGCTGAAACTGCGCCGCGCCACCACCAAGACCGACGACACCTCGCTCGACATCTCGGACGAGATCCTGGAGCATGTCGCGCGCACGGTGACCGGCAGCGGGCGCGAGCTCGAAGGCGCCTTCAACCAGCTTCTGTTCCGCCAGTCCTTCGAGCCGCAGATCACCATCGACCGCATCGACGAGATTCTCGGCCACATCTACCGCTCCGGCGAGCCGAAGCGGGTGCGCATCGAGGACATCCAGCGCATCGTGGCGCGCCACTACAACGTGTCGAAGACGGAGCTTCTGTCCAGCCGGCGCACGCGCACCATCGTCAAGCCGAGGCAGGTGGCGATGTATCTGTCGAAAGTGATGACGCCGCGCTCATTGCCGGAGATCGGGCGCCGCTTCGGCGGCCGCGACCACACGACCGTGCTGCATGCCGTGCGCAAGATCGAGGACCTTTCGGGCGGGGACAACACGTTGGCGCAGGAACTCGAACTGCTCAGAAGGCTGATCAACGACCAGGCCTGAAGGGGCTCAGAAATAATCGGCGACGCGCTTCGCCGGCTTTATCCCCAGAAAGCCCGCGCTGCCGGCCGGAACCGGTGCCGCGGGCTTGCGTTCGCAGGCTTTTTACTGTCAGCTTACACAGATTCTGAAAGCCTTTCAGGGCTTTCGCGGGATGCCGCCTGCCGGTGACCCGTTCATTCATTGAAGCGAGCCTGTTTCGTCATGCGTGTTATCCTGGAACGGTCAAATCTCTTGAAGTCCCTCAACCACGTCCACCGCGTGGTCGAGCGGCGCAACACCATACCGATCCTGTCCAACGTGCTGCTCAGCGCCGAGGGCGCCAGCCTCGAGATGAAGGCCACCGACCTCGACCTTGAGGTGACGGAAGCGACGCCCGCCAAGGTCGAGCGCGGCGGCGCAACGACGGTGCCGGCGCATCTGCTCTACGACATCGTGCGCAAGCTTTCCGACGGCGCCGAGGTGATGCTGAAGACGGACGAGGACGGCAACGCGATGACCGTCACCTCCGGTCGTTCGAGCTTCCGTCTGCAGTGCCTGCCGCAATCCGATTTCCCGGAGCTTTCGGCCGGTTCATTCTCGCATATCTTCCGGCTGGAATCGGCGGCGCTCAAGGGCCTGATCGACAAGACCCAATTCGCCATCTCCACCGAAGAGACGCGCTATTATCTCAACGGCATCTTCCTGCACACGCATGAGGTGGGCGGCAAATTGAAACTGCGCTCGGTGGCGACCGATGGGCATCGCCTGGCGCGGGCCGAGATCGACGCGCCCGCAGGCTCCGAAGGCATGCCCGGCATCATCATTCCGCGCAAGACGGTGAGCGAGCTGCAGAAGCTGGTCGACGACCCCGACGTGGCTGTGACCACGGAGCTGTCGGACACCAAGATCCGCTTCACCATCGGCAGCGTCGTTTTGACCTCGAAGCTGATCGACGGCACCTTCCCCGACTATCAGCGAGTCATTCCGACCGGCAACGACAAGAAGCTGATCATCGACCGGCAGAGCTTCGCCGCGGCGGTAGACCGCGTTTCGACCATTTCCTCCGAACGCGGCCGGGCGGTGAAGCTTTCGATCAACGAGGGCCAGGTGACGCTCGCGGTCAACAATCCGGATTCGGGCAGCGCCACCGAGGAACTGGCGGCCGACTATTCGTCGGACCCGATCGAGATCGGCTTCAACGCTAAATACCTGCTCGACGTCGCGGCCCAGCTCACCGGCTCGGAAGCCAAGTTCATGCTGGCCGATGCCGGTTCGCCGACGCTGATCCACGACATGGCCGACGAAACGGCGCTCTACGTGCTGATGCCGATGCGGGTCTAGGTTCGGCACGGACATATATGTCGTCGTGACCGCGGATGCGAAACAGCTTCGGCAACAGAGCTATTTAAGTAAGCTATCACTTACAAATTTCCGTAACTACGCAGCGCTCTCGCTTGAACTTGCGCCCGGCGCGGTGGTGCTGTCGGGCGACAATGGCGCCGGCAAGACCAATCTCCTGGAAGCGATCTCGTTCCTGACGCCGGGCCGCGGCCTGCGTCGCGCGCCCTATGGCGATGTGGCGCGCGAAGGCGGCGACGGCGGCTTCGCCTTGCATGCTCGCATCGAGGGACCCGAGGGACAGGTGGAGATCGGCACCGGAATTTCCGGCGGCGACGCCGCCGGTGAAGGCGGCAGGAAGGTGCGGATCAATGGCGCGCCGGCGCGATCGGCCGAGGATATGCTGGAATGGCTGCGGGTCGTGTGGCTGACGCCGGCGATGGACGGGCTGTTCCCTGGACCGGCGGCGGACCGCCGCCGCTTCCTCGACCGGTTGGTGCTGGCGATCGACCCAGGCCACGGCCAGCGCGCGCTCGACTATGAAAAGGCCATGCGCAGCCGTAACCGCTTGCTTACCGAAGGTTCCCGCGATGGTGCCTGGTTCGACGCGATCGAGACGCAGATGGCCGAGACGGGGGTGGCGATCGCCGCGGCGCGGGCCGAGCTGGTGCGTCTGCTTGCCGCCATGATCGACAGGTTGCCTGGCAGCGGGCCGTTTCCACAGGCCGACATCAGCCTTGCCGGTGATCTGGAGAGCGAGGTCGCCGTCGCGCCGGCCGTCGATGTCGAGGAGCACTTCCGCCGCGCGCTTGCCAATGGCCGGGAGCGCGACCGCGCCGCCGGCCGCACGCTGGACGGCCCGCATCGTTCCGATCTCGTGGTCCGGCATCGGCCGAAATCGATGCCGGCAGAGCTCTGTTCGACCGGCGAGCAGAAGGCGCTGCTGGTCGGCATCGTGCTGTCGCATGCCAGGCTGACCGGCGAGATGTCAGGCTTGACGCCAATCCTTCTCCTGGACGAGATCGCCGCGCATCTCGACGCGGGCCGGCGCGCGGCGCTGTTCTCCATCCTGGAGGAGTTGAATTGCCAGACCTTCATGACAGGCACGGATGCCGCTCTGTTTTCCAGCCTTGAGGGCAGAGCGCAGTTCCTGACGGTCGATCACGGCAGCGTCGGCGTGACCGGGTGATCTCTTGAAGAACCCGGCTTCGGCTTGCGCTGCGGGACAAGGCTTCGCCTTGCCCGTACATGACAAGGCTCTGCGCCGGCGATATGGTTCGACGATGACCAATGCCGCGCTGACCGACGAAGAGCTCGAACGCTACGCCCGCCACATCGTGCTGCCCGAGATCGGCGGCCCCGGCCAGCAGAAGCTGAAACGGGCCCGGGTGCTGGTGATCGGCGCCGGCGGGCTCGGCGCGCCGGTGCTCGAATATCTTGCCGCCGCCGGTGTCGGCACGCTCGGCATCGTCGATGACGACACGGTCTCCTTGTCCAACCTGCAACGGCAGGTGATCCATGGAAGCGACATGATCGGCATGGCCAAGACCGACAGCGCGCGGGAAGCGATCATGCGCATCAACCCCAACGTCACGGTGGAATCGCATCGCCTGAGGCTGACGGAGGAGAATGCCCCTGCTCTCGTCGCCCGCTACGATGTCGTCGTCGACGGCTCCGACAATTTCGAAACGCGCTACGCGGTCGCCGATGCCTGCGCCAGCGAGAAGAAGCCCCTCGTCACCGCGGCCGTCGGCCGCTTCGACGGCTCGGTGACGGTGCTGAAGCCGTTCGAGGCCGGCGCCGACGGCAAGCGCAATCCGAGCTATCGCGACCTGTTCCCGGAAGCGCCGCCCGAAGGACTGGTGCCATCCTGCGCCGTCGCCGGCATCGTCGGCGCGCTGACGGGCGTCATCGGCACGCTGGAGGCGATGGAGGCGATCAAGCTGATCACCGGCATAGGCGAGCCGCTCATCGGCCGGCTGCTGCTCTATGACGGCCTCACGGCCCGCTTCGACACCATCCGCTACAAGGCCGCGTAAGCATGGACCAGATCGTCGGCATCTCCATAATTCGCCTTGCCGCGGATTTCGACCAATGGGGCGACTTGCTCGCGCTGATCCGGCGCGCTTTTGCCTATATGGACGGCGTCATCGACCCGCCGTCATCGGCGTATCTTTTGACCGCCAAGGCGCTTGGCGAGAAGGCGAAGCGGGAGACGGGGTTCCTGGCCGTCGAGAACGGCCGCATCCTCGGGTGCGTCTTCGCGCTGGAACGGCCGCAAGATTTCTATGTCGGCAAGCTCGCCGTCGAGCCACGGCTTCAGGGCCAAGGCATCGGAACCCGGCTGATGCGGGCGGTCGAGGATCTTGCCCGCAAGCGCGGCAAGGACGCGATCGAGCTTCAGACCCGTATCGAATTGACCGCAAACCATGCGGCCTTCGCCCGGCTCGGCTTTGGCGAGACCGCGCGCACGGCGCATGCGGGCTATGACAGGCCAACCTCCGTCACCATGCGCAAGGTGCTGTCTTGAGCCTCGCACTTAGCCCGCAAGAACAGGCGATCGCCGCCGGCCAGGATGGCGCGGCAATTGCGATGCGCATCGTCGCCGAAAGCGCCCGCCTGCTCGGCGCGCCGCGGCTCATCCCGATCGCTTCCACCCATATCGACGGGGCGCTTTACCACGGCGATTCCGGTACCTTGTTCGCCGAGCGGCTGGTCGAAGGCGGCGCGAAGGTCGCGGTACGCTCGACGCTCAATGTCGGGGCGCTCGACCTGATGGGTTGCTCGCGCATCCGCCTCGAAGAGCCGCGGCGTGGCATGGCGCGGCGGATGATGGAGGCCTATCGCAAGCTCGGCTGCGAGCAGAGCTGGACCTGCGCCCCCTACCAGGCCGGACACAGGCCCGCGCTCGGCAGCGACGTCGCCTGGGGTGAGTCCAACGCGGTCGTCTTCTGCAATTCGGTGCTGGGCGCGCGCACCAACCGCTACGGCGATTTTCTGGATATCGCCTGCGCCATTGTCGGCCGCGCGCCGGATTATGGCCTGCACCGGCCTGATAACCGCCGGGCGCGGCTTGTCTTCGATGTCTCGAGCCTGTCGCCATCCTTCCTCGCCTCGGAGATCGCATGGCCGGTGCTGGGCAGCCTCTATGGCCGCGAAGTGGGCAATGCGATCGGTGTCGTCAGAGGCGTGACCGGTCATCCCGACGAGGACGCGTTGAAGGCCTTCGGCGCGGCGGCAGCCTCGTCCGGCGCGGTCGGCCTGTTCCACATTGCCGGCGTGACGCCCGAGGCACCCGACGTCGAAACCATCCTGGCCGGGCCGGAACCGGAAGCGGTGATCCGCGTGACGCCCGACATGGTGGCGCAGGCGCGCGCCGGCCTGTCGACCGTGGCAGCGCCAAAAACCATCGACGCGGTGGCGATCGGCAGCCCGCATCTGTCGCACGCCGAGTTCGACAGCCTGGAGCGACTGATCGCAGGACGCAAGCTTGCCGTGCCGATCTATGCCTGCACCGGCCGCCATGCGCTTGCCCTGCTGGAGCAGAATGGCTGGCGGAAGCAGCTTGAAGCCAGCGGCGTCGTCATCGTCGCCGACACCTGCGTGGTGGTGACGCCGATCATGCCGGAGCTCGGCAACGGCGTTTTGATGACCAATTCGGGCAAGTTCGCGCATTACGCGCCGGGCAACACCGGCTACGCGGTGCTCTACGCCTCGCTTGCCGACTGCGTCGAAAGCGCGGTCCTGGGCAAGCCGGTCTTCACGGAGATCGCCGCATGAGCACAGCAGCCGAAATCCTCGTACCGGGCAAGGCGGGCGAAGGCGACGCGCTGGTGCTGACGGCGCCGATCAGCTTTTGGGGCGGCGTCGATCCGAAGACAGGCCGCATCGCCGATGTCCGCCACCCGCAGCATGGCGAAGTCATTGCCGGCCGGGTGCTGTTCCTGCCGGGCACGATCGGCTCGTCATCCGCTTCGGCGGTGCTGATGGAGCTCGTCCACAACGGCCGAGCGCCGGCCGCCCTGGTGCTGCAGGAGCCGGACGCCATCCTGCTGCTCGGCCTGATCGTCGCCCGGGAAATGGGCTGGGCAACGCCGATGGCGGTGCGCCTCGAACGCGGCACGTTCGACAGCTACCGCGGAGCCACCGTCACGGTCGCTTCGGACGGCGCAGTGACCGCCGTTTAAACCTTTTCAGGTCCTCAGCGGCAGGACACGATCCGGCGGACGGTGGCCGTCGAAGAAGGCGCGGATGTTGATGATCACCTTCTCGCCCATGTCGATGCGGCCCTCGAGCGTGGCCGAGCCCATGTGCGGCAAAAGCACCACCTTGCCCTTGGCGGCAAGCTTCATGAGCTTGGTGTTCAGCGCCGGCTCGTGCTCGTAGACGTCGAGGCCGGCACCGGCGATCTTGCCGTCATGGATGAGCTTGACCAGCGATTCCTCGTCGATGATATCGCCGCGCGCGGTGTTGACGAGGTAGGCCGAAGGCTGCATCAGCGCGAGGCGACGACCCGACAGCAGGTGGAACGTCGCCGGCGTAGACGGGCAATTGACGGAGATGATGTCCATGCGGGCCAGCATCTGGTCGAGGCTTTCCCAGTAGGTCGCCTCCAGTTCCTCCTCGACCGCCGGCAGCACGCGGTGCCGGTTGTGGTAGTGGATCGAGAGGCCGAAGGCCTTGGCCCGCCTGGCGACGGCCGTACCGATGCGGCCCATGCCGACGATGCCGAGACGTTTGCCCCAGATGCGCCGGCCGAGCATCCAGGTCGGCGACCAGCCGGCCCATTTCTTCTCGCCGGTCAGTACATTGGCGCCCTCGGCCAGCCTGCGTGGCACGGCGAGCATCAGGGCCATGGTCATGTCGGCGGTGTCTTCGGTCAGCACGTTCGGCGTGTTGGTGACGGTGATGCCTTTCTTGGCCGCCGCCGCGACGTCGATCTTGTCGACGCCATTGCCGAAATTCGCGATCAGCTTGAGGTTTTCGCCGGCCTGGGCGATCAGCGCGGCATCGATATGGTCGGTGATGGTGGGGACCAGCACATCGGCTTCCTTGACCGCCGCGACCAGCTCCGGCTGCGTCATCGGCCGGTCCTCGACATTCAAGCGCGCGTCGAACAGCTCGCGCATGCGCGTTTCGACCGGGTCGGGCAGCTTGCGCGTGATGACGACGAGGGGCCGTTTTTTGCCTGCCATTTTATCCCCGAAGCTTCCTCGAAACCGATCTCGTTGAGACCTCTTTAACCAAGACCGGCGAAACTTGCAGCCAATCGCGGCACCAGCCCACTCCTGTAACAAGCGGTGCCGCCGAAGACAAAGAAAAAGGGGCGCCCGTCCCGACGGGCCGGCGCCGAAAGGAACGAAAGTGTCTGGTTTCGCGTCGCTTCGCCTGGCCTTCAGCGCAGCCCTTCTTGGCGCCCTGCTTTGCGCGCCGCAGGCGTTCGCCCAGAGTGCCGCCGCTCCCGCGCAGACCATAACGCTCGGCCCAAGCGGCCTGCCGCTGCCGCGCTTCGTCAGCCTGAAGCCGGCCCGCGTCAACTCGCGCGTCGGGCCCGGCGCCAATTATTCCGTCAACTGGATGTATCTGAAGGCCGGCCTGCCGATGGAAGTCATCCAGGAATTCGACACCTGGCGCCGCGTGCGCGATGCCGACGGCTCGGAAGGCTGGATCAACCAGTCGCTGCTCTCGGGCCGCCGCACCGCCATCGTCGCGCCCTGGCAGCGCGGCAAGGGCGGGCGAATCAACCTGCTCAACGAGCCCGACAAGGATGCCGGTGTCGTCGCCATCATCGAGCCGGGCGTGATCGGCTCGATCAAGAAATGCGACGGCCAATGGTGCGAGATGACCTTCGACGGCCATACCGGCTGGATGGCCCAGTCGCAGGTGTGGGGCGCTTATCCGGGCGAGAAGGTCAAGAACTAGGGCGTGCCGATATTCAGGTGATGCCGGCCTGCGAACGGCGGTCTCCTGCGCTTCCGGTGCTCACGTACTTTTAGTACGCTCCGCTCCGGTTCTCGGAGCCCACCGTTCTCGGCTCGGCCTGACCTGAATCTCGGCACTCCCCTATTGGGCCGCGCCAGGGCGCTCGCGGCCGATGCGGCCGAGATGCGTATCCTGAAAACCGGTAGGCAGCTTGAGGCCGTAGCCGAGGGCACGGTCGATGGCGACGTGCGCGATCCAGATGAGCGCCACGGCGGTCGTGATCGGGCCGGCGAGCAACGCGCCCGCAAGCAGAAGGGCGAGCGGGGCAATCAGGATATGCAAGGCGTTGTAGATGACGGCGCCGACGCTTGGCCCGGCGAGGTAGCCCAGCATCGACAGGTCCGGCGCAAGGATGAGCAGCGCAAACAGCCACCAGGAAAAGCCGGACATTGCGTAGCAAACGATAGCCAACGCGGCGACGGCGACCCATTCAAACCGGACAATCAGGTCGACGGGCCGCATCGCCACGGGATCAATCGCAGCGTTTGGGACGCAGTCTCACCACGATGTCGACATTGGCGATCTCCATGCCTTCCGGCGGCGCCGGCAGGTTGGAGACGGTGACCGGTCCGCTCTCGATGTCGAAAATCCGGTTCTCGCCCTCGACGTAGAAGTGATGATGGTCGGAGGTGTTGGTGTCGAAATAGGTTTTCGAGCCTTCGACCGCCAGGATGCGCAACAGGCCGGCCTGGGTGAATTGGTGGAGCGCGTTGTAAACCGTCGCCAGTGAAACCGGCACGCCGGCGGCAATCGCCTCTTCGTGCAGTTCCTCGGCGGAAAGGTGGCGGTCGCCCTTGGCGAACAGCAGGTCGGCCAGCGCAATGCGCTGACGCGTCGGCCTCAGGCCGGCTTCGCGAACCCGCTTGTCCACAGCGACATTTTCCTTCCGATAGCCCGAATCCATCTTCACGTCGAAGCTTTGTTGCCCAGCCCATCAACAGGTCCAGCATGGCAAAAAGACGTCAAAAGCCAAAACCGGACATCAGCCGACATATATTCTGTAGTCCGAATGCGATCAATAGCGCGCATTGACCCGGGCAGGCGCACGGGTTAAGCGCAAACGCCGGTTTCCGGCCGCAAACAGAGTGTGTTAGGAAACCAACGACAAGGGCGCCCTGCCGCCCGCGAAGAACACGGGGACAGAAACTTGATGGCGGGTCAAAAGTCCAGCTACGATTACGAAGAACTGCTCGCCTGCGCCCGCGGCGACCTGTTCGGGCCGGGCAATGCCCAGCTGCCCTACCCACCGATGCTGATGTTCGACCGCATAACCGAGATCAGCGAGACCGGCGGCGCTTTCGACAAGGGCTTCATCCGGGCCGAGTTCGACATCAAGCCGGATCTGTGGTTCTTCGCCTGCCATTTCATCGGCAACCCGATCATGCCGGGCTGCCTCGGCCTCGACGCCATGTGGCAGTTGACCGGCTTCTATCTCGGCTGGCTGGGCGAACCGGGCAAGGGCATGGCGCTTTCGACCGGCGAGGTGAAGTTCAAGGGCATGGTGACGCCGTCGGTGAAGAAGGTCGAATATGGCATCGACTTCAAGCGCGTGATGCGCGGCCGCCTGGTGCTCGGCATCGCCGATGGCTGGCTCAAGGCGGATGGCGAACCCATATATGCGGCTACGGATCTGAAGGTCGGCCTGTCCAAGCAGCCGGCCGCCTGACCGTTTTCCGCCACGGCGCCCGCATAGCCAATGGACGCCACGTCAGTTTATTTGCGTATGATCAAGGGGAAAACCGGCTAGGTCTTTCGCCCGAATACGCGGGAAGGAGTTGCGAATGAGACGGGTCGTAGTGACAGGGCTCGGCATTGTGTCGTCGATCGGTAACAATGCCAATGAGGTGCAGAGCTCGCTTTACGATGCCAAATCAGGCATCAGCTTTTCCAATTCCTTCGCCGAACACGGCTTCCGCTGCCAGGTCTGGGGCGCGCCGACGCTCGATCCCACTCCGATGATCGACCGCCGCGCCATGCGCTTCCTGAGCCAAGGCGCTGCCTGGAACCACGTCGCCATGGACCAGGCGATCGCTGATGCCGGCTTAAGCGAAGGCGACGTCACCAATGAGCGGACCGGCATCGTGATGGGTTCCGGCGGGCCGTCGACCCGCACCATCGTCGAAGCGGCCGAAACCACGCTCAAGAACAACAGCCCCAAGCGCATCGGCCCGTTCGCCGTGCCGAAGGCCATGTCGTCGACGGCGTCGGCCACCCTGGCCACATGGTTCAAGATCCACGGCGTCAATTATTCGATCTCGTCGGCCTGCTCGACCTCGGCGCACTGCATCGGCAATGCGTATGAGCTGATCCAGTGGGGCAAGCAGGACGTGATGTTCGCCGGCGGCCATGAGGATCTCGACTGGACCATGTCGGACCTGTTCGACGCCATGGGCGCCATGTCGTCGAAGTTCAACGACAACGCATCGACCGCTTCCCGCGCCTATGACGTCAACCGCGACGGCTTCGTCATTGCCGGCGGCGCCGGCGTGCTGGTGCTGGAAGAGCTGGAACATGCCAGGGCGCGCGGCGCCAAGATCTATGCCGAGATCGTCGGCTACGGCGCGACTTCCGACGGCTACGACATGGTTGCCCCTTCGGGGGAAGGCGCCATGCGCTGCATGCGCCAGGCGCTTGCCACGGTGTCTTCGCCGGTCGACTACATCAACACCCACGGCACCTCGACGCCGGTCGGCGATTCCAAGGAAATGGGCGCCATTCGCGAGGTGTTCGGCGACAAGATGCCTTACATCACCTCGACCAAGTCGCTCACCGGCCATTCGCTGGGGGCGGCCGGCGTGCAGGAATCGATCTATTCGATCCTGATGATGCAGGGCGGTTTCATCGGCGAGAGCGCCCATATCGAGGAGCTCGATCCGGAATTCGAGGGGATGCCGATCGTGCGCAAGCGTATCGACGACGCGAGGATCGACACCGTCCTGTCCAACTCATTCGGTTTCGGCGGCACCAACGCAACGCTGATTTTCCAGCGCTATTCCGCATAAGACCAGCGTTTTTCATAAGGATTGCCAAGGCATGGAAGGGTTGATGAAGGGCAAGCGCGGGCTTGTCATGGGTGTCGCCAACGACCATTCGATTGCCTGGGGCATCGCCAAGAAGCTGTCGGAACACGGGGCGGAACTCGCTTTCACCTACCAGGGCGACGCCTTCGGGCGGCGGGTCAAGCCGCTCGCCGAGAAGGTAGGGGCCTCGCTGATCGTGCCTTGCGATGTCGAGGACAGCGCCTCGGTCACCGCGACCTTCGAGACCCTCGGCAAGGCCTGGGGCGGGCTGGATTTCGTGGTGCACGCCATCGGTTTTTCCGACAAGAACGAGCTGAAGGGCCTTTACGCCGACACCAGCCGCGACAATTTCGTGCGCACAATGGTGATCTCCTGCTATTCCTTCACCGAGATCGCCCGCAACGCCGCCGCGCTGATGGGCAATGGCGGCTCGATGATCACGCTCACCTATGCCGGCTCGGTCAGGGTGATGCCGAACTACAATGTCATGGGCGTCGCCAAGGCCGGGCTGGAGGCCAGCGTGCGCTACCTTGCCAACGACTACGGCCCACGCGGTATCAGGGTGAACGGCATCTCGGCCGGGCCGGTGCGGACACTGGCCGGCTCCGGCGTGTCCGATGCCCGCCACATGTTCTCCTACCAGCAGCGCAACTCGCCTTTGCGGCGCACCGTGACCATCGACGAAGTCGGCGGCTCGGCGCTCTACCTGCTCTCCGACCTGTCGTCGGGCGTCACCGGTGAAATCCACTATGTCGATTCCGGCTATCACATCGTTTCGATGCCGGCACTGGAGGAACTGAAGCAGAACGACGGCACGCGCGAATAGTTTGCAGTGGCGACAGTAGCGTTCCAGTAAAATTGAACGCATTGGCGGAAACTCATTTTAAGGAGATATCCGCTATAAGGTCCCCTAATCTAGGGACAATGCATGCCTGCAGTCAGCAATCCGAAACGGACTCCGCTGTTCCGGCTGATCACCATCGCCAGCTCGGGCATGGGCAGTTTCATCCTTGGATTATGGGGCCTGCGGTTCGGCTTCGGCGACGGCATGGCCGGCATGCCGGCCGAAATGATGGCCGGCGTCATCGCCGCGCTCTGCGCTTTGGCCGCCGGCGGTGCCGCGCTGTCGTTCTTCGCGGGCGTCGATGAATCGGCGGCCTATGTCTTCAAGGAAACCCATTTCGACAAGCTGACCGGCCTTTTGTCGCGCCAGGCCATGGTCGGCAAGATAGCCGAGGCCGCCTCCGGGACGATCCGAACCGGCGAGCCGGTGTTCCTCATCGACATCGATATCGACCGCTTCAAGCAGATCAACGACGCCATCGGCTACAGCCAGGGCGACGAACTGATCCGCGCCTTCACCAGCAGGCTGAAGGACAACATGCCGAAGAACGCGGTGATCGGACGCCTCGGCGCCGGCGAATTCGGCGTGCTGCTGCCGGATCGCGACATCAGGGGTTCGATCGAGCGGCTCATCGAGAAGCTCATCAACGAGATGATGGAACCCTATCAGCTGCAGAGCCATCTGCAGTCGGTCAGCCTGTCGGTCGGCATCGTGGCGATGCCGAAGGACGGCGTCGACCCAGTGCTCATCCTGCGCCGCTCGAACCTGGCGCTGCAGAACGCGCGCGCCAGCGGCGTCGGCAACTGGTCTGTCTTCCACGCCGACATGGGCCGGGTGGCGGACTACCGGCAGTGGATCGAGTCGGAGTTGAAGACCGCCTTCGACCGCGGCGACTTCAGCCTTCACTATCAGCCGCAGCTCAACCTGCCGAGCGGCCGCATCGTCGGCTATGAGGCGCTGATCCGCTGGAAGCATCCGGAGCGCGGCATGATCCCGCCGATGGAATTCATTCCGATCGCCGAGGAAACCGGCATGATCAATCCGATCGGCGAGTGGGTGCTGCGCAAGGCCTGCAGCGACGCCCGCTACCTGCCGGAGGACTGCTTCGTCGCCGTCAACATCTCGCCGGCCCAGTTCATGACCAGGGATTTCGTCGGCATCGTGCGGGAGGTGATGGAATCGACCGGCATCAAGCCGTCGCGGCTGGAGCTCGAGGTCACCGAGACCGCGATGATGCAGGACCGCGACCGCGCCGCGGCGATCCTAGAGCAGCTTGCCGAGATGGGCATCTCCGTGGCCGTCGACGATTTCGGAACGGGCTATTCCAATTTGAGCTACCTGATCGATTTCTCCTTCGGCAAGCTGAAGATCGACCGTTCGTTCGTCAGCCGCATCGACACCGACTCCAGCTCCGGCGCGATCGTTTCGACCATTGTCGGCCTGTCGCGGGCGCTGGGCGTCGGCATCATCGCCGAAGGCGTGGAGACCGAGAACCAGGCCACCCTGCTCCGAGCGGCCGGCTGCGAGGTCGTGCAGGGCTATCTGTTCGGCCGGCCGGCGCCGCTCAAGGTCGAGCTTGGCGAAGCGCGGCCCGCCTTCGGCACGCACGAACCCGCCCGCATCGTCAGCGTGCAATAAAGCACCTAGCTCTTTTCCTGACGCAATTCCGGACGGAAAACCGCTCCACACTTTCCCTGGAATTGCTTCAGCGGCGCGCCGAAAACACCTTGAACATCCCGTCGCGGGCAATCTCGGCATGGCTGGCAAAGGCCGCCGAAAGCACCTGCTCGTAAGGAAGCTGGCGGTTGGCGACCATGAACAGGCGCCCGCCCGGCCTCAAGGCTTTCGACGCGGCGCGGATCATGCCGGCGCCGATGCCGGATTCAGCCGCACGCCCACTGTGGAAGGGCGGGTTCATGACGATCGCGTCGTAGCGCCGCTCGACCGTCTCGGTGAGCAGATCGGTCCAGAAGAAACGGGGCTCGACCGCTGCCGCATGAACATTGAGCCTGGCAGCCTCCAGGGCCTCGAAGTCCGCCTCATAGAGATCCAGACCAGAGATGCCAGGCGAACGTTCTGTCACCTCGGCCGCCAAATAACCCCAGCCGGCGCAGAAATCGGCGACATTGCCCTTGAGATCGCCAGGCAGGTGCGCGGCCAGCAATTTCGATCCCGCATCGACACGGTCGAAAGAGAACATGCCAGGCGCGGTCTTGAAGCCGCCGTCAACGACAAGGTCGGGGTTGCCGGCGCGCAGGGTCGCGGCCGCCTCCGTACCGGTTCGCCTGAACCAGAAGGCGACGCCGTGGTGCTTCGGCAGATGGCCTTCCAGCGACGCCAGCGCGTTGATCCGCTTGCGCAGGCTGTCGATGCCGTCCTCCTTGCCACCCGCGACCGCGATCAGCCCGCCCGGCACGGTGCGTTCGATGGCGTCGGCGATGCGCAACTCATTTTGCCCACGATGACGGCCCGCAAGCACCAGCGCCAGCTCGAAGCCGGTACCCTCGGCGCGCGGCGCGACCGCATAGCCAGACGCCTGCAGCGTTCGAAAATGTGGCCGAAAGCCCTGCACGAGATGCAGCGCCGCCTCGAAGCCGGCGGGCAAGCGGAAGCCGGGCTCGGCGCCGAGAAACAGGACGCGGGCATCCTTTCGCGGCAGGGGCAGCGCTTCGGCCTCGAACGGGTAGAACAACGTCTTAAGCGGCTCCGCGGCCATTCACCTAGCTCCGTAGAACTTTTTGCTTGGACGCAATTCCGGACGGAGAACCGGTTCCCGCTTTTCCTGGAGTTGCCCCGAAACAAAACGGGCGCGACCTCGCGGCGCGCCCGTCTTGGATTATACGGTAAAACCGATCAGGCGGCGTCTTCCTCGCCGTCCGACTTCTTCTTTTCCTGGACGATTTCCTTGCCGGTCGCCTGGTCGACGACCTTCATCGACAGGCGGACCTTGCCGCGCTCGTCGAAGCCCATCAGCTTGACCCAGACCTTGTCGCCTTCCTTGACGACGTCGGAGGTCTTGGCGACGCGCTCATTGGCGAGCTGCGAGATGTGGACGAGACCGTCGCGCGGGCCGAAGAAGTTGACGAACGCGCCGAAGTCGGCCGTCTTGACGACGGTGCCTTCGTAGATCTCGCCGACTTCCGGCTCGGCGACAATGGTGTGGATCCACTTCTTCGCCGCCTCGATCTCCTTGGCGTTCGCCGAAGCGATCTTGACCGTGCCGTCGTCCTCGATGTTGATCTTGGCGCCGGTCTTCTCGACGATCTCGCGGATCACCTTGCCGCCGGAGCCGATGACGTCGCGTATCTTGTCGGTCGGGATATGCATGACCTCGATGCGCGGCGCGAATTCGCCGAGCTCGGCGCGGGCGCCGGACAGCGCATGCGCCATCTCGCCGAGGATATGCAGGCGGCCATCCTTGGCCTGGGCCAGAGCGATGCCCATGATCTCCTCGGTGATGCCATCGATCTTGATGTCCATCTGCAGCGAGGTGACGCCATTGGCGGTGCCGGCGACCTTGAAGTCCATGTCGCCGAGGTGGTCCTCGTCGCCGAGGATGTCGGAGAGCACCGCGAAGCGCTCGCCTTCCTTGATCAGGCCCATGGCGATGCCGGCGACCGGCTTTGCCAGCGGCACGCCGGCATCCATCAGCGCCAGCGAGGTGCCGCACACGGTCGCCATCGAGGACGAGCCGTTGGACTCGGTGATCTCCGAAACGACGCGCAGCGTGTAGGGGAACTGGTCCGCGCTCGGCAGCATCGGGCGGATGGCGCGCCAGGCGAGCTTGCCGTGGCCGATTTCGCGGCGACCCGGCGAACCCATGCGGCCGGTCTCGCCGACGGAATAGGGCGGGAAGTTGTAGTGAAGGAGGAACTTCTCCTTGTACATGCCGGTCAGCGAATCGACATACTGCTCGTCCTCGCCGGTGCCCAGCGTGGCAACGACCAGCGCCTGGGTCTCACCGCGGGTGAACAGCGCCGAACCATGGGTGCGCGCCAGGACGCCGACTTCCGAAACGATCTTGCGAACGGTCTTGAGATCACGGCCATCAATGCGCGAGCCGGTGTCGAGGATATTCCAGCGCACGACCTTGGCCTGAAGCTCCTTGAACACCGAGCCGATCTGCTCTGAGGTGTGTTTGGCCTCTTCGCCTTCGGCCGGCGCAAACGCGGCCTTGACCTTCGCCTTGACGGCGTCGACGGCGGCATAGCGCTTCTGCTTGTCGGTGATCTTGTAGGCTTCGCGAAGCTCGTCGCCGACGATCTTCAGCATCTCGGCTTCGAGCGCGGAATGATCCGGCGCGGTGAAGTCGCGCGGCTCCTTGGCGGCGACCTCGGCCAGCTTGATGATCGCGTCGATCACAGGCTGGAAGCCCTTGTGGCCGAACACGACGGCGCCGAGCATCAGGTCCTCGGAGAGTTCCTTGGCCTCGGATTCGACCATAAGCACAGCGTCGCCGGTGCCGGCAACGACGAGGTCGAGCTTGGATTCCTGCATTTCGTCGATATGCGGGTTGAGCACATATTCGCCGTTGATGTAGCCGACGCGGGCGCCGCCGATCGGGCCCATGAAGGGCACGCCGGAAAGGGTCAGCGCGGCGGAGGTGGCGACGATCGACAGGATGTCCGGATCGTTCTCGAGATCATGCTGGACGACGGTGACGACGATCTGGGTGTCGTTCTTGTAGCCGTCGGCGAAAAGCGGGCGGATCGGGCGGTCGATCAGGCGAGAAACCAGCGTTTCCTTTTCGCTCGGACGGCCCTCACGCTTGAAGTAGCCGCCCGGGATCTTGCCGGCGGCATAGGTCTTTTCCTGGTAGTTGACGGTAAGCGGGAAGAAATCGAGGCCGGGCTTCGGCTCCTTCATCGAAACGACGGTGGCGAGAACGACCGTCTCGCCATAGGTGGCGAGCACCGCGCCGTCAGCCTGGCGTGCGATCTTGCCGGTTTCCAGGATGAGCGGACGGCCGCCCCATTCGATTTCCACTTTGTGTTGATTGAACATGTCTTGTCCTTCATATGCGGAAAGGGCCGCGCCGTCCTAACGGTCACGGGTTCTCCCTTTCCTGGCTTCTTTCGGGCAGCCACGGGCAAGACAACGGGAGGCTCGTAGGTTCGGCTCATAAGCCAAGCGAGCATCCTGCAATCCTGCCCCATGACCGTCCATGGGGCGGTTCCGAATGGCCCTCTGCGCGTCCGGAACCGTGTTTGGCCGACCGATCGGCCGGCTTGCGCATGACGCCGGAAACCACTGTTTCCAGAACGCGTCCTGCGCGAATGCGAATTTCAAGAGCGCGTCGCGCTCCGCCATTATCGCACCGTATCGACCGATGCGCCAATGCGCGACCGGCGGGCCCTCCGGGGAGGGCCCGCCGGTCAATTCGTCAGCGACGGAGACCGAGCTTGTCGATCAGCGTCTGATAGCGCGCGTCATCCTTGCGCTTGAGGTAGTCAAGCAGGCTGCGGCGCTGGGAGACCAGAGCAAGCAGGCCACGGCGGGAATGGTTATCCTTCTTGTGGTCCTTGAAGTGCTCGGTCAGGTTCTTGATGCGCTCGGAAAGAATGGCAACCTGGACTTCCGGAGATCCGGTGTCGCCCTTGGTGGTTGCGAATTCGGTCATCAATTCGTTCTTGCGGTCGGCAGTAATCGACATCGTGCTTTTCCTTATCTGTTGGAGGAAACGGGACGCCCACAGCCGGGATGTCGTCCAGCAGGGGCCAGTGCAAGCGACGCGTCGGGGCGCGAAGCTGCGGCGCATATAGTGCAATTCCGGAAAAAACACCAGCCCAAATGTCAAGCCGGCTTGTCGCAGGTCTTGCCATGAAAACAAAGGGTTCAGCGGCTATAGCCACTTCTTCCATTTGAAGAAGAAGATCAGTCCGGCAGCGACAAGCGCCATGAACAGAATTGCCGCCGGATAACCGTAATAGGTTTTCAGCTCCGGCATGTTCCAGGGCGAGCTTTCCGGATCGAAATTCATTCCCCAGACGCCGACCAGGAAGGTCAGCGGCATGAAGATCACCGAGACGATCGTCAGATAGGAGATGACGTCGTTGGTGTGGGCCTGGGTCAGCGAGACATGCATTTCGATCAGGCCGGTCAGCATGTCGCGCTGGTTCTCGACCAGTTCGATCAGCCGCAGCGAATGGTCGAGCGTGTCGTTGAAGAAGATCTTGGTCTCCGCCTTCACGAAAGCCACGTCGTTGCGTATCAGCGTCGCCAGCGCGTCGCGCATCGGCCACAGCACTCCTTTGAGCACGTTGGCGTCGCGCCTGAGTTCATGCAGCTGCTGCATCTGGTGCTTGTGCGGTTTGTTCAGCATCTCGTCCTCGATGCCGTCGACCGCTTCGCTCGCCGCTTCGATCGGGGGAAAATAGCTGTCGACGATAGCATCGATCAGCGCATAGGCGAGATAGTCGGCGCCGCGCGAGCGCAGTCGGTTGGGCATCGCACCCGCAATGCGCTTGCGCACCGGATCGAACGGGTCGCCCTCGCGCTCCTGGAAGGTGACGACGAAATTCCCGCCGAAGAACAGCGACATCTGCTCGTAACGATGCGAGGTGATATCGTCGATCATGCGCATGACGACGAAGGCGTGGTCCTCGAAGAAATCCACCTTGGGCCGCTGTCCGGTGTTGACGACATCTTCCAGCGCCAGCGGGTGCAAATTGAAGATGCGGCCGATCTCCTCGATCAGCGGGATATTGGCAAGTCCGGTGCAATCCAGCCAGACGACGGGCCATTTCCCGCAATGGGCGTTGAGATCGTCGATCGAGGCATTGTCGATGGTTTTGTACTTTTCCGGCGAGATCAGCGTCAGCCGAAGCTCGCTGCGCCGCGCCGCCGGATCGGCGATAAGCGTGCCGGGCGACGCCCCGACCGGTGGCCGGCGGGTTTTCAGCGATGCCCGCTTCTTGCCTGCATCAGCCTTGGCCATGAGATATCCTCGGGACTCAGCATTCGGCCGAGATTAGAGCAATTCCAGGAAAACTGCGCAGCGGTTTTCTGTCCGGAATTGCGTAAATAACAAACACTTAATGCATGTCGCCCAGAAGTGTGCAGCGGTTCTGGGACGACGACATGCAGCAAAACAAAGGCTTAAAGCGCGTCGCCTGAATCCGTTTCAGCGCGTCGCGCTTTAGACCGGATTCACCCGACAAAGACCCGCTTGGGCTTGAACATGCCCTGCTCGATGGCGCCGATGGCGACGAGCTTGCCGCGCGCTGTGGCGCAGGCCTCCTCGGCCTCGACCGGTGCGTCGCGGCCGCGAATGATGACGGGATTGCCGAGGCGGATCTTCGTCGCCGCATCGTCGCTGACCGCGACCTGCGGCAGGCAGTCGAGCGCCACCGCCGTTTCGACAAGCAGCGCATCGATGGCGCTGAAATCGATCGGGGCGTCCATTTCGTCCGATTTGTCGTCATTCTTTTCGCCAAAGCGGGCCGCTTCCAGCTCGGCGACCGTGACGAAATCATCCGGCGTGAACGGCTCGACCTCGACGCGGCGCAATTCGGCGATATGGCCGAAGCAGCCGAGGTCGCGGCCCATGTCGCGGGCCAGCGAGCGCACATAGGTGCCCTTGCCGCACTCGACTTCGAAGACGGTCTTGCCGGCATCATGCTCGACGATGTCGAGGCGGCCGATCTCGATTTCGCGCGCCGGGATGTCGACCGTCTCGCCTTCACGGGCAAGGTCATAGGCGCGTTCGCCGGCGATCTTGATGGCCGAGAATTGCGGCGGTGTCTGCATGATGACGCCGGTGTATTTCGGCAGCAGCGCCCTCACCTCCGCCTCGTCCGGCCGACGGTCGGAACTGTTGGTCACCGGGCCTTCGAGGTCGTCGGTCGAGCGCTCCTGCCCCCAAGCGACGGTGAAGCGATAGACCTTGGCGCCGTCCTGCACGTAAGGAACGGTCTTGGTCGCCTCGCCCAAGGCGATCGGCAGCATGCCGGAGGCCAGCGGATCGAGCGTGCCGGCATGGCCGGCCTTCTCGGCCTGGAACAGCCATTTGATCTTGGAGACCGCTTCGGTCGAACCCATGCCGACGGGCTTGTCCAGCACCACCCAGCCGGAGACCGGCCGCCCCTTCTTCTTGCCGCGACGCGCCACCTATTCCTCGTCCTTATCGTTGTTCTTGCCGTCACCGAGATCGCGCGCGACTTCGGGCGATTTCAGCAGCTCATTGATCTTCGCGAAATTGTCGAAGGAGGTATCAAGCCTGAAACGAAACTCCGGCATGTACTTCATCTGCCTGAGCGAGCCGGAAACACGGCCGCGGATGAACTTCGCGTGCCTGTTGAGCGCCTCGATCACGGCGCCGTCGTCGCCTGCGCCAAGCGGCGAGACGAAGGCGGTGGCGATCTTGAGATCGGGCGACATGCGCACCTCGGAGACCGAGACGACGCTGTTCTCGATCACCGGATCGATGATTTCACCGCGCTGCAAGGTCTCGGAAAGGGCATGGCGCACCTGCTCGCCGACGCGCAGCATGCGCTGGGAGGGGCCTGACGGTGTCGAACGGGGCATTTTTCTCTGGTCCTGAAATCGTGAAGCGCGGGATGGGACCGCGCCACATGTCTCAACATGCATAGGGGTCTGGGCGGCAGCCTTTCGGCCGCCGCCTGTTATTATTCGGCAAGTATACCTGAATTAGAGCGTTCTGGTTACCATCTCGATGCGGAAGCACTCGATGACGTCGCCGACACGCATGTCCTCGTAGTTCTGGAAGGCCATGCCGCACTCCTGGCCGCCCGGCACTTCCGAAACCTCGTCCTTGAAGCGCTTCAGCGTCTTCAGCGTGCCTTCGTGGATCACGACGTTGTCGCGGATCAGGCGAACACCCGCGCCACGCTCGACCTTGCCTTCGGTGACACGGCAGCCGGCGATCTTGCCGACCTTGGAGATGTCGAAGATCTCGAGGATCTCGGCATTGCCGATGAAGGTCTCGCGCCGCTCCGGCGAAAGCATACCGGAAAGCGCTGCCTTCACGTCATCGACGAGGTTGTAGATGATCGAGTAGTAGCGGATCTCGATGCCGGCCGCGACTGCGGCCACACGCGCCTGCGCATTGGCGCGGACGTTGAAGCCGATGATCGCCGCTCCGGACGTCTCGGCGAGCGAGACGTCGCTTTCGGTGATGCCGCCGGCACCGGCATGGACGATGCGCGCGCGCACCTCGTCATTGCCGAGCTTTTCAAGTGCGGCATTGATCGCCTCGATCGAACCCTGCACGTCGCCCTTGATGACCAGCGGGAATTCCTTCAATCCGCTCGTCTGCAGCTGCGACATCATCTGCTCGAGCGAGCCGCGCTGGCCGGCATGCCTGGCCACCGCCTTGTCGCGCGCCAGGCGCTGGCGGTATTCGGTGATCTCACGGGCGCGCGCCTCGTTGTTGACGACGGCGAAGCGGTCGCCCGCCTGCGGCGTGCCCTGGAGGCCAAGCACCTCGACCGGCATCGCCGGCGGCGCTTCCGGAACGTGCTCGCCGCGATCGTTGACGAGCGCGCGCACACGGCCCCACTCGTTGCCGGCGACGATGATGTCGCCCGGCATCAGCGTGCCGGTCTGCACCAGCACGGTGGCGACAGGCCCGCGTCCCTTGTCCAGCTGCGCCTCGATAACCGCGCCTTCGGCGGTGCGGTCGGGGTTGGCCTTGAGGTCGAGCACTTCGGCCTGCAGCAGGATCGCTTCCAGCAGCTTGTCGAGATTGGTGCCCTTGGTCGCCGAAACCTCGACGTCCAACACCTCGCCGCCCATCGATTCCACGAACACTTCATGGCGCAGCAGTTCGGTCCGCACCTTCTGCGGGTCGGCGTCATGCTTGTCGATCTTGTTGATCGCCACGATGATCGGCACGCCGGCCGCCTTGGCGTGATTGATCGATTCGATCGTCTGCGGCATCACGCTGTCGTCGGCCGCCACCACCAGCACGGCGATGTCGGTGACCTGCGCGCCGCGGGCGCGCATCGCTGTAAAGGCGGCGTGGCCGGGCGTGTCGATGAAGGTGATCTTCTGACCGTTCTTCTCGATCTGGTAGGCACCGATATGCTGGGTGATGCCGCCGGCCTCGCCCGAGACGACATTGGCGTTACGGATCGCGTCGAGCAGCGAGGTCTTGCCGTGGTCGACATGGCCCATGATGGTCACGACCGGCGGACGCGACACCAGGTCTTCCGGGCGATCGGCGATGTTGAACAGGCCTTCCTCGATGTCGGACTCGGCGACGCGGCGGACCGTGTGGCCGAATTCGGAGGCGACCAGCTCGGCCGTGTCGGCGTCGATGACGTCGCCCGGCTTGAGGATCTGGCCCTGCTTCATGAAGAACTTGACCACGTCCACGGCGCGCTCGGACATGCGCTGCGCCAATTCCTGGATGGTAATGGTTTCGGGCAGGATCACTTCGCGCATGACTTTCTCGCGCGGCTCGTTATGCATCGCGCGTTTGAATTTCTCCTGGCGGCGACGCATCGACGACAGCGAGCGGGCGCGCGCGTCGTCATCCGACAGCGCCGAGTTCAGCGTCAGCTTGCCACGGCGGCGATCTTCCTCGCCCTTTGTCGGCTTGGCCGGCCGCGCCACTTCCGGCGTCGCAAGACGGCGCGGCGGCGCACTCGCCCCGGCGCCGGCGCCGGTACGCCTCGGCTTGGCCTCTTCCTCGTCGTCAGCCGTGACGACATCCGCCGCCAGCGGCGCGCGGCGGCGAGCCTCTTCCTCGGCGCGCCGGCGGGCCTCGGCCTCAGTCTGCAGGCGTGCCTCCTCCTCGGCCTGACGGCGCGCGGATTCGTCACGCTCGCGCTTGCGGCGTTCTTCTTCCTCGGTGCGGCGCTTGGCATCTTCCTGAGCGCGCTGGCGATCCTCGGCCTCGCGGACCTTGGAACCTTCCAGCGCCTTGCGACGCGCTTCCATCTCGCCGCGCGAGAGTTCGTTCAGAACCATGCCGGAACGCTCCGGCGGCGGAGGCGGCGCCTTCGGTGCTTCCTGCACGACAGGGGCGGCGGCAACAGGGGCAGGGGCGGGCTTCGGCGTGAAGACGGACGCAGCCACCGGCTCCGGCTTGTCGCCGGGCAGCGAGAACTTGCGCTTCTTGGTCTCGACCACGACCGACTTGGTGCGGCCATGCGAGAAATTCTGGCGCACGGTGCCCTGCTCGAGGCCGGGGCGCTTCAGCGTCAAGGTCTTCTTCGGCGTAACGCTCAACGTCTTGTCGTCGCCCGATTTCGTATCGTTCATTCCATATCCTCTGCGGCATCATCTTCGTCAGCAACGGCCGCAAGCATTGCCAGATCGTTCGGGGTACCGCCCCGATATCGGTCGAGCGCAACAACGCGCTTCTCAACCGCCTGTCCCGCGTCCTGCGCGAGGACGGCAGCATGTATCACATTTGTACCCCCCAATGCCAAGCTCAACTCGGCTTCAGGGAAAAGTTTGTAGGCAAGGATGGCCGGGCCGCCGAGATGGACGGTTGCCCGCCGTGCCTGACTGATCTTGCGGACACCGTCGTCCGAAGCCTCGGTCGCATGCAGTACCAGAAGCGCTTGGCCGTCGCGCACCGCACCCTCGACCTTGGCGGCGCCAAGAACGACAGCGCCAGCCTTGCGGGCAAGGCCAAGCATACCCAGAGCGGATCTGGAGAGCAGCCCGTCAACCATGCCGCCAAGATCGGTCGGCACGATCACCTGCGCCTTGAAGGCGCGGGCAAACAGGTTCTTCGCCGCTGCCTTCTCGATATGTAGGCGGTCAGCGCTCACCCAACAACCACGGCCGGGCAGGTTTCTCTTGATATCCGGAACGACGGCCGAATCCGGGCCGACGACGAAACGGATCAGTTCATCCGGTTCGGCCTGCCTGCGCGTAACGATGCAAGTGCGATCGTTCATCTCGTCCTGGGGCGGGTTGTGTGCGATGCGGGTTCACCTCACGCACCAACGGCTTCGTCAGCCGCGACTTGTTCGGCTGCAAGCTCGTCTTCGGTGATCCAGCCGGCCTGCTTGCGGGCGGCGAGCACCATCTGCTCGGCATCGGCGCGCGAGACACCGTGGCTGGCAAGCACGCCCGGATAGACCTTGGTCTCGCCGTCCTTGCGCTCTTTCCAGCCGGTCAGATCGTCGGCGGCATAGCCGGCGAAGTCCTCGATCGTCTTCACGCCGTCCTCGCCGAGCGTCACCATCATGGCGGTGGTAACGCCGGGGATCTCGCGCAGCTCGTCCTGGACGCCCAGCGCCTTGCGCTTTTCGTCGTGCTCGGCCTCGATCTTTTCCAGATATTCGCGGGCGCGGGTCTGGATTTCCGAAGCGGTGTCCTCGTCGAAGCCGTCGATCGAGGCGATTTCGCCCGAGTCGACATAAGCGACTTCCTCGACGCTGGTGAAACCTTCGGAGGCGAGCACCTGGCCGACCATCTCGTCGACGTCGAGAGCTTCCATGAAGAGTGCGGAACGCTCGACGAATTCCTTCTGGCGACGCTCGCTCTCTTCCTGCTCGGTCAGGATGTCGATATCCCAGCCGGTCAGCTGCGAGGCAAGCCGCACGTTCTGGCCGCGACGGCCGATGGCCAGCGACAATTGATCGTCCGGCACCACCACCTCGATGCGCTCGGCATCCTCGTCGAGCACCACCTTGGCGACCTCGGCCGGCTGCAGCGCGTTGACGATGAAGGACGCGGCCGATGGCGACCACGGAATGATGTCGATCTTCTCGCCCTGCAATTCGCCGACCACCGCCTGGACGCGGCTGCCGCGCATACCGACGCAGGCGCCGACCGGATCGATCGAGCTGTCGCGCGAGATGACGGCGATCTTGGCGCGCGAGCCTGGATCGCGGGCGACCGACTTGATCTCGATGATACCGTCGTAGATTTCCGGCACTTCCATGGTGAAGAGCTTGGCCATGAACTGCGGATGCGTGCGCGACAGGAAGATCTGCGGCCCGCGCTGCTCGCGGCGCACGTCATAGACATAGGCGCGCACGCGGTCGCCATACTTGTAGTTCTCGCGCGGGATCAGCTCGTCGCGGCGGATGATCGCCTCGCCCCGGCCGAGATCGACGATGACATTGCCGTACTCGACGCGCTTGACGGTGCCGTTGACGATCTCGCCGATGCGATCCTTGTATTCGTCATACTGGCGATCGCGCTCGGCCTCACGCACCTTCTGCACGATGACCTGCTTGGCCGACTGGGCGGCGATGCGGCCGAAATCCATCGGCGGCAGCTGCTCGGCGATGAAGTCGCCGACCTGGGCATCGGGATTGCGCTCGCGGGCCGTGGAAAGCGCGATCTGCGTCGCGTAGTCCTCGACCGCCTCGACCACCTCCATCAGCCGCTGCAGCTTCATCTCGCCGGTGTTCGGGTTGATGTCGGCGCGGATGTTGGTCTCCTGGCCGTAACGAGAGCGCGCCGCCTTCTGGATCGCATCGGCCATGGCGGCGATGACGATCTGCTTGTCGATCGACTTTTCACGCGCGACCGCATCGGCGATCTGCAGCAGTTCAAGCCTGTTGGCGCTTACAACCATTGTCTTTCTCCCGATTTCGCGCCGGGCATACAGCCCGGCTACTCAATCAACTTTCCTGTTCGGTTTCATTTTCCTCGCCGGCGGCGGCGTCTTCCGCTTCGCCTCGGCGCTTCCTGGCTTCCTTGCGCGCCCGGTTGTCCTTCGACAGGGCATCGCGGATGAGATCGTCGGTCAGCACCAGCCGGGCCTCTGCGATCGCGTCGTAAGGCACGCGCACCGTCGGCTCTTCGCCATAGGCCGCCTTGTCGCGCTCGATCAGGATGCCGTCGGCATCCGCCTCGGCGATCTTGCCCTTGAAGCGCTTGCGATCACTGACAAGAACCGATGTCTCCAGCTTGACCAGATGTCCGGTCCAGGCGGCGAAATCCGATTTGCGCACCAGCGGCCGGTCGATGCCTGGCGACGAAACTTCCAGATGATACGCTTTTTCGATCGGATCATCGACATCGAGCGCCGGCGACACGGCGCGGCTGACCTCTTCGCAATCCTCGACGGTCATGGTGCCGTCTTCGCGTTCGGCCATGATCTGCAGCGTCAGCCCGTTCTGGCCGGTCAGTTGCACCCGCACGAGCCGGAAGCCGATGGCCTTGAGCACCGGCTGCACGATCAGCGCAATGCGCGCATCGATGCCGCTTTCGCGGATGATACGGTCGTCGGCCTCGCTTGCCGCTGCAGTCATCAGATCCCTGTCGCTTTTCACTTCCGGCCGGCAGGTAATAAAAAAGAGCGGGACCGGGTGGACCCACTCTTCGTCATACCGACCAAGAATTTGAGGTTGATATAGACGATCCCGAATTGTGTTTCAAGCCTGCAGGCAAAGGCTGGCGGCGGTGTCTACAACTGGCGCGGCCATCGCTGGGCCGCATGCATCACGGTGAGTATCTCGATCTCGCCGCCGACCACGCGGTAGGGAATTATGTATGGCATGTCAGCCAGGACCAGCTCTCGTGTCCCTTTCACCCGCCCGAGCCGCCCCATGGCGGGTTGCTCGGCGAGATTGTCCGCGGAGGAAACGATGCGGGCAACAACCCTCGCCGCGGCTGTTGGATTGTCCTTTTCGATGAAAGCGCCAATCTGGTCGAGACGGCGCACGGCGCGCTGGGTCCAGCGGATCCGCTTCATCGTTCGGACTTGACGTATTTCGCTATGACGCCGGCCAAATCCTTCTCACTTGCAAATTCTCCTCGATCGGCTTCATCAAGGCCGGCCTCGATCTCGGCAAGCTGCCATTCTTCCCTGGCGAGATAGTCTTCGATCGCTTGAGCAGCGACGTAGGAACGGGAGCGATCCACCTTTTCGGCCAATTGGTCGAGCTTGGCCACGGTCTCATCAGGAAGCCGCACGGTAAAGGCACTCATCATCCTGTCTCCATTCTGGTTCACTCTGAATGTTATGGAACCAAAGTGGTTCGTCAAGAACCCGCCTGGACTGCCTGCGTTGCGCGCCGCGCATGGCGGCCATGCAGCCCTTTGTGAACCGACTGTCGTCACCATCTAGGTTGCAGTGCAAAAGAAAGGACGCGCGCGGTGGCGCGTGAAGCTGATCATATGGACCGTGGATTGTTTTTCGTCATCGGCGATTTCTTCAACACATTCGGCAGCGCGGCAACGGCGGCGCGAGCCGTCGAAGGCCGGGCGCAAGCCGCGCCGCAGCGCCCTGAAGCTCGGCATCGATCCGGCCGCTTTCGATCGGATAGGCCACTTCTAGCCTCATAAACGGAAGCCCGACCGTCAACATCTCGCTGAATGGCGGTGGGCGTCCACCAGCGACGCGGCGATTGCCGCGATCGAACGAAATAAGATGAGCGGATCGTCTCTCGTCGGGAGAAATCCCCCGCGCTGCCAGAACTGCGCCGCTTCCGCATCGACTGCATTGATCATCAGCGCACGCCCTCCGATCAGTTCCGCCGCCTGAACGCAGCGCTGAAGGGCATGCTTTACCAAGCCGGTGCCGATGCCGCGCCCAGCCCAACCGGTATCGGTCGCAAGCTGGCCGAGGAGCAGGGCACGGCACCGGGTCGGGCGGTTGCCCGTGCGGACTGACCGGGGCAGGATCGAAGGCACGACGGCCGTCGGCGCCAAACCGTAATATCCAATCACGCCGCCGGCTTCGTGGACGACGAGAACGGCCGTGAAGCCCTTCTCCTGATTGGAAAACGCGTGAGTTTTCAGCCAGTGATCAAGCGCAGGCTTCCCACAGGAGAATCCGGACACGCCGTGAGCTGCCGTAAGCGGTTCGGGCGCCGATAAGACCACCAGTCAGCGCTTCGTCGCATAACCAGCTTCCCAAGGCGCTGACCGCTTTGCCAATTCCACCATGTCGGGGACCGGCGCGGCCGGGGCCGACAGAACCTCCATGAACTCCGCGAACCCTTCCGGGCTCATGCGGACAGGACGGTTATCCATCAGCACATCCTCGGCCGCGCGCGCACGGCGGCATCGCGCACGAAATCCGTGCGGGACCGGCCGCGCAGAGTGGCGGCACGATCGATCATCGCCACGTCCGCTTCCGGCAGGCGCATCGAGATCGGGTATTCCCTGCATTCAACCGAGGCGGCCATAGCTATCTCCAGCCTGCAATGCAGCGATCTGTAGCTCTATATGCAATACAGATCGCCCGATTACTTCCGGATGAACGTCAGATAGGCGGGCCGCCGCCCCTCGCGGATGGCCTTGGCCTCATAGCGCGTGCCGGGCCAACCTTCATAGGGCCGGTGCCAATCGGCGGCATCCCGCACCTGCCATTCAAAGGCGCCACTGGCGCGGCAGGCAAGCAGCGTCCAGTTCACATAGCTGTCGATGTCGGAGGCGAAGCGGAACCTGCCGCCGGATTTCAGCACCCGGGCGAAGCGGCCGAGATTGGCGGCGCCGACGAAGCGTCGCTTCCAATGCTTCTTCTTGGGCCATGGATCGGGATAGAGCAGATCAATGCCGTCGAGCGAGGCTTCCGGCAGCCAGTCGAGCAGGCGCGTGGCGTCGTCGTCATAGACTCTCAGATTGGCAAGCGGCGTCTTGCCAAGCGCCGTCATCATCTTGGCCATGCCGTTGACGAAGGGTTCGACGCCGATGAAGCCGGTTGCCGGCGCTTCCGCGGCGCGATGCAACAGATGCTCACCGCCGCCGAAGCCGATTTCCAGTTGGAGCGCCGAAACCTGTGCCTTGAACAAGGTCCTGAGATCAGCCCGCGCTTGCGCCGTCAGGTCGACCCGGTATTCGCGCAGGCCGCCTTCGAGGGCGATCGCCTGCTGAGGGCGTATAGTCTTGCCGTGCCGGCGACCGAAGAAGCCTTCGGTCGCCCGGCTTGGCCTGTCCCTTGCGTCCGCTGGCGTCAGGCGGCGACGGCGTCCTTGAGCGCCTTGGCGAGATCGGTCTTTTCCCAGGAGAAGGAGCCGTCGCGACCGGCCTTGCGGCCGAAATGGCCGTAGGACGAGGTTTTTGCATAGATCGGCTTGTTGAGGTCGAGATGACGGCGGATGCCCGACGGCGACAGGTCCATGACCTTGCGCAGCGCATCCTCGAGCTTCGATTCGTCCACCTTTCCGGTGCCGTGCAGGTCGACATAGACCGACAGCGGCTGGGCGACGCCGATGGCGTAGGAGAGCTGGATGGTGCAGCGGTCGGCAAGCTTGGCCGCCACCACGTTCTTGGCAAGGTAGCGCGCCGCATAGGCGGCCGAGCGGTCGACCTTGGTGGTGTCCTTTCCCGAGAAGGCGCCGCCGCCATGGGGCGCCGCGCCACCATAGGTGTCGACGATGATCTTGCGGCCGGTGAGGCCGGCATCGCCGTCAGGCCCGCCGATGACGAACTTGCCGGTCGGGTTGATGTACCAGTTGCAGTCCTCGGCGATCTTCAGGTCGCCAAGCGCCTCGCGGATATAGGGCTCGACCACTTTGCGGACCTTCTTGGAGTCCCAGCTCGTATCGAGATGCTGGGTGGAGAGCACGATCTGCGTGACTTCCGCCGCCTTGCCGTCGGCATAGCGCACGGTGACCTGGCTCTTGGCGTCCGGGCCGAGCTTGCCGGCCTCGCCATTGCCTTCATGGCGTGCCGCCGCCAGCAGTTCGAGAATCTTGTGGCTGTAATAGATCGGCGCCGGCATGAGGTCGGGCGTCTCGCGGCAGGCGTAGCCGAACATGATGCCCTGGTCGCCCGCGCCTTCCTCGCCCTGGCGGTCGGCGGCATTGTCGACGCCCTGGCCGATGTCGGGCGACTGGCCATGCAGCAGCACGTCGATCTTGGCGGTCTTCCAGTGGAAGCCGGATTGCTCGTAGCCGATCTCGCGGATCGCCTTGCGGGCAACCGACTTGAACTTGGCCGGGTTGACCACAGGGTGGCCGGACGCATCCTTGAGGACGTTGCCCGCCTTGTCCTTCTTCAAAAGCGTGTCGGGGACGCGGACCTCGCCGGCGATGACGACACGGTTGGTGGTGGCCAGTGTCTCGCAGGCGACGCGCACCTTCCACGGATCCATGCCCGTCTTCTTGGCTTCGCGATAGACCAGATCGACGATCTCGTCGGAGATGCGGTCACAAACTTTGTCGGGATGACCCTCGGAGACGGATTCCGAGGTGAAGAGATAATTCTGCCGCGTCACGGGTGTCCCCTCTTGAAAAAAGATCGGCAGGCTGCCGATTTTGGCGCGCCACGTGTTAGCGGTGCCGGGCGCCGCTCGTCAAGCGGCGCGACGGATCTGGCATGAATGTAGGTAAGGCCGGCTATGCCACCGGCGGCAGAGCGCCGCCGGTGGCATCGGTAAAATCAATCGGCGTCTTCCGCGGAGAGCGCCTTGACCAGATCGATGATCCGGCGGCGCACCTTGACGTCGCCGATCTTGACGAAAGCCCGGTTGAGCTGAAGTCCCTCGGGACTGCCGCAGAATTCGATGGCGAACGCCATCGAGGAGTCTTCCGCAAATCCTCGATTGCCGCCGCCGGCCTCCTCGCCCGGGGCATCCTCGAAGAAGAAGGCGACAGGAACGCTCAGGATGGACGCGATCGCCTGCAGACGGCTGGCGCCAACCCTGTTCGTGCCCTTTTCGTACTTCTGGATCTGCTGAAAGGTGATGCCGAGATTTTCACCCAGCTTTTCCTGGCTCATTCCAAGCATATTGCGACGCAGCCGGATGCGACTCCCGACATGGATGTCGATCGGATTCGGCTTCTTCTTGTTCTCTTCTGTCATTTTTTCCTCGCCGAATTTTTCCGGCTTTTTCTATTTTGTTCCGCCCATATGAAGCCGGAGCCACCTGCCCCAACAGAACCCTCCAACCGACTTCGAGAAAATTTTAGGCGTTACAGTATGAGTTTCTAATGTGCCGACTGTCAATTCACCCGTAGCCGCTGCCTTACATTCAATGTGAGGGCAATCAGCGCTAACAGCAACATGATCAGCAATCCGTTAATGCGCCGCTGTTTCGCAGACAGGAGGGCGCGCCCAGAAACCGGCACATGCGCGTCGATGGCGCCGCGCGCGTCGACGGCAAGCGCGTCGATAATGCGCCCGCGCGAATCGACCACTGCGGAGATGCCATTGTTGGCCGCGCGCAGCAGCGGCAATCCATTCTCCACTGCCCGAACCTGCGCCTGCCTGAAGTGCTGATACGGGCCTGGCGTGTCGCCAAACCAGGCGTCGTTGGTGACGTTCACGATTACGTCAGATGACGCAGAGTCGGCGGCGACGAGATCGGGAAAGATAACCTCGTAGCAGATGAACGGCGCGGCACGCAGGCCGCCCGGCACGGCGATCGGATGGCGCTCGTTGCCAGCGGCGAAATTCATCGGTCCGGCGACGAGCTGGCCTATGCCGAAGCGTTCGAACAGGTCGGCGAAGGGCAGATATTCGCCGAAGGGCACCAGATGCACCTTGTCGACGGCATCGACGATCTCGCCCTTGTCGTTGATCGCCACCACGGAATTGTAATAACGGCTGCCGGCATTCGCCGATCCGCCCTCCTCGCGCACGACACCGGCAATCAGCATCTGGCCGTCGGTCAGCATGTCGCCCAGTGCTGTCAGCGCGTCCGGACGTTCGGTGAAGAGAAACGGCACCGATGTCTCCGGCCACAGAATGAGCTGGGGCTTGGCGTGACTTTCTTCGGGTGCTTTCCCCGATATCCCCAGCAAAGTCGCGAAGATGCGGTCGCGCACCGAGGCGTCCCATTTTTCGCTGAGGTCGACCGCGGGCTGGACGATGCGGACGTCGATGGATCGTGTCGCCGGCTCGGCGGGCATGGCGAGCCTGAAATAGCCGAAGCCGACATGGGCGGCGGCGAGGACGACGAACAGGGCAACGCCCAGCCTCAGATGCCGGCGCGCCGCGACCAGCGCCGGCAGCGAAAACAGGAAGACCGCGAGCGCGTTCATGCCGATCATGCCGGTCACCGACACGCTCTGCATCAGGAGCGGCACAGGCATCGCCGCGTAGCCGACGGCGTTCCAGGGAAAGCCGGTGAAGAGGAAGTCGCGCAACCATTCGGCAAGGCCGAACCCGAAGGCAAGGGCGGCGATGCGGCCGATATCGCTGCTCCAGAACAGCCGCGCCACCACGGTGGCAAAGCCATAGAAAAAGGCCAGCGCGAAGGGGATGCCGACGACGGCGAAGGGCAAGGCCCAGGCGAAATTGTCGGCCTCGACCAGCAAGGCCTGGCCGATCCACCAGAGACCGGCGAGGAAGTAGCCGAAGCCGAACCACCAGCCTGTTGCGAAAGCCGGCCGCAGGCGCCGGAACCAGCCATCGGAAGCCTCGCCGGTGGCGCCGTCGAGCAGCCAGACCAGGACCGGGAACGAAACGAAGCAGACGGCGAAGAAATCGTAAGGCGCCTGGGCAAGCACCGCCAGCGCTCCGGCGGCAAACGCCACCAGCGCCCGCCGCCATCCCCACAGCAGAATTATCCGGCCGGTAAAGCGCTGCATCCAGCTTCCCAAGTCGCGCGAATCAGGAAGCTAGAGGTTTAACAGGCTAGGCCCGGCGTTCCAAACCCAGATAAGCGCGGCCTGACACACGGTCGCGCTATCGCGGGAATCCCGCCATAGCCCTTTGTTTAGCGGCATTTCTGCAACGCCAAGCGGTTCCGCTTGGTTGCAAAGGCTCAGCGGTGCCAGCCCTGGATGCGCAGGCCACTCAGTCGCTCAGCCTCGTCCTTGGGGACAACGCGCACGGTGCGGGTGAATGTCCAGACATGGCCTTCGAGGTCACGAGCGCGGTATTGGCGCTCGCCGTAGAAATGGTCGGCGGGCTCCTCGACGATCTGCGCGCCCGCCGCGCGCGCTTGCTCGCAATGCGCGTCGATATCTTGCTGCAGGCGCACATAGACGGCCTGCGTGTTCTTGCCGCCGACGGAGGCCGGGCTGGCGATATGCTCATCCCATTCGGAATCGACGATGATATAGCCGTCGCCAAAACGCATTTCGGCATGCACCAGCCGACCGTCGGTATCGCTGACCAGCATGCTCGGCTCGAAGCCGAAAGCCGCCTGCAGCCAGATCAATGCCGCGCGTGGATCCTTGTAGAAAACACCCGAACCCAAAACCGCGTGCTTGAACGGATCGTCCATCGCCATCGGACGGCGATATCAGGCCTGTTCGGTGCGGGCCGCGCGGCGGCGCTGGCGCTCGCCCTTCTGGCTCTGCACGATGCGCACGCGCTTGACGCGGCGCGGGTCGGCGTCGAGCACGTGGAACTCGAAGCCGGGAATGGCCTGCACGACTTCGCCCCTGGCCGGGACGCGGCCGAGCGTGTTGAAGATCATCCCGCCGATCGTATCGACATATTCGCCATGCTCGCCGGCGGCGAAATCCTCGCCGATCATCTTGGCGACCTCGTCGATCTCGGCCTTGCCGTCGACGACGAAGACGCCGTCGCCGGTCTGCGTGACCATCGGCTCGTCGTCGTCATGCTCGTCCTCGATGTCGCCGACCACCATCTCGACGATATCCTCCAGCGAGGCGAGACCGTCGGTGCCGCCATATTCGTCGATGACCAGCGCCATCTGCGTGCGGTTCGTCTGCATGCGCCCCATCAGGTCGGAGGCAAGCATCGAGGGTGGCACGAACAGCACCGGGCGGATCAGGCTGAGATCGCCGATGGTACGCGCAAGGTCGACCTGGGCAAGGTCGAGCGCGGTCGACGCCGGCGTCTTCGCTCTGCTGCGGCCCTTCTTGACGCGGGCGAGCTTGGTGATGTGGGCGAGCACGTCGCGGATGTGGACCATGCCGCGCGGATCGTCCAGCGTCTCGGAATAGACCGGCATGCGCGAATGGCCGGATTGCTCGAAAAGGCCGAGCAGATCGCCAAGCGTCGTGTTGATCTCGACCGCCTCGATATCGGCGCGCGGCACCATAACATCCTCGACCCGGACTTCGCGCAGGCGAAGGATGTTGTTGAGCATGGCGCGTTCGCCGGGCGAGAAGGCGCCGGCATCGGTCGCCGTTTCCGCGAGCGCGCCGGCAATCTCTTCGCGCAGGCTGGTGCCGTTGCGGTGCCGGAACAGGCCGAGCACGCGGTCGAAGAGCGAAGGACCGGCATGCGTCGGCTCTGCGGCCGCGCTGCCGGCGGGAATACTCGGACTGGAGCCCTCTTCCGTCTTCTCGGAAGGCTTGGCAGCACTGCCGGCGTCCGGACGGGCGGCAGTTTCTGGTGTGTCGTTCATCGCCATCGGGTCAATTGAGCTTTTTTGTTACGCGTAGGGATCGGGAATGGCAAGCCTCGCAAGCGCCGCGCGCTCGATCGCTTCCATCTCCTCCGCCTCAGCGTCGGTCTCGTGATCATGGCCCAAAAGATGCAGCAGGCCATGGATAACGAGATGGGTGATATGGTTTTCAATCGGCTTGTCTTCCAGAGCGGCCTCGCGCGCAACCGTCCCGGAAGCCAGCACGATATCGCCCAGCATCGGCGGCAGCTCGCCGCCTTTCGGAAAGGAAAAAGCCGGGAAAGACAAGACGTTGGTGGGCTTGTCCTTGCCGCGCCACTCGGCATTGAGCGTCCGGATATGGGCATCGTCGGAAAAGACGACGCTGAGCTCGGAGGCGCCGCCCGCGCCGGTCTCGGCAAAAGCGGCCGCAACGGCGCGATCGACGAGGCGTGTCAATTCGGCTTCCGCGGGCCAAGCGCCTGCCTCGACGAAAATATCGATATCGACCGGCGCTTCGCCGCCAAATTCCGGATTTTGAGCCATAGGGCCTATAGTCAGCTTTCGGCGCCCAAGCCTCGCGCCAGCTTGCCGTCGCGGTCATAAGCCTTGACGATCTCGGCAACCAGCGGGTGGCGCACCACATCGCCTTCGTTGAAGCGGACGGTGACGATGCCGGGCACGCCGTCGAGGACGCGCAGCGCCTCGACTAGGCCAGACTTGGTGTTGGGCGGAAGGTCGATCTGGGTCGGATCGCCGGTGACGATCATGCGGGAGTTCTCGCCGAGACGGGTCAGGAACATCTTCATCTGCATCGGCGTGGTGTTCTGCGCCTCGTCGAGGATCACCGCCGCATGCGCCAGCGTGCGGCCGCGCATGAAGGCCAAGGGCGCGATCTCGATCACTTCGGCGGCGATCGCCCGCTCGACCTTGTCGGCCGGCATCATGTCGTAAAGCGCGTCGTACAGGGGCCTGAGATACGGGTCCACCTTCTCCTTCATGTCGCCGGGCAGGAAGCCCAGCCGCTCGCCGGCCTCGACGGCCGGACGCGACAGGATGATGCGCTCGACCATGCCGCGTTCTAGCAGCATCGCCGCATGCGCCACCGCCAGATAGGTCTTGCCGGTGCCAGCGGGACCGATGCCGAACACCATTTCGGAGCGTTCCAGCGCCCGCATATAGGCATCCTGGTTGAGCGAGCGGGCATAGATCGTCTTCTTGCGTGTCGCGATCTGGGCGGCCGAAACCTTGCCCTTGCGCTCCATCGTCGGCAGGGTCAGCTGGTCGTCGGCGGCAATCGCCATGCGTACGGCGCCGTCGACATCCGACTGGCCAATGTCGACGCCCTTCTGCAGGATGCCGTAGAGGGTGTCCAGCGCGCGGCGCGCCTGTTCGGCGGCGGCGGCCGAGCCCTTGATCGTCAGCTGATTGCCGCGCGAGCGGATGTCGACGCCGAGCTTCTGCTCGAGCCTGGCGAGGTTCTCATCGAACTGGCCGTAAAGGGCGCTGGCTAGCTTGTTGTTGTCGAAGGTCAGTACGATGTGCGCCATGTCGGAGGCCCCGGACGCCTGGTTCTGGGGCGGATTCTTCAGTTCAGCAGCGCTCAACCGTCTCTCCTCATCTGCCGAGGTCGCCAGACCAATTCGGCGAACAGGCTGTTGTAGCCCGTCCTTGTGATTCGTACGTCGATAATGTCACCGATTCCGCCGGCCTTGTCGTCAACAATAACCGGCTGCAGCCACGGTGAACGGCCTACTTTCTGGCCGGCCTGTCGGCCAGGCTTCTCGATCAGCGTGCCGATGGTCTTGCCGACCAGGCTCAAGCCGAAATCCTGCTGCTGCCTCAGGAGCAGCGCCTGAAGGCGTTGCAGCCGTTCGTCCTTCACCGCCTCGGCCACGTGGTCGCTCATCTCAGCGCCCGGCGTGCCGGGGCGAGGCGAATATTTGAACGAGAAAGCCGAGGCATAGTTCACTTCGCGCACCAGCTGCAGCGTCGCTTCGAAGTCGGCATCGGTCTCGCCGGGGAAACCGACGATGAAGTCGCCGGACATGGCGATGTCGGTTCGGGCGGCGCGGATGCGCTCGATAAGCGCGAGATAGTCGCGCGCCGTATGCCGGCGGTTCATCGCCTTGAGAATGCGATCCGAGCCGGACTGCACGGGCAGATGCAGATAGGGCATCAGCGCCGGCAGATCGCGGTGCGCGGCGACCAGTTCGTCGTCCATGTCGCGCGGATGGCTGGTGGTGTAGCGCAGCCGCGCCAGGCCGGGGATTTCCGCCAGGCGGAACAGCAGGCGGCCGAGCCCCCATTCCTTGCCATTTTCGCCGACACCATGCCAGGCGTTGACGTTCTGGCCGAGCAAGGTCACCTCGCGCACGCCCGCCTCGGCCAGGCGCTCGGCCTCGGCGACGATCTGCGCCACCGGGCGCGAAACCTCGGAGCCGCGCGTATAAGGCACGACGCAGAAGGTGCAGAACTTGTCGCACCCCTCCTGCACCGTCAGGAAGGCGGTGACGCCGCGCTTTGCCAATTCGGCGCGCTTGGGCTGCGGCAGATGCTCGAACTTGTCCTCGATGGCGTATTCGGTCTCGACGATCTTTTCGCCGCCGCGGACCCGGGCCAGCACGTCGGGCAGCCGGTGATAGGTCTGCGGGCCGATGACCAGATCGACCGCCGGCGCACGGCGGATGATCTCGGCGCCTTCGGCCTGCGCCACGCAGCCGGCGACGCCGATCAAGAGCTCGCGGCCGGCCACGGCGCGTTCGGCTTTCATGTCGCGGATGCGGCCAAGCTCGGAATAGACCTTTTCCGCCGCCTTTTCGCGGATATGGCATGTGTTGAGCAGCACCAGATCGGCGTCTTCGACGACGTCGGTGGCGACATAGCCGTCGGCGGCCAGCGCATCGGTCATGCGCTGGGAATCGTAGACATTCATCTGGCAGCCATAGGTCTTGACGAAGACCTTTTTCGCCGTGCGGTCAGTGCCGGCCGAGCGCTCGGCCGCAGTGCCGATGCCGTGGCTTTCAATCGTGTTCAATTCCATCGGGCGGCTTCTAGCGCCTTTCCGTGACAAAAAACAGACGATTCTGCCCGCGGCGCGTCGCGCCGCCTTGTTCCAAAACCGTTACAGGCCTTTGGGCGACATACCAATCAGCGGCTCTTTGCCGGGTCGGCGAGGATGGCCTGCATCATCTCGCGCACCTTGGCTTCCATCAACCTTGCCGTCTCCTTGCGGTTCGAACCCTTGGAGAACGGCACCGGCTCGCCGAAATGCACCTCGGCATCGATCGCCCCTTCGGCAAGCAAGGTTTTCAGGTGCGGCATCAGATCCTGGTCGCCGATCCAGGCGGTCATCGGCCGATGGCGGCGTCCCATAGGCATGCCGTGCAGGCGCGTGTAGGCGATCGCCACGGGCTGGATGAAGACCTGTTCGGCCGCCCCTTCCGAAATCGCCATGGAGGCCGCGCCGAACAGCGTGCTCTTGAACGGCAGCACGAGGTTGCCGTCGCCGGTCGAGCCTTCGGCGAACAGCACCATGGCATCGCCCTTGGCCATGCGCCTGGCAATCTGGCTTGCTTGGTCGCCGGAAGTGCGCTTGCGCTCGCGCTCGATGTAGACGGTGCGCTGCAGCTTGGACAGCATGCCGATCAGCGGCCAGCCCTCCATGTCGGCCCTGGCGATGAATTTCACATCGACAAAGGAGGCGAGCACCATGATGTCGGTCCAGGAAATGTGGTTGGCCGCGACAAGCAGCGGACGTTCCCTGGCCAGCGCGCCCTTCACATGCACCCGCATGCCGAGCGCCCGCAGGATCATGCTGTGCCAGATTTTGAGAATGAAGGTTTCGGGCCACAGCCCCGTCTTCATCGACAGCATCTGCAGCGGCACCAGCACCAGCGAACAGCCGACGACATAGGCGAGCGCCAGGAAAATCCGCAATTTCTTGATCATTCGCTCCGGCCCTATCGCGCGGACTGGCTAGCGAAGATCGCGGCGCATGACAAGCGCGCCGGTCGGGCCGTGCTCGGTCGAGCGATAATAGTTCGGCCGATGGCCGACCTGGCGGAAGCCGAGCCTGCGGTAAAGCCCGATCGCCGGCGTGTTGGTCTCGTCGACCTCGAGGAAGAGCGCCGCGGCGCGCTGCGTATGCAATTCGCGCAGCACCGCGTCCATCAATTGCCAGCCGAGCCCCTGGCGGCGATGCGTGCGGGCGACGGCCAAGGTCAGGATCTCGCCCTCGCCGGCCGCCAGCCGCGCGAGCACGAAGCCAACCGGCGGCTTGGAGCCTTGGCCGGTCTCACGCGCGGCATAGCCGAAGACCGTGTCCTGCTCGAGAAGTGCTGCGAATTCGCCGTCGGTCCAGGGCCGCACGAAATCCTCGCGATGCAGCACCGAAACAGCGGCGCTGTCGGCGACCGTCAACGGTTCCAGCGCATAGTCCCTGCGGCGCGGCTGAAAGAACGGTATGCGCATCAGGAATCGTTTCCCCTGTCCTGCCTTGGCAGAATGAAACCCGCCTGCGGCTTGGCGTCGGCGCCGCGCAGATAAAGCGGCTTCGGCTTTTCGCCCGGTTCCCTGGCCAAGGCCAGCTTGGCATAGGTCGCGATGTCGGCTGTGGCAGCCACAGGACCAGTTTCGAAGGCACGACCCGCCGCCTTGGCAATCTGCGGCGCGGCGGTCCCGACCAGGACCGCGTCGGCGCCGATGGCCATGGTCACTGCCTCGGAAAGCGCAGCTACGGAAGGTCCGTAAGTCTCGACTAACGCTTTATCATAGAGCGCCGCATGGATTTCCTCGCGGCTGGCATCGAGCGCGGCAAGCACCGCGCGCCCGGGAAACGCATTCGCAGCCTCCGCCGCCAGGGCTTCCAGCGTCGTCACGCCGATCGCCGGGATTTTCAGCGCCAGCGCCAGGCCGCGCGCTGCCGAGACGCCGACGCGCAGGCCGGTGAAGGAGCCGGGTCCGATCGAGACGGCAACAGCGTTGAGGTCAGGGTAACCGACCCCGCCGGCTTGCAGGGCTGTCTCGATGACGGCCATCAGATGCTCCGCATGCCCCTTGCCGAGGTCGCGCACCTCACGGCCAAGCTCCTTCCCCGCGCCTGCATCATAGACGCAGGCAGCGCAGAGACTGGCGGCGCAGTCGATGGCGAGCAGCTTCATATAGGCAACTTCATATGGCCATTAATGAACTGGATCGAAACACAATTCCCTCTGCCCGGCATAGGCCGCCGCCGCAAGAGCCAGGGCGGAGAAATGTTAAGCGGCTTTGCTTTCCGGCAGCGCCAGGACCTTGTTGTCAGGCAGAGGCCGCGATGCGCAGCATGTGGTTGTCCCAGACATAGTCCGGCTCGGAACGGGTCGAGCCGGCGCCGCCGACGATCTCGCCGGCGCCGGTCGTTGCCATGAAGCCAGCGCCGTCGGGCGCGAGGCCGCAGACCTCGACCAGTGATCTGGTCGCGACCACGCGTCCGCTGGCGGCGTCGAGGACGGCCAGCGAATTGCCTTCCGGCGAAGTGATGGCGACCGTACCTGTGGCGGCATTGGCGGCGACCGAGCCGATATAATTGCGGAAGCCGGAGAGCACGTCCTGCGGCATCTCCAAGAGCTCGAGGTCCTTGCCGCGCGCGGCGCGGCCGACCAGCGCGGGGCGGTCGGTCGCCGGCCCGCGATACTGGCAGCCGAACCAGACCGTGCCCGCCTGGTCGCGATCCATGTGGCGGATCGACAGCTGATGCAACGCCGGCGGCAATTCGTGCTTTTCGATGAGGTCGCCGGTGACGCGGTCGACCAGCGTATAGGACGGCTTCATCGTCGCGATGTTGAGCTCGGCCCGGCCATAGTCGGGATGGGTTTCGATGCCGCCATTGGCGATGGCTAAAGTGCGGCCATCGCCGAGCAGGAGCAGCTCATGCGGCCCCATGCCATAGGTCGGGAATTCGCCGATGCGATTGAATTGCTCCCGCGCATCGTAGACACCGACGACACCTGCCGCATTGTCGAAATCGTTCTCGGTCGCATAGAGCAAGGCGCCGTCGGGCGAGAACACGCCATGGCCGAAGAAATGCCGGCCGGCGATGCTGGCGATGGTCAAGGGCTTGTCGCGGCCGGCTTGGTCGAAGACGACGGCGAAGGTGCCGGGCTGACGGGCGAAGACCACCGAACGCTTCGACACCGGATCGAAGGCGACGTCATGGCCGCGATCCGGCAGATCGACCGTGTGCAGGATTTTTCCCGCCTCGGAGAGCACGGCGGCGCCGAAGCTGCCGTCGCGCTTGACGAAGGCCGTGGCAAACACCGCGTCCGCGGCCAACGTGTCGGCCCAGGCGCGCGGCGCCATGGCAGCGGCAAAGCCGGCGCCCGCGGCGCGCAGGAAATCGCGGCGATCGATGAGCTTTGTACCTGTCCACGCCATCGATCAGTCTCCGTCCAGCGACGAGAAGCCCGCGGTCAGGCCGAATTCGGCGGTCATCCTGGTGCCGATCAAGGTCGACAGGCTCGAGGTTATCAGCGCGAAATGCTCGAGCTTGCTGCGCAGCGCGGGGTCCGCGAGCGCCTTGTCGATCGGACCGGCGATCGACTTCGCCGTCGCCACGCCATTAGTGAGCTGGATGTGGATGGATTCGGCCATCCATTGCGCATCGGCGGGCAGCGCATCGCCGAGCTTGGAAGCCTGGAACAGTTGGTCGATGCCGGACAGGTTTGCGGCCAGCGAAGCCGTCGTGTTCCGCGAGCGCCAGTAGATCGCCTGCTTCGGCTTGTCGGCATCGGGCCTGGCGCCGAGAAAACCTTTCAGCCGCACGTCGCGGATCATGTCCAGCTCGTTGATAAAGACACCGACCAGTTCCGTCACCGCTTCGTTGCCGTCTCGGTAGAGCGGGTTTTTCGGCCCCGGGTTGGCCCAGAGCGACGCAAAGCCATCGGGCTTTTGCCAGGCATCACGCACCTCGCCGGCCATCGTTTCGACGTTGCCGGCGACAGCCGAGCCATAGGCGCAGCGATAGGGATCGTCCTTCCCGGCAAGCGTTTCGGCGCCGTCGCCGTAAAGCACATATTCGAGCGCGCCGAGGCCCTGCATGGCGACACTCTTTTGCGCCAGTTGCGCCGGATCGGTGGCTGACGGATCCTTGGATGCCAGCGTGGCCTGCACTTGCCTCAGGCCGATGCTCTTGCGGTCCGGCCAATAGAGCATGCGCTCCAGTCGGTTGTTCTCCTTGATCGGCCCGAAGGCGATGATCTCGGCCACCGACCAGGCCTCGACCGTGCCTGAAAACGCCACGCGCGCCGCTTCGAGATTCTTTTCGGACGGCGTTTCGCAAAGCTGGTTCATTGCCTTGGTCAGGCCCGCCGCATGCTCGTCGAGGCTGGCATAGGCCGGGCGGACGAAACCATCGATCGCGCGGCCGATGACATCGGAGGCTTTCACCGCGGCCGATGCCGGCAGGGAGATCGCCAGAAAAAGCGGAAGGGCAAGCGCGGCCAGGCGTTTCGACATCAAAGCGACTCCAGGAATTTGATCAGCGCGTCACGATCGGCCGCGGCGGCCCCGGCAAAGCGATCGCGCGCCTTCTGGCCCTCGCCGCCATGCCACAGGATCGCCTCGGCAAGCGTGCGGGCGCGGCCGTCGTGCAGATAGAAGCTGTTGCCGTTGACTGTCGCGGTGAGCCCAATACCCCAGAGCGGCGGGGTGCGCCACTCGCTGCCGCTCGCTTCGCCTACCCGTTGCCCGTCGGCAAGGCCATCGCCCATGTCGTGCAGCAGGAAGTCGGAATAAGGCCAGATCAGCTGGAAGGCCTGCGCCTTGTTGGGCGTGCCGCGCATGGTGACGAATTTCGGCGTGTGGCAGGAAATGCAGCCCATCTCGTAGAACTGCTTCTTGCCGGCGAGCACGTCAGGTTTGTCGAGATCGCGCCGCGCCGGCACGGCCAGATTCTGCGAATAGAAGGTGACGAGGTCCATGACGGGGGACGGCGCCTCGGCCGTGCCGAGGCGTTGCTGCACGCCGTTCGGCATTGCAAGGCAACCCGTCTGCGCCTTGGTGCAATCGCCCCAATGCTTCGGCATTTCCGGCGTGGAGATGCCGATATCGCCGGCAAAGGCATCGGCCGCCTGCTGGCGGATCGAGGCGGTCTGCGCCTTCCAGCCGAAGCGGCCCAAGGTCACCGCGCCGCTCAGTTCGTCGCGCACGATGTTCGGCCGGCCCGAAATGCCGTCGCGGTCGTCAGCATCGGCATGGGCAAGAATATCGGCAGGCGCGATCTGCTCGATCAGGCCGAGCCCGATCATCGGCGGCGTCAGCCGAGGCGAGAGCGTGGTGCGCGGATCGAGCGGGCCATAGCCGAGATTTTCGACCGAATAGCGCGGCTTGCGCAGCGCAACAACGGCGCCGTCGCCGAGCGTCACTTTTTGCTCCTGGTAATCGACGCGCATCCGGCCTTCGCCTTTGAGGCCCGGAACCGCAAGATCCTGCAGTTGCGTGCCATAGACCGGATCGGGAAAGTTCAGCACCTTGTGGTCGGCAAGTGCGGTCTTTTCCTCGGCGCTGGCGGCGTCGCGGGCCAGCCGCAGGAACATCGACGTCGATCCGGCATCGCCTTCCGGCGAACGGCCGCGGCCATCCTTCAAATGGCAATTCTGGCAGGCGCGCTCGTTGAACAGCGGGCCGAGCCCGTCCGAAGCCTGGGTCGAGGATGGCGACGACACCCAGTTCTTGCGGAACAGCGCATTGCCGAGCTTGAAGCTGCCCTCTTCCTCGAAAGTGATGTTGGCGGAGGATTGCGAGAAGGCATCGCGGTTGACGTCCTTGCGCGACGTGCCGGCGCCGCCCTGCATCAGCTCGAACGGCTCGGGCCTAGTGAAATCCATCGTTGGCCTGGTGACCGCCAGAACCCGCGCCTGATCCTTCGGCGTCAGGTCGGTGCGGCTCGTCGGCATAGCGGCTGGCTCACCGGCCATGGCGGGCGTGGAAAGCATGACCGCCAGCAAAAGCGACGCCCCGCTGCCGATCCGGTATCGCGGGATCTTCTGAAGCGGCAGGCCGTCGATCGCGGCCCGCAGCGCGCGGCGCGAAAAATGATCTACGGGGCGCCGCATTCCCGCATGTCCTTACTCCGCCTCGTTGGCCGAGTCGGCGTTGAGCTGGCCGTACTTTTCCTCGCCGATCGAGGCAAGCAGGTCGAGCTGAGTTTCCAGGAAGTCGATATGTCCTTCCTCGTCGGTCAAAAGGTCCTCGAACAGCTTCATCGAGACGAAATCGCCTTCCTCGTGGCAGATCTCGCGCGAGCGTTTGTAAGCGGTGCGCGCGTCATATTCGCCGGCCAGATCGGATTCGAGCACTTCCTTGACGTTCTGGCCGATGCGCAACGGCGCGACGGACTGCAGATTGGGATGGCCTTCGAGGAAGATGATGCGCGCGATCAGCCTGTCGGCGTGATGCATTTCCTCGATCGATTCCGCCCGCTCCTTCTTTGCCAGCTTGGTGTAGCCCCAATCCTCGAGCAGACGATAATGCACCCAGTACTGGTTGACGGCTCCAAGCTCCAGAAACAGAGCTTCATTAAGCCGCCCGATGACCTGCGGTTCGCCTTTCATGGGGTCTGCTCCCGTATTGGACGCGCAAGCCTCTCACGCGGTCCAGGTGTGAAACGATGTCCACGCCGCCCACCTCTGAGCGGGCGTGGTAGTTCTCGGTGACCCGAATGATCGTTTCCACCACATTTGGGAAACAGCCGCAACAGCGACCGCGCTTACGCATCGCATGATAGACCTTCGCGGGCACGATCAGCTGCCAGGGATCCTCATCCAGCAGGCCGACGATCGTCTGCTCGATCTCCTTCTCGGTGATGATGTTGCAATGGCAGATCAGCATTCACTTGCTCTGGCTGACCGCGCCGGCCACGGCGCCGCTTGGCTTATTTGTTAGTCGGGCATGATCTTGTCCAAAAACCGGTATCCCACTTTTTGGGATCATGCCTGTTTCCTAGTCGGGCATGATCTCGTCCAAAAAACCGGTATCCACTTTTTGGGATCATGCCCTGGACCTTACTTGAACACCTTGTCGGGAGCGTCCAGGCTGTCGGAGCCCTCGAAGGCGATCTGGTTCAGCTTGAGCGAGCCGACGGCGCGCTCGATCGACTTGGTCTGGTCGATCAAGGCGTCGATTGCCGCCTGGACAGTAGCGTTGCCTTCGGTGTTGCCTTCGGCGATCTGCTGGTCATAGGCCTCGCCGGCCAGCGCGCGCGCCTGGATGGCCTCCATCTTGGCGACGGTGGTGTCGAGCTTGCCCGACAGTTCCTTGTCGATCGCCGGATCGGCGGCCTTCACCATGTCGGACACCGACGGACCCGAAACCACGGAGCCGTCGAGCCGCTTGTAGCCGGCATGGTAGGCGTCGCGGATGCCGACCGCGTCATAGAGATGCGAGATGTAGGTGTTGTCGGAGAAGCAGTCGTGCTCCTCTTCCGGATCGTGCAGCAAAAGGCCGAGCTTCATGCGCTCGCCGGCAAGCTCGCCATAGGAGAGCGAGCCCATGCCGGTGAAGATGGTGGAGATGCCGGCATTCGCGTCGCCGTCGGTGAGGTTCTTGCGCGCGGCGCCGTCCTCCTTCCAGTTGCCGACCATTTCCTGCAGGTCGGACACCAGAAGATCGCTCGCCGACTTCAGATATTCGGCGCGACGGTCGCAATTGCCGCCCGTGCAGTTCTTGAGATCGTAGTCGGTAAAGGGCCGCTCGCCGGCGCCCGGGCCTGTGCCGTGCAGGTCCTGGCCCCAGAGCAGGAATTCGATAGCATGATAGCCGGTCGCGACATTGGCCTCGACGCCGCCGGCCTCCTGCAGCGTGCCGGAAAGGAACTCCGGCGTCAGCTTCGAGGCGTCGACCTTCTTGCCGTTGATCTCGATTTCCTTGTTGGCGATGACGTCGGCCGTATAGAGCGCGTTTTCGTCCGACTCGCTGCCATAGCTCTTGGCGACATAGTCGATCAGGCCCTCATCCAGCGGCCACGAATTCACCTTGCCTTCCCAGTCGTCGACGATCTTGTTGCCAAAGCGGTAGACCTCGGTCTGCTGGTAAGGAATGCGCGCGGCCTTCCAGGCTTCGCGCGCGGCGTTCAACGTGTCGGCCGAGGGGCTGGCGATGAGTGCGTCCACCGCCTTGTCCAGCGCCTGCGCGGTGGTCAGCGAATCCTCGTATTTGGCCAAAGCGATGTCGGCATAGGTCTTGATCACCGCCTTCGCGTCTGTCTCGGCCTTCGCCGGCAACACGAAAACCGCCGCCGTCAGTGCAGCCGTGGCGCAGATCGCAGCCAGCCTGCCGCCATTACGTGCCGTCATTATCCTTCTCCAGTTCCTTGGAAATTCAACAATAGGCGCATGTGTCCACCCGCGCCGAGGCATGAGCATGCCGGGAAAAATGGTGGCCGCGTCGATGCGCGGTTCGCGATAAAAAGACACCCACTTGCCTCCAATCGAAAGGGTTCAAGGCCCAGCCATCAAAGGGATACGCTTTGCGCGCAGCTCTCCATAAAGCGATGGAGAGGCTGGGAGTCAACTGGTGAGATAGAAAATATTCAATTGAAACAACAGTTTAGAATTATTCTAAACTACAAATGTCAACTTTAAGCCCGGGACTGCCTCGCTGGACCGATTGACAGACAGCCATTCTGGGTGCGACCCGATGCGCGGCTCTTGCGGCGGCGGCAGACAATCGCCACCTGGCGCAAGAGCCTAGATTTGCTGACCAAAAGGATTGCGATGACGAGCGGGGTTGTGATTGTCGGTGCGGGCCATGCCGGCGTGCAGGCCGCCGCCAGCCTGCGCGAAGAGGGCTATGAAGGGCCGGTCGTGCTGCTCGGCGACGAGCAGGACCTGCCCTATCACAAGCCGCCGCTCTCCAAGACCTTCATCAAGGACACCGAGGCCAAGCCGCAGCCCCTGCGCGGCGAAGCCTTCTACACCGGCAACAACATTGACTACCGGCCGGGCATGCGCATCGACAGCATCGATGCCCGCGCGAGCCGGTTGAATATCGCAGGCGGTGGAACGCTCGGCTTCGACCGGCTGGTGCTTGCAACCGGCTCGCGGCCGCGCCTGCTTAAGCTCGACGGCACGGGCCTTGCCGGCGTGGTCTCGCTGCGCTCGCTGGCGGACGCGCGGGCGATCCGCGAGCTCAGCGCGCAAACCGAGGACGTGGTCATTCTCGGCGGCGGCTTCATCGGCCTGGAGATCGCGGCGACGCTGAGAGCCGCCGGCCGCAACGTCACCGTCGTCGAGGCCGTCGACCGGCTGCTTGGCCGCGCCGTGGCGCCTGTCATCGCCGCGCATGTGCGTCAGCGCCTGGAAGCGATCGGCGTGCGCATCCTGACCGGCACCACCATCGTCCGCCTGGAGGGCGAAAACGGCCGCGTCTCGGCCGCGATCACGTCCGGCGGCGAGCGCCTGCCGGCGCAGATGGTCATCATCGGCATCGGCGTGGTGCCCAATGTCGAACTGGCGGAAGCCGCCGGCCTGGCCATCGGCAACGGCATCCGCGTCGACCAGCATATGCAAAGCTCCGTTCCCGAAATCCTCGCCATCGGCGACGCGGCCTCCTATCGGCATTGGTTCACCGGCGGCGACGTGCGGCTGGAATCGGTGCAGAACGCCACCGACCAGGCCAGGCTTGCAGCCCGCACCATCCTCGGCCATGCCGAGCCGTTCTCGGCCGTGCCGTGGTTCTGGTCGGATATCGGCGACATGAAGCTGCAGATGGTGGGGCTGACGCAAGGCGGGGACAGCCACGTTGTGCTCGGCGATCTCGCCGACAACAAGTTCTCGATCTACCATTATGCCGGCGACCGGCTGCTCGGCATCGAATCCGTCAACCGTCCGGCCGACCATATGCTTGGCCGCAAGATGCTCGGCGCCGGCTTCTCGCCGGCGCCGCAGACGGTGGCAGGCGGGCCAGATGCGCTGAAGGCGGCGCTCGCGGACTTCAGTCAGGACGAACCGACCAGGGCGGCGGGCTGATTGTTCAATCCAATATGATGATAACAACGCTCGGGGGCGCGAAAGGACGCACCCACCAAGCCTTGGCAAAAGGCCATCGCCGAATTATCATAAATTGATAATTTCGGATAAAGCGAAAGATTTGCTCCGTGCCTGCAAGCTACAGCATTGGCTCCCGCTACGAGGCATTCGTGCGCGAGCTTGTCGAGAGTGGCCGCTACGCCAGTGCAAGCGAAGTCGTGCGCGATAGTCTGCGCCTGCTGGAGGAGCGTGAAGAGCACCGGCAGGCGAAGCTTGCTGCACTGCGTGAAGACATCCGCAAGGGTGTAGAGAGCGGACCAGCTATAACAGCCGACGACGTTTTCGATCGGCTGGAGAAAAGATACGCGGCGGAAAGCCGCAAATAATGGCTCTCAGTTTCGCGCCTGCCGCCGTGCAGGACATCGAAGAGATTGGCGATTACATCCAAGCTGAAAATCCGGCGGCCGCCCGCCGCTTGATAGCGGCACTTCGAGTGCGATGCGACACCATCTTGGATGCACCACGTGGTGGCGCTCCCCGTTCCGAACTTTGGCGCGGCCTGCGTTCCGTCGCGTTCCAGAGATATGTCATCTTCTATACCGTCGAGCGTAACAATGTGCGCGTTGAGCGCATCCTGCATGGCTCGCGCGACATCCAGGGCATTTTCGATGAAAGGAAAATGCCCAAGGATAGTTGAAGCCGACACTCTGACAACTTCGATCAGGCGGCCCGCGCGTCGCGGATCGAGGTCTCCAGGATATCCAGCGCCTCGGTCATGACTCCGTCCTGGATGGTGATCGGCGACAGGAAGCGGATGACATTGCCGTAGACGCCGCAGGTGAGCAGGATGAGGCCCTTGTCCAGCGCCTTCAGCCTGACCGCGTTGGCGAACTCCGCCGAGGGCAGGCCCTTCTTCACGTCGTTGAACTCGACGGCGTTCATGAAGCCCGGACCGCGGATGTCGACGATCTCCGGCACTTCGTCACGGATCGAGTCCAGCCGCTGCTTCAGCCTGGCGCCAAGGGCATTGGCGCGGTCGCAGAGCTTTTCCTCGTCGATGACGTCGAGCACGGCGTGCGCCGCGGCGACGCCGATCGGGCTGCCGCCATAGGTGCCGCCGAGCCCGCCGGGGCCGGGCGCGTCCATGATCTCGGCGCGGCCGGTGACGGCCGAGAGCGGAAAGCCGCCGGCGAGGCTCTTGGCCATGGTGGTGAGATCGGGCGCCACATCATGATGATCCATGGCAAACATCTTGCCGGTGCGGGCAAAGCCGGTCTGCACTTCGTCGGCGACAAGCAGGATGCCATGCTGGTCGCAGATCTTGCGCAGCGCTGCCATGAAATCGCGCGGCGCCTCGTAGAAGCCGCCCTCGCCCTGCACCGGCTCGACGATGATGGCCGCGACACGGCCCGGATCGACATCGGCCTTGAACAGCTTGTCGAGCGCGGCGAGCGAATCGGCGACCGAAACGCCGTGCAGCGCGACCGGGAACGGCGCGTGGAAGACATCGGCAGGCATGGCGCCGAAGCCGACCTTGTAGGGCACGACCTTGCCGGTCAGCGCCATGCCCATGAAGGTGCGGCCATGGAAGCCGCCGGAAAAGGCGATGACCGCCTGACGGCCGGTGGCGCTGCGGGCGATCTTGATGGCGTTCTCGACCGCCTCGGCGCCGGTGGTGACGAAGATGGTCTTCTTGTCGAACTTGCCGGGCAGCATGCCATTCAGCCGCTCGGCGAGATGCACGTAGCTCTCATAGGGCACGACCTGGTGGCAGGTGTGGGTGAAGCGGTCGAGCTGCGCCTTGACGGCCTCGATCACCTTCGGATGGCGATGGCCGGTGTTGACCACGGCGATGCCGGAAGAGAAATCGATGTAGCGGCGGCCCTCGACGTCCCAGATTTCCGAATTCTCGGCGCGATCGGCATAGATCTGCGTCGTCATGCCGACGCCGCGCGAGATCGACTGGTTCTTGCGTTCGGAAATGGCTGAATTCTTCATCTCATCCCTCAATCGGGCCATCCTTCATCGACTGGCCCGTTCTTGTTGGTGCCGCTGCAGGCCTCTTCTGACCTTATTTCACGTTTTGCTCAAGTCGGCACCATGGCCCAGTCGATTGGGCCTGCCCCAGACCCCGATAACACCTGGGCAGGAACGCGGCTTGGCAATTGAGAGCTAGACCCTTACAAACCCCTCGCTCGCCCTGAGCAGATTGCGCGTATAGTCCTCGCTGACGCGGTGGCCGATCAGCTGGCTCGCGGTCAGCGTCTCCACCGCCTCGCCATTCTGCATCACCATCAGCCGCTCGCACATATGGGTGATGATGGCGAGGTCGTGGCTGACCATCAGGAAGGTGAGCTTGCGACGGCGGCGCACCTCTTCCAGAAGATTCAGCACCTCCGCCTGCACGGACGCATCGAGCGCCGAGGTCGGCTCGTCGAGCAAAAGGATCGAGGGTTCGAGGATCAGCGCCCGGGCAATGGCGACGCGCTGGCGCTGGCCGCCGGAGAGCTGGTGCGCGTAGCGGAAGCGGAAGCCAGTGCCCAGACCGACCTCGTCCAGCGCGCGCTCGATGCGCTTCTCGCCGTCGGCAATGCCATGGATGGCGAGGGGCTCCTGCAGCAGGCGGTCGACCGTCTGGCGCGGATGCAGCGAGCCATAGGGATCCTGGAACACCATCTGCACATCGCGGTAAAAAGCCTTGTCGCGGGTCTTGCCAAGGGGCTTGCCGTTGACAGAGATGGCGCCCGACGCGACCGGCGCCAGGCCGGTGATGGCCCTCAGCAGCGTCGACTTGCCGGAACCGCTCTCCCCGACGAGACCGTAGGATTCGCCTTCCCTCACTTCGAGGCTTACGCCCTTCAGCGCGCGAAAACGGTCGAAGACCACTTCCAGCCCTTCGACAGCGATGGAGGCCGTCATGCCGCCCACTCCGGCTTGCGGTCGAGCACCGGCAGCGGATGTCGCTCGAAGCCGATCCTCGGCATGCAGTTGAGCAGGCCGCGCGTGTAGGGGTGCCGGGCATCGCGCAGTTCGGAAGCCTTGATCTGCTCGACCACCTTGCCGGCATACATGACGACGACGCGGTCGCAAAAGGAGGAGACCAGGCGCAGATCGTGCGAGATGAAGATCAGGCCCATGCCGCGCTCGGCGACGAGCTTGTCGAGGATCTTGAGCACGTCGAGCTGCACTGTGACGTCGAGCGCCGAGGTCGGCTCATCGGCTATCATCAACTCCGGCCCGGCGATCAGCATCATGGCGATCATGGCGCGCTGGCCCATGCCGCCGGAGACCTCGTGCGGGTAAAGGTCGAAGACGCGGGCCGGATCGCGGATCTGCACCGCCCGCAGCATCTCCAGCGCGCGCTCGCGCGCCTCGGCCTTGGAGACCTTTTCATGCGTGCGCAGCGTCTCGACGATCTGTCGGCCGATGGTCATCACCGGATCGAGCGAATATTTGGGATCCTGCAGGATCATGGCGATGCGGTTTCCCCGCAGCGCGCGGCGCTGGCGGGGCGATATGGAGAGCAGATCGATGCCGTCGAAGGCAAGCTTCTTCGCCGAAACCTCGGCCTGCGGCGGGGTGAGGCCCATGATGGCGCGACCGGTCTGCGATTTCCCGGAACCACTCTCGCCGACGATGCCGAGACGCTCGCGGCCAAGCGAGAACGAGACGCCGCGCACGGCCTGCACGAGGCCGGTGCGGGTCGGGAAGGTGACGCGCAGGTCGTCGACTTCGAGGAGCGTGTCGCCGCTCATTGGTCACCGCTCCGGGGGTCGAGCGCGTCGCGAAGGCCGTCGCCCAGCAGGTTGAAGCCGAGGCTGACGACAAGGATCGCGGCACCAGGTGCGGCGGCAACCCACCACTGATCGAGGATGAAGCGGCGGCCGGACGCGATCATCGCGCCCCATTCCGGCAGCGGCGGCTGCGCGCCGAGGCCGAGGAAGCCGAGACCCGCGGCGGTCAGGATGATGCCGGCCATGTCGAGCGTCACGCGGATGATCAGCGAGGAGATGCAGAGCGGCATGATGTGGCGCAGCACGATGCGGAAGGGCGAAGCGCCCATCAGCTGCACCGCCTTGATGTAGTCGGAGTTGCGCACCGTCAGCGTTTCCGCACGGGCAATACGCGCGTAAGGCGGCCAGGAGGTGATGGCGATCGCGATTACCGCGTTCTCGATGCCGGGTCCGAGCGCAGCGACGAAGGCGAGCGCCAGCACCAGCTTCGGAAAGGCGAGGAAAATATCGGTGATGCGCATCAGGATCGTGTCGGTCCAGCCGCCGGCATAACCGGCGATCGTGCCGACCAGCAGGCCGATGGGCGCGGCGATGATGGCGACGAGGATCACCACATAAAGCGTCCAGCGCGAGCCATAGACGATGCGCGAATAGATGTCGCGGCCGAGGTCGTCGGTGCCGAACCAATGCTCGGCGCCGGGCGGCAGCAGGCGGGCGTTCTTCAGATCGCCGATGGTGGGCGAATAGGGCGCCAGCACATCGGCAAAGGCGGCGACCACCAGCAACGCGATGATGATCAGCATGCCGACCAGCGCCAGCCGATTGGCGGAGAAGCGACGCCAGGCGACATAGGCGCGGCCGAGCCTTGCCTGCAGGCGCGAGGCCGGCCGGTCGCTGAGCAGCCACGCGCGCCTGGATTGGATGGCTTCAGCGCTCATCCGGCCTTCGTCCTTGGATCGAGCAGCCGGTAGAGCAGATCGGACAGAAGGTTGATGGCGATAAAGACCGAGCCGATGGCGATGGTGCCGCCGAGCACGGCGTTCATGTCGGCGTTCTGCAGCGAATTGGTGATGTAGAGGCCGATGCCCGGCCAGGAAAAGACGGTCTCGGTCAATACCGAGCCTTCGAGCAGGTTGGCGTAGGAAAGCGCGATCACCGTCACCATCGGCACGGCAGCGTTGCGCAGCGCGTGGCCCCAGATGATACGACCTTCCGACAGGCCCTTGGCGCGCGCCGCGACGATGTATTCCTGCGCCAGCTCGTTCAGCATGAAGGAGCGGGTCATGCGGCTGATATAGGCGAGTGACAGATAGCCAAGCAGCGCGGCCGGCAGGACGATGTGGCGCCAGGCGTCGTAGAAGACGTCCCACTGCCCCTGGATCGCGGCATCGAGCAGGTAGAAGCCGGTAATCGGCGTGAATGTGTATTCGTGGACGACGTCGAGCCGCGCCGGAAAGGCGATCCATTGCAGCTTGGCGTAGAACAGCACCAGCCCGAGCAGGCCAAGCCAGAAGATCGGTACCGAATAGCCTATGAGACCGACGACGCGCGCGACCTGGTCGATCAGGCTGCCGCGCTTGACCGCGGCCAGCACGCCGAGCGGCACGCCGATGACGGCGCCGATGATCGTGCCCAGCGTCGCCAACTCGATGGTCGCCGGGAAGACGCGGCGGATATCGGACATCACCGGATTGGTGGTCAGCACCGAAGTGCCGAAGTCGCCGCTCAGCGCATTTTTGACATAGATGTAGAACTGTTCGATCCAGGGCAGGTCGAGGCCCATTTCGCGGCGCGTGCGCTCGACCACGGCCGTGGGCGCACGGTCGCCGAGGACGGCCAGAACCGGATCGATTGGGATGACGCGGCCGATGAAGAAGGTCACCGCGAGAAGACCGAGATAGGTCGTCACCGCGATGACCAGGAAGCGGCCGAGCGACGATAGGACGGCGCGGGCGCTGCCGCGCCCCGCCGCCACCTGATTGTCAGCTACGCTCACGCGGCGGATCCGCCGGCGCTATTCCTTGGAAACCGCGCCGACAAAATTGGTGTCGAAGCTCGGGCCGAGCGCAAAGCCCTTGAGGTTCTTGCGCAGCCCGGCCACTTCCAGCTGCTGATGGATGATGACGAACGGGCTGGTGTCGAGGATCTTCTGCTGCAGGTCCTTGTACATATCGGCGCGCTTGCCCGAATCCTTCTCCAGCAGCGCCGCCTCGGTTTCCTTGGTCAGGTCCGGAATGTCCCAGGCATTGCGCCAGGCCAGCGTCTTGATCTTGGCGTCGTCGGAATTGTCCGGGTTCGAGGCGAATGTCTGGGCGTTGGAGTTCGGATCGAAATAGTCCTGGCCCCATTGGCCGATATAGATGTCGTGGTTGCGGGCGCGGTATTTGGTCAGCGTCTGCTTACCATCGCCGGGAATAATCTCCAATTGGATGCCGCCCTGGCCGAGCGTCTGCTGGATCGATTCCGCCATGCCCGTGGTCGGCTGTCCGGTGCGCACGTCCATGGTCACCTTGAAGCCATCCGGCACGCCCGCCTTGGCGAGCAATTCCTTGGCCTTGGCGACATCGAACTTGAAGGGATTGTCATCCATGGCGCCGAGGTCGCCCTTGGGCAGGAAGGATTGGTGGATTTCGCCGATTCCCTTGAGGATGGTCGAGCCCAGCGCATCGTAGTCGACCAGATATTTGAACGCCTGCCGCACCTCCGGCTTGGCAAGTGTCGGGTTCTTCTGGTTGAGGCTGATGTAATAGACCGTACCCTTCGGCGCACTGGTGGTGGTGAGATCGGCGTTCTTGGCGATGGCGTCGAGATCGTTCGGCTCGAGGTTGCGGGCGACGTCGATATCGCCGGCCTCGAGCGCCAGGCGCTGCGCCGAGCTTTCCTTCATGTTGCGGTAGATGATGCGGGCAAGCTTGGCCTTCTCGCCGTTGTAATTGTCGTTGCGCTCCATGACGACGGCCTCGTTGGCGCGCCACTCACGCAGCTTGTACTGGCCCGAACCCGCATAGCCGGTCTTCAGCCAGGCATTGCCGAAGTCGTTGTCCCATTTGTAGTCGGCGCTCGGCGTGACGGCGGCGACATGTTCCTTGACCAGCTTGGCGTCGACGACCGAGGCGACCGTGGCCGACAGGCAGTTCAGCACGAAGCTCGGTGCGTAGGGTTTGTCGACGACGAACTGGAAGGTGGTGTCGTCGACGGCCTTGGCTTTTTCGGTGACATTGTCGCCGGTGATGCCGAACTGGTTGATGATGAAAGCCGGGCTCTTGTCGAGCTTGATGGCGCGTTCGAAGGAATAGGCGACATCGGCCGCGGTGATCGGGTTGCCGGACGCGAACTTCATGCCGGGCTTGAGCTTGAATGTGTAGGTCAGGCCGTCGTCGGAAACGGTCCAGCTCTCGGCAAGGTCGCCCTTGACCTTGGACGTGTCGCTGAGGTCGAGACGGACCAGGAGATCATAGGTGTTGCCGGTGACCTCGGCCGTCGACAGCTCGAACGCTTCGCCTGGGTCCATCGAGATGATGTCGTCGATGGCAAAGCCCTCGACCAGCGTATCGGCGGGCGTGACCGCGAAGGCGGGCGCGACGAGCAGCGCGGACAGAGCGGCGCCCGCAAGCAAGGCGCGAGAGCGGAGAGCAAACTTTTCCAGCATCATGGTGATCGTTCCCTGTCTTGTTGACCTGAGTTCCCGGCTCAGGGGCTGTATTGTTCTTTGCAAGGCCAGCAGCGGCTTTGACCGCTTACCGTCGTGTTTTTTGTCCAGTTGGTCAACTCCCTATTCGACGGCGCACGAAGCGGCAACGCGCGCTCTGCGAGACACCGTATCGGACCAGACGAGCCGCCATGAGTCGACCCATGCGCCAGCCGATTGAAGCCGCCGATCCGCAAAAATTTGCCAGGGGTCATGCTTTTGGGAGACAGCCGCTATTTCAGTTGCGCGACCAGTGCGGCATCGGGAAAGCAGGTGGCGGGCCTGCCGTTCTTTGCCTGCCAGATGCCGATCGAGCGGCGGGTCTTGAAGCCGGGCAGACCGTCGGCGCTGCCGACATCGTAGCCCTTGGCCTCCAGCGCCCGCTGCAGGGTGGCGATATCGGAGCGATGGAGATCGCCGACCGCGCCCCAGGTGCCGGCAAAGGTGGCGTCGCCTTTGGCGATGCGGTCGGCGGCATGGCCGATGAACAGGCCATAGAGATCGCTGTTGTTGTATTGCTTGATCACATAGAAGTTCGGCGTGACGACGAAGGCCGGGCCGCTGCGCCCGGCCGGCATCAGCAGGAAACCCTCCGCCTTCAATTCGCTCGCCGGAAACGCCTTGCCGTCGACGCGCCTGATGCCCATCGTCACCCAGTCGGAGATCTTCTTGCCCTGGTCGGGTCCTTCGAGCGAGCAAGAGACATTTGCCGGAACCGTCACCTCGGTCCCCCAGCCGCGCCCCCTCACCCAGCCATAATGGACGAGGTAGTTGGCGATCGAGGCGAGCACGTCGGGCGTCGAGTTCCAGATGTCGGGCCGGCCGTCGCCGTCGAAGTCGACGGCGTGCTTCAAGAACGAGGTCGGCATGAATTGCGGCTGGCCGAGCGCGCCGGCCCAGGACGACTTCATCGCATTGACCGGCGCCAGCCCGCGCTCGACGATTTCGAGCGCCGCCAGCACCTCGGTGCGGAAGAAGTCCTTCTTGGTCGACATGAACGCCTTGGTGCCCAGCACCTCGAACGCGTCGTACGGCATCTTGGCCGCGCCGAAGCCGGTCTCGCGGCCCCAGATCGCCAGCACGATCTCGCCCGGAACGCCGTAGCGCTTCTCGATCAGCCCGAGCGTTCGGGCGTTGGCGCTCTCGCGCGTCCTTCCGCCTGACGTGACGGCCCGAATGATCTTCTCGGCGAAGTAGTTGGCCGGCGGGCCGAACTCGGCCTGATGCTGCTTCTCAGGTGTCGTCGGCTTCTCGCCGGGCAGGACGAGATCGGGCAGCTTGAGGTTCGGCTTCACGCCGAGGAAGGCAGCGTCGAAGGTTTTTTTCGAGATGCCTTTGGACTTGGCTTCGGGCCAGAGGTCGGTTTGGAGCCAAGCCTGGAACTGGTCGTCGATGGGGGTGGCATGGGTGGGGATGGTAATGAAGAGAGCGAGAAGCGTCGCTAGGAAGGAAAGAATAGCCAACCTGAAATGCTGGCGTTCCTTCACACCCCCCTCTGTCCTGCCGGACATCTCCCCCGCAAGGGGGGAGATCAGATGTCGCGCTGGCTTTCGCCAATCGCCGACGTGGGGATAAAAGCGCCGGCAAAGAAACTGCCAATCTCCCCCCTTGCGGGGGAGATGCCCGGCAGGGCAGAGGGGGGCGTGACGGAGCGCGGAATCTCGAGGAATAACATCTGTCACGCGCGCCCTCCCAGTCCCCTCAAAACGCCGTCCTCGATCGCAGCGCGGCGGCCAGCGTGCCTTCGTCGAGGTAATCGAGCTCGCCGCCGACCGGCACGCCATGCGCGAGCCGCGTCACCTTGACCTCGAAGCCAGACAGCTGGTCGGTCAGATAATGCGCAGTCGTCTGCCCCTCGACGGTGGCATTGACGGCGAGGATGACTTCCTTCACCTCGCCGCCGGCGACACGGTCGACCAGCGAGCGGATGTTGAGCTGGTCCGGACCGATGCCGTCGAGCGGCGACAGCGTGCCGCCAAGCACGTGGTAGCGCACGTTCATGGCCGCGGCGCGCTCCAGCGCCCAGAGGTCCGAGACGTCCTCGACGACGATCAGCGTGCCGGCGTCGCGGCGCGGGTCGGTGCAGATCATGCAAGGGTCGGATGTATCGACATTGCCGCAGGTCGAGCAGATGCGCACCTTGTCGACCGCTTCGCCCATGGCGGCGGCCAGAGGCTCGAGCAGCTGCTCCTTCTTCTTGATGAGATGAAGCGCGGCGCGCCTGGCCGAGCGCGGCCCAAGCCCCGGCACCTTGGCCAGGAGCTGGATCAGGCGTTCGATTTCCGGACCGGCGATTCTCTTCGACATCGCCTTGATCTAGGATTTTTCAGGACAGCCAGCAACGGCACAAGCCCCGCCATGCTGCCATGGCGGGCCTTGCGTTGGATGCAATCGGGTTCAGTTGGCTTCGAGCGGCCGGTTCTGGCTGACGATCATCGCGCCGATGGCGTCGGTGTTCTCAGGCGTCGACTGGAAGCCCATCGCCGCTTCCTGCGGCGCATTGGGCACCGAAGTGATGTAGCGGCCCTTGAGGGTGCCGCCGAAACGCGAGGCGTCCGGTTCGGCCATCGGCTCCTGCATCGCCACGACCATCTGCTTCTGCGCCAGACGGCCGGACTTGGCAGAGGGCGCAACAGAAGCCGTCACATAGGTCTGATCGGCGGAAGCGTCTTCGGTCCGCGCGGCTGCGGCCAATGCGGCCTGCTTTGCCGGGTCCGGACGGACGATCGTCTTGACGATCGGCTCGGCGGAAGCCACGAGCATCGGAGCGTCGGCCGCGGGTTTCTGCCGGTCAGACCTCTGCTGGTCGCCCACGTTCATGGCGATCATCGGCTCGTCCGGCAGCGGTTGCCAGTTGCGGCCGCGCTTCTCATAGAAGGCGTTGCCGCCGGCAACCATGGTGTAATGCATGTTCTTGTAGGGGAAGCGCAGGCCGGCGGTGTGGAAATACATCGTGTTCTTGAGCTTGGCCTTGCGTTCGCCTCTCAGCACCGCATTGGCTGCCTCCTCGACATCCGGCAGGGCCTTCGAGTTCATCGGCCGAGTCATGACGCCCGGAGCAAACTGGCCCGGCTCGCCGACAACTTGACAGATGGTGTTGCCGTGCTGGCCCGAGCGAAGCCGGTTCATGACGACCGTGCCGACCGCGATCATGCCGTCGCGGCTCGACCGGTTGGACTCGAAGAACATAGCCCTTTGCAAGCATTCCTTGTCCTTCAGCGAATGGCTGGAGGAACGCGTGAGGAAGCTCGGCGTAAGGGCATCGGTCAGACCCGACACCGACATGCCATGCGAGGAAGTGGTCTGGCTGCAGCCGGCCAGGAGCAAGGGGGAAGTGACGATGCCGATAAGCAGCAGCGGCGTCTTCCATCGCGTCGCGATCACCAAAAAAGCCTCATGTCCAGATGCCAGCCCGCCCCGAGATGTGGCAAGAATGAGACTCTTTCGGGCAAAAAGATGGCTAGAAGGTTAGCAACTTCTGGACTTGGGTAAAACTTTATGAATGTCGCGAAATGTGCCCGTGAGCATTGCCGGCAAAATAGTTAATATTGCAGCCCGGACTCAATTTCCGTTCATAATCAATTAACTGGCGGACACGGCCTCAGAACGGCAATTTCATTCCGGGCGGGATCGGCAAGCCTGCCGTGAGCGCCTTGGTCTTCTCCTGCATGATCTGCTCGACCTTATTTTTGGCGTCATTGTGGGCGGCCAGGATGAGGTCCTCGAGGATCTCGGCTTCGTCCGCCTTGATCAAGGACGGATCGATCTTCAGCGTCTTCATTTCGAACTTGCCGGAAAGCGTGATGCTGACCAGACCGCCGCCGGCCTGGCCGGTGGCTTCAAGCGTGGCGATCTCGTCCTGCATGGCCTGGAACTTGGCCTGCATTTCCTTCGCCTTGCCCATAAGGCCGAGAAGATCTTTCATCGGTTGGTCCTCTAAAAATGTTTCAGGTCTCGTCGTCATCGGCCGCCGGCTCGACCGGCAGGTCGGCCTCGGCTTCTTCCACGTCCGGCACGTCCGGGATGCGTACATCGATGATCTTGGCGCCAGGGAAACGGGCGAGTATGGCCGCGACAGTCGGGTCGCTCTTGGCGTCGGAGAAGGCGTTCTCGCGCTTCGTCGTCTCCATCTCGGCCAATGTCTGGCCGCCCTCTTCCTTCGACAGCGACACCAGCCAGTTGCGGCCGGTCCAGGCGCGCAGCTTGGCGGTGAGGTTGTTGAGCAGCATCTTCGGCGCGTTGTCGGTCAAGGTGACGTCGAGCCGGCCGGGCTCGATGCGTACCGGCCGCACGCAGCGTTTCAGCAGCACCTTGAAGGCCATGTCGCGATTGGCGTCGGCAAGCGCAACGATGTCGGCCAGCGATTTGACCGGAACGACGGGGGCCTCGGCGACCGGCTCCGGCGCCGGAACGAAGGCGGCGGGCGCGGGATGCGTTTCGACCAGGCGCATCGTCTGGGCACCGCCACCGGTGGAAGCAGGCATCCGGGTCTGCGCGACGGGGCTCGCGCCGCCGCCATTGCCGGCCGGCGCTCCGTTGGCGCGCGGCGCACCATTCGGCAGCGGGCCCGCGCCCTCCAGCGATTTCAGCGCCTCGTCCAGCGTCGGCAGGTCGGCGGCGTGCGCCAGCCTGATCAGCACCATTTCGCCGGCACTGACCGGGCGGTTGGAGGACTGCACCTCGGGAATGCCCTTGAGCAGCATCTGCCAGGTCCGCGACAGCACGCGCACCGAAAGCGTGCCGGCGAATTCGGCGCCGCGCCGGCGCTCGTCCTCGGAAAGCGACGCATCGTCGGCGGCTGCCGGCACGAAGCGCAGGCGGGTGACGAGGTGGTTGAACTCGGCAAGATCGGTAAGCACGGCGGCCGGATCGGCGCCGGTGTCGTATTGCGCGCGGAACTCGGCGAGCGCCGCCGCCACGTCGCCCTTCATGACATGCTCGAACAGGTCGATGATGCGGGCGCGGTCGGCAAGGCCGAGCATGGCGCGCACCGCCTCGGCGCTCACCGTGCCGCTGCCGTGGGCGATCGCCTGGTCGAGGATGGAAAGCGAATCGCGCGCCGAGCCTTCGGCGGCCCGCGCGATCATCGCCAGGGCCTCGTCGTCGACGGCAATGCCTTCCTTGGCCGCGATCGAGGACAGATGCCCGACCAGCGCGCTGGCATCGATGCGCCTCAGATCGAAGCGCTGGCAGCGCGACAGCACCGTTATCGGCACCTTGCGGATCTCGGTGGTGGCAAAGATGAATTTGACGTGCGGCGGCGGCTCTTCCAGCGTCTTCAGCAGGCCGTTGAAGGCCTGCGTGGAGAGCATGTGCACTTCGTCGATGATGTAGACCTTGTAGCGTGCCGAGACCGGCGCGTAGCGGACGCGGTCGATGATGTCCCTGATGTCGTCGATGCCGGTGTGAGAGGCGGCATCCATCTCGATGACGTCGACATGGCGGCCTTCCATGATCGCCTGGCAATGCTCGCCGGGGATCGAAAGGTCGACGGAGGGCTGATCGACGGTCGCCGTTTTGTAGTTCAGTGCCCGCGCCAGGATGCGCGCGGTCGTCGTCTTGCCGACACCGCGCACGCCGGTCAGCATCCAGGCCTGGGCGATGCGGCCGGTGGCAAAGGCGTTGGTCAGTGTGCGGACCATCGGCTCCTGGCCGATCAGCTCGGAGAAATTCGAAGGGCGATATTTGCGCGCCAGGACGCGATAAGCGGCGGCCTTACCTGTTTCCAGGCTTTCTGGCCCCAAATTTCCGGCTTCGCTCATTCGCCGCCAAAGCTCCCAGGACCGCGACGGAAGGCGGCCGATTCCTACGCATAGTCTCGCCCGCACGGCTCGGGGCCGTCAATGTCGCGGGAGAAAGGCGAAGAGGTGGGAGGCTGGAACAATGACCCGTTCCGGGCTCGTTAGGGCTGCTTCCTTCCGGACCTGACCCGGTTGGCGAGTGGATCGTCCACCACCAACCTCCCGCGTTCCATATCGGCAATTCGGCGGCGAAATGCAAGGGCCGAGTCGGAACCCATGACCACATCGAAGGCGGAAAGTCCTTCAAATCGATGGCGGCGGTCAATGAATCGCTTGCAGCCACCTTGCCGCCGCTCTAGCGTCCCGGGTTTGGAAAATGCTTACAAAATAACAAAAGTGAAGGAAACGCCGATGCTGCCTGGCCTCGAGGCCGGATTCACGCTGGACGCCCGGCTGGAGGCGGACAGCGAGCAGCTTATGTGGCTTGGCCTTTGCGAGCTCAGGCTGATGAACGACAGCCGCTGGCCATGGCTGGTGCTGGTGCCGCAGCGGCCGGGCGTGGAAGAAATTCACGACCTGACGCCGCTCGACCAGGCGATGCTGACCTTCGAGACCAATATGGTGGCGCAAGCGCTGAAGCGGGTGACCGGCTGCACCAAGATCAACACTGGCGCTTTGGGCAACATCGTGCGCCAGCTGCATGTCCATGTCGTCGCCCGCTCCGAGGGCGATCCCGGCTGGCCGGGACCGGTCTGGGGGCACGGCATGCGCGAGCCCTACCAGCGCTCCGATATGAGGCGGTTTGCCGAAACGATCAAGGCAGCGCTATAAGCTGACCAGTGTCCATTCCGCACCCCCGAGTCCTCAGCCCACCCGAGTCCCCATGAGCTTTCGCCTGTTCGACGCGCCCTTGCGCGAGCCCAGTCAATTCGTCGGTTTCGCCGGCAACCGGATCGACCGGCAGTCCGAGAACCGCGCCGACGACGCGGTCGAAAAAGCGCTGGCCGACCGGACCGCGCGGCTGATGCTGATGCATGCCGGGCGGCTTTACCTCAAACTTGACGACGGCACGTTCGACCCCTGGTTCAAGGCGGATGAAAGCCAGGCCTTCGAGGTTTCGCTCGGCCAAGGCGTGCTGCTCGGCTTTTCCGAGGAAGGCCCCGTGCTGGCGGCGCCCGCCGGCGTCGAGCCGGAAGAGCTGCCCGAGACGATCAAGGCGATCGACTACCGCTCCGTCTATATGCAGGGGTTGGTCGACGAGGCGGCGGCCGGCGCGCTGGCGCAAGGCGCGGCGCTGCTCGCCTGGCACGCCAGCCATGCCTTCTGCTCGAAATGCGGCAACCGCTCGGAAATGCGGGCCGGCGGCTACAGGCGGCATTGCCCGGCCTGCGGCACCGACCATTTCCCGCGCACCGACCCGGTGGCGATCATGCTAACGGTGACGCATGAAAAATGCCTGCTCGGGCGCGGCAAGCATTTCGCGCCGGGCATGTATTCCGCGCTTGCCGGCTTCATCGAGCCGGGCGAGACGATCGAGGCGGCGGTGCGGCGCGAGACGCTTGAAGAGGCCGGCATCCGGCTCGGCCGCGTGGTCTATCACGCCAGCCAGCCCTGGCCGTTCCCCTATTCGCTGATGATCGGCTGCTTCGGCGAGCCGCTCAACGAGGATATCCAGGCCGACCTCAACGAGCTGGAGGACTGCCGCTGGTTTTTCCGCGACGAGGTGCGCACGATGCTGGACAGGACGCATGCCGCCGGCTTGATTACACCGCCGAAAGGGGCAATCGCCCATCACCTCATCCGCGCCTGGGTCGACAGCGAATAGGAGCAGAAGAATGATCCGTCACACCGTCGTGTTCACGCTGAAGCACCCGCTGCAGTCGCTGGAGACGAAGCGCTTCCTCCACGACGCGAAGAAGATCCTGACCGGGATCAAGGGCGTCGCGCATTTCGAGCAGCTGCGGCAGGTGAGCCCGAAGAACGACTACCAGTTCGGCTTCTCGATGGAGTTCGCCGACCAGGCGGCCTACACGCGCTACAACGAGCACCCGGACCACGTCGCCTTCGTGCGCGACCGCTGGGTGCCGGAGGTCGAGACGTTCATGGAGATCGACTACGTGCCGCTCGGCTGGGGGTGATATCGGGTTGAGTGCAAACGTCGGAGATTGGCGAAGGCCTTCGTGCTTCGTCACCCACGGGCGAAGCAAGGAGCGAAGCGACACGCGCAGACCCGAGGATCCATGCCGTGACTTCGACGCGTTGCGACGGTCCAGAATTCTGCTCCGCCGCGCTCTACGATCAAGGTTACGGAATGGATCCTCGCGTCTGCGCTCCGCTTCGCGTCGCTCCGCCCGTGGATGACGAAGTCGCGAAGGCTCCCCCAATCTCGAAGGTCGTGAGCTCCGACTAACCGGTCAATCCGCCACCTTCCACTCATCGCGCGAGGCGCTGGCCGGATAGACGCCGAGGATGCGCATTTCGCGCGAGAAGAAGCGCAACTCGTCGAGCGCCAGCTTGACCAGCGGATCGTCCGGGTGGCCCTCGATGTCGGCGTAAAACAACGTCGCGGTGAAGGCGCCGAGCTGGTAGCTCTCGAGCTTGGTCATGTTGATGCCGTTGGTGGCGAAGCCGCCCATCGCCTTATAGAGCGCGGCCGGCACGTTGCGGACACGGAAGATGAAGGTGGTCATCATCTTGGCGTCCGGCGCGGGGCGCTCCACCCATTGCTTGTTCTTGGTCAGCACGACGAAGCGGGTGACGTTCGAATCGGTGTCCTCGACATTCTTCTCGATGATATCGAGCCCATAGAACTCCGCAGCCAAAGCCGGCGCCAGCGAGGCCATGGTGCGGTCCCGGACCTCCGAGACCATCTTGGCCGAACCCGCCGTGTCGCCGGCGATCACCGGCCTCCAGCCGTTCTTGCGGATATATTTGCGGCACTGGCCGAGCGCATGGATGTGGCTGTGCACGGTCTTGATCTCTTCGCGCTTCACCCCCGGCAGCACCATCAGCTGGAAATGGATCGGCAGGAAATACTCGCCGGCGATGTGCAACTTCGATTCGGGCAAGAGGTGGTGGATGTCGGCGACGCGCCCGGCGATCGTGTTCTCGATCGGGATCATGGCGAGCTCGGCCTTGCCGGTCTCGACCGCGTTGAAAGCATCCTCGAAGGTCGGGCAAGGCAACGGTTCCATCGACGGGAACATGTTGCGGCAGGCCGTGTCGGAATTGGCGCCTGGCTCGCCCTGGAAGGAAATTCTGTTGGTCTTTTCAGCCATCACGGATGTCTCAGTTTGAGAGGATTTTTCGCGCCCGCTCGAGGTCGTCGGGGGTGTCGACGCCAAGCGGCAGCGATTTGACGATCTCGGCGTCGATGCGCATGCCGGCTTCCAGCGCGCGCAGCTGCTCCAGCCGTTCGCGCCGCTCCAGCGGCGACGGCTTGAGCGCCACGAAGCGTTCCAGCGCCGCACGGCGATAGGCGTAGAGGCCGATGTGGTGGTAGAGCGGCCCCTCGCCCCAGGGCGCGGTGGCGCGGGTGAAATAGAGCGCTCTCAACCGTGTCGCCGAAAGCGGCGAGCCGACGATCTTGACCACGTTCTGGTTGGTCTTCTCCTCGTCGCGCACGATCTCGACGCCCAGCGTGGCGATATCGACCGATTTGTTCTCAAACGGCCGCAGCGACGCGCCGATGATCTCGGGATCGATGGTCGGCAGGTCGCCCTGGACGTTGACGATCGTTTCCACCTGCTTTTCGGGGTCGAGGGCCGTCAGCGCCTCGAAGATGCGGTCGGAGCCCGATTCGTGATCCGCGCGGGTCATGACGGCCTCGAAGCCATGCGCCCGCACGGCTTGCGCGACGGCTTCGGTATCGGTCGCCACCACCACGCGGCCAAGCCCGGCCTCGGCGGACCGGCGGGCGACATGGACGATCATCGGCGCGCCCGCAATGTCGGCCAGCGGCTTGCCCGGCAGACGCGTCGAGGCCATGCGGGCGGGGATCAGGATCAAGGTTGACATCGGATTTCAGGGCGGTCGAAAAAAGCGGATGGAAAGTGGCAAAAGGTCTCACTGGAAGCGCCCTTATAGGTGTTGCAACGCCTGAGCAAAAGACCTAGTTTCCGCCCGATTTGACTGGCCTTTCGAGGCAGTTCGCGATACCGACGGACGGAGTGGACGGGACGGTCCGCCGGAAAAGGGAGCAAGGGGCGTATGGATTCCAACGAAGTCAACAAGCTGCTCGGCGGATTTCTGGGAACCTGCTTCCTCGTCTTTTCCATAGGCCTCGTCTCGGACGGATTGTTTGCCTCGCCGGCGCCCGAAAAGCCCGGCTTCGCCATCGAAGCGCAGGAACCGGCCGAAGGCGGTCCGGCTGCTCCCGCGGCGGAAGCCAAGCCGATCGCCGACCTGCTCGCCACCGCCAATGCCGAGGCTGGCGCCGCGATCTTCAAGAAATGCCAGGCCTGCCATTCCGGCGAAAAGGGCGGTCCGAACAAGGTCGGCCCGGATCTCTGGGATATCGTCGACCGCCCCGTCGCCGAGCATGAAGGCTTCGCCTATTCGGCCGGCATGAAGGATTTTTCGAAAGGCGGCCAGGAGCACTGGACCTACGACAATCTCAACCACTTCATCACCTCGCCGAAGAAGTTCGTGAAGGGCACGGCGATGGGCTTCGCCGGTCTGCCGAAGGATGAAGACCGGGCCAATGTGATCGCCTATCTGCGCACGCTGTCGGACAATCCGAAGCCGCTGCCGCAGCCGGGCGCTTCGGCCGAGGCCAAGCCCGCCGAAGGCGCCAAGCCGGCGGAAGGCGCCGCACCCGCGAAGCCCGCAGAAGGCGCCGCGCCGGCCAAGCCGGCCGAGGGAGCCGCTCCGGCCAAGCCCGCGGCGCCCGCTCAATAAACAATTTGTCGCAGAGACTTCCTTGGAAAAGCCGGGTTCGTCCCGGCTTTTCTGTTGGGAAAGCTGCATGGGCGGCGACAAAGGCGGCACTTGCGGTTCCCACCGGCGTCAAATGATCTAGATTGCGGGTGAGCAAAGTTCGCGACGAGGAGAACGCATGAAGGTTGGCCGCTTCCGCACGCTTTTCGCATCGGCGTTCGCGCTCGCCTTCGCCGCCAGCCTGCAGGCCGGCTTCGCCGATGAGTGGCACACGACGTCGTCGCTGATCGGGCCTTCAAAATACGGCGAGAATTTCCAACGTTACGACTACGTCAATCCCGATGCGCCGAAAGGCGGGACCTACAACTCCGTCGTCACCGGTACGTTCGACAGCTTCAACCCCTATATCGTGCAGGGATCGCCGACCGCGGGGCTGGTCGGCTTCGGCGGCGGGCTGCTCTACGACACGCTGATGGACCAGGCGACCGACGAGGGCAGCGTCAGCCACCCGCTGGTCGCCGATGCCTACAAATACCCTTCCGACTATTCGTCCGCCACCTACCGGCTCGATCCGCGGGCAAAATGGCATGACGGCCAGCCAATCACCGTCGATGACGTGATCTGGTCCTTCCAGGTGCTCAAGGCCAACAGCCCACAATACAGCCGCTATTTCGAGAACGTCACCGACGCTGTGGCGATCTCCGACCATGAGGTCGAATTCCATTTCAACCAGAAGGGCAACCGCGAGCTGCCCAAGATCCTCGGCGATCTCGTCGTTTTGCCGAAGCACTGGTGGGAAGGCACCGATGCCAGCGGCAAGAAGCGCGACATCACCAGGCCGACGCTGGAGCCGCCGCTGGGCTCGGCCGCCTACAAGATCGCCAGCTTCAAGCCGGGCTCGGAGATCGTCTGGCAGCGCGTGCCGGACTATTGGGGCGCCAAGCTGCCGGTGAAGGTCGGCCGCGAGAATTTCGATACCCAACGCTTCACCTACATACTGGACGACAACGCCGCCTGGCAGGCCTTCACCAAGGGCGGGCTGGACGACATCAAGCCGGAAAACAGCTCGAGACGTTGGGCCACGGCTTATAATTTTCCCGCCATCGGCGCCGGCGACGTGATCAAGAAGGAATTCAAGACCACCTCGCCGGAGCCGATGCAGGCTTTCATGCTCAACCAGCGCCGGCCGCTGTTCCAGGATCGCCGCGTGCGCGAAGCGCTGACCTATCCTTACGATTTCGAGACGATGAACCGCACGCTGTTCTTCAATTCCAACACGCGCACCAAAAGTTATTTCCAGGGCACCGAATTGGCGTCGAGCGGGCTGCCGCAAGGCAAGGAGCTCGAGATCCTGGAGAAGTATCGAGACAAGCTGCCGCCTGAATTGTTCACCCAGGAATTCAAGCTGCCGATCTATGACTCGCCGCAGGCGGAACGGAAGTTTCTGAAGCAGGCGGTGGACCTCTTCGCCCAGGCGGGCTGGGTGATCAAGGGCGGCAAGATGGTGAACGCCAAGACCGGCGCGCCGTTCAAATTCGAGATCCTCGGCACGTCCGACACGGACCAGATCCTCTCAGGCAATTATATCGCCAACCTGCGCAAGATCGGCGTCGATGCGACGCTGCGGATCATCGATCCCAGCCAATACGTCAACCGCGTCAATAATTTCGACTACGACGTCATCACCAACCTGCTGCAGCAGTCGGAATCGCCGGGCAACGAACAGCGCGATTTCTGGAGCTCGAAGGCCGCCGACGCGCCCGGATCGCGCAACTATTCCGGCATCAAGGACCCGGTTGTCGACGCATTGGTCGACCGCATCATCTTCGCCACCGATCGCGACGACCTCGTCGCGGCCACCCACGCGCTCGATCGGGTGCTGTTGTGGAACTACTATGTGGTCCCGCAATTCTACCGCGCGGTGGTGTGGCTGGCCTATTGGAACAAGTTCGGCATGCCGGAGAAACAGCCCACCTACCGGGGCGCGGATATCGATTCCTGGTGGATCGACCCGGTGAAGGAAAAGGCGCTGGCCGCCAAGTACAAGGGCCTCAATTGATGGAGCGGCGGACTTTGCTCCCTCGCCGCGACTTCCTGGCGCTCGGCGCCGCAGCCACGGCTGCCGCGTTGCTGCCCGGCCGAGCTTTTGCCGAGACCCCGACCGGCGTCAAATTGCATGGCCTGTCGGCCTTCGGCGACCTGAAATACAAGCCCGACTTCACGCATTTCGACTATGTCGATGTCGATGCGCCGCAAGGCGGCACCTTCAACTTCTCCCCGCCCAACTGGGGCGCCAACCAGAGCCCGCAGACCTTCAACACGCTGAACTCATTCGTCGCCAAGGGCGATTCTCCGCAGCGCATGGAAATGTGCTTCGATTCCTTGATGGTGCGGGCGCTCGACGAGCCGGACGCGGTCTATGGACTGATCGCCGACGGTGTCACAATCTCCGACGACCGCAACGGCTTCACATTCTCGCTGCGCCCGCAGGCGCGCTTCCATGACGGCTCGCCGCTCACCGCCGACGATGTCGCCTTCACCTTCAAGCTGCTGAAAGACAAAGGGCATCCGGACTACGCGCTGTCGCTGACGCATCTGGAAGATGCCGTGGCGAGGGACGCTCACACCGTCGAGCTCAAATTCTCCGGCAAGCAATCGGCCCGCACCATCCTCAACGTGGTCGGTTTTCCGATTCTTTCGAAGGCCTTCTTTACCGCCAACCCGTTCGATTCCTCGCAGCTCAATCCGCCGCTCGGCTCTAGCGCCTATACGGTCGGGCGCTGGTCGGCGGGCGCCTGGATCGAATATGAGCGCGTGGCCGACTATTGGGGTAACGACCTGCCGGTCAATCGCGGCCAGAACAATTTCGGGCGCATCCGCATCGAATTCTACCAGGACCGGACGGCCGGGTTCGAGGCCTTCAAGAAGGGTGAGATCCTCTACCGCGAGGAGTTCACGTCGCGCGTCTGGGCGACGGCCTACGATTTTCCGGCCTTTACCGCCGGCAAGGTGATCAAGCATGAGTTCCCCGCCGAAACCACGCCCTCCATGCAGGCCACCGCGGTCAACCAGCGGCGGGAGCAGTTCAAGGATCCGCGCGTGCGGCAGGCGATCGCGCTCTGCTTCGATTTCGAATGGACACGGCGCAACTTCTTCTATGGTTCCTATGAGCGCTCGCAATCCTGCTTCGAAAAATCCGACTTCCGGGCCGCGGGTATGCCAACGCCGCAGGAGCTGGCGCTGCTGGAACCGCTGCGCGACCAGCTGCCGCCGGAGACCTTCGGCGAAGCGGTGACGCAACCGCCGTCGGACGGTTCAGGGCGGGACCGCAAGCAACTGAGCGCGGCACTGAAATTGCTCGCTCAGGCCGGCTGGAAGCGCTCCGGCGATTTCGTGGTCAATGACAAGGGCGGGCGGCTCTCCGCCGAATTCCTGGTCGACGACGAGACCTTCGTGCAGGTCTATTCGCCCTGGGTAGCCAACATGAAGGCCATCGGCATCGATGCCTCGATCCGCCTGGTGGATTCGGCACAGTACCAGCTCAGGCAATCGACATTCGATTTCGACCTGCTCTCGGCCGCCTTCAATTTCAGCGCCACGCCGACCCGCGACGATCTGGAAATTTTCTTCCACTCGCGCAGCGCCGCCGTATCGGGCTCGCGCAACCTGTCGGGCATTGCAAGCCCGGCCATCGACGCGTTGATCGATGCCGTCGGCGCCGCCAAGGACCGTGAAAGCCTGACCACCGCCATGCGCGCCTTGGACCGGGCCTTGCGCGCCCGGCGCGATTGGATTCCAAGTTGGTATCTGGCGAATCACCGAAGCGCCTATTGGGACATGTTCGGCTTCCCCGAACAGAAACCCGATTTCGGCTTTCCGGTCGAGGCGCTGTGGTGGGTCGACAAGGGCAAGGCGGCAAAGATTGGCAAAGCCTGACATCACTGTTCGCGCGGGGCCCGTCGCCTGATGGGCGCCTATATCCTGCGCCGCATTCTTCTCATGATCCCGACGCTGTTCGGCATCATGGCGATTTCCTTCGCGGTCATCCAGTTCGCGCCGGGCGGCCCGGTCGAGCAGGTGATTGCACGGCTGACCAACCAGGGCGGCAACGATCGCCTCGGCAGCGGTGGCGGCGACGCCGGTGGCGCCAATTTCGACGTTGCCGGCGATGTCGGCTCGAAATATCGCGGCGCGCAGGGGCTCGATCCCGGATTCATCAAGAAACTGGAGAAGCAGTTCGGCTTCGACAAGCCGCCGCTCGAGCGCTTCGGCATGATGCTGTGGAACTATAGCCGCTTCGATTTCGGCGACAGCTATTTCCGCGATATCTCGGTGCTGAACCTGATCCTGGAGAAGATGCCCGTCTCCATCTCCATCGGCCTGTGGATCACGCTTTTATCCTACCTGATCTCGATCCCGCTCGGCATCCGCAAGGCGGTGAAGGACGGCTCGACCTTCGACGTATGGACAAGCGGCGTCGTCATCGTCGGCTATGCCATTCCAGGCTTCCTGTTCGGCATCATGCTCATGGTGCTGTTCGCGGGCGGCTCGTTCTGGGACTGGTTTCCGCTGCGCGGCATCGTTTCGGACAATTGGGACCAGCTGTCGTGGCCGGGCAAGATCGCCGACTATTTCTGGCACATGACGCTGCCGCTGACGGCGCTCGTGCTTTCGGCTTTCGCGACGACCACCCTTCTCACCAAGAACTCCTTCCTTGAAGAAATCCGCAAGCAATATGTGGTGACGGCGCGCGCCAAGGGGCTGTCGGAGCATAAGGTGCTCTACGGCCACGTCTTTCGAAACGCCATGCTGATCGTGATTGCCGGCTTCCCCGGCGCCTTCATCTCGGCCTTCTTCACCGGCTCGCTGCTGATCGAGAACATCTTCTCGCTCGACGGCCTCGGCCTGCTCGGCTTCAAGTCGGTGATCGACCGCGACTATCCGGTGGTGTTCGCCACCCTCTACATCTTCTCGCTGCTTGGCCTGTTCGTCGGCCTTTTGTCAGACCTGATCTACACCTGGGTCGATCCGCGCATCGACTTCGAGCGGAGAGACATCTGATGGCCGAGGCCGCGATCGAAAGCGCGCCGGCGCGGCCTCGCAGGCCATTTCTGTCGCCGCTCAACCAGAGGCGGTTGCAGAATTTCAAGGCCAACCGGCGCGGCTACTGGTCGCTCTGGATCTTCCTTTTGCTGTTCGTGCTGTCGCTGTTTTCCGAGCTGATCGCCAACGACAAGCCGATCGTCGTCTCATACAAGGGCGAGATCCTGTTTCCGGTTCTGGTCGCCTATCCGGAAGAGAAGTTCGGCGGTTTCTACGCCGTCACCGATTATCGCGATCCGGTGATCCAGGACGAGATCAATTCCAATGGCTGGATGATCTGGCCGCCGGTTCGCTACTCCTACCAGACGGTCAACAACGCCATTCCGGAACCGGCACCGGCAAAACCGTCCTGGCTTTACGACAAGAAGACGCGCTGCAGTCAGTACCCGAAGGGAGAGGCCGACGAGAACTGCGTCGTCGGCAACTGGAACTGGCTGGGCACCGACGACCAGGCGCGCGACGTGCTGGCGCGCGTGCTCTACGGCTTCCGCATCTCGGTTCTATTCGGCCTGATCCTGACGCTCGGCTCGTCGCTGATCGGCGTCGCGGCCGGCGCGGTGCAAGGCTATTTCGGCGGCTGGACCGACCTCCTCTTCCAGCGTTTCATCGAAATCTGGTCGGCGATCCCGGTGCTCTACCTCCTGCTGATCGTCTCGGCCATCCTGCCGCCGGGCTTCTTCATCCTGCTCAGCCTGATGCTGCTGTTCTCCTGGGTGGCGCTGGTCGGCGTGGTGCGGGCCGAATTCCTGCGCGCCCGCAACTTCGAATATGTCAACGCGGCGCGGGCGCTCGGCGTGCCGAACCTCACCATCATGTTCCGGCACCTGTTGCCGAACGCCATGGTGGCGACGCTGACCTTCCTGCCCTTCCTGCTCTCGGGCTCCATCTCGACGCTGACCTCGCTCGACTATCTCGGCTTCGGCCTGCCGCCCGGCTCGGCCTCGCTCGGCGAGCTGCTGAAACAGGCGCAGCGCAACCTCAACGCCCCTTGGCTCGGCATCTCCGGCTTCATCGTCATTTCGCTGATGCTGTCGCTGCTGGTCTTCATCGGCGAGGCGACACGCGACGCCTTCGATCCGCGCAAGACGTTCAAATGAGCGAAGCCCTGCTGTCCGTCCAAGATCTGAGCGTCGCCTTCGCGCAGGGCGGCAAGCAATCGATCGCCGTCGACCATATCTCATTCGACATCGCCAAGGGCGAGACGGTTGCCCTGGTCGGCGAATCCGGGTCGGGCAAATCGGTCTCGGCGCTGTCGGTGCTGAAGCTCCTGCCCTATCCCGCCGCCAGCCATCCCTCGGGCAAGATCCTGTTCAGCGGCGCCGACCTGCTCGCCATGAACGAGAAGGCGTTGCGCGGCGTGCGCGGCAACAAGATCACCATGATCTTCCAGGAGCCGATGACCTCGCTCAACCCGCTGCACACGATCGAGCAGCAGATCGTCGAGGTGCTGCACCTGCATCAGGGCATGCGCGATCAAGCCGCCCGCGCCCGCACGCTGGAGCTGCTCAACGAGGTCGGTATTCGCGATCCGCAGAAACGCCTCGACGCCTATCCGCACCAGCTCTCCGGCGGCCAGCGCCAGCGCGTCATGATCGCCATGGCTTTGGCCAACGAGCCGCAGCTTCTGATCGCCGACGAGCCGACGACGGCGCTCGACGTCACCGTGCAGGCGCAGATCCTCGAATTGCTGGCGAAGCTCAAAGCCCGCAAGGGCATGTCGCTGCTGTTCATCACGCACGATCTCGGCATCGTGCGCAGGATCGCCGACCGCGTCTGCGTCATGACCAAGGGCAAGATCGTCGAGAGCGGCCCGACCGGGGAAATCTTCGCCAATCCGCGGCATGACTATACAAAGCATCTGCTGGCGGCTGAGCCGAAGGGCAAGCCGCCCACGGCCGACCCGGGCGCCAAATCCGTCATGACCGGCAAGGACATCAAGGTCTGGTTCCCGATCAAGAAGGGCTTCTTCCGCAAGACCGTCGACCATGTGAAGGCCGTGGACGGCATCGACGTCACGGTGCGCGCCGGCCAGACGCTGGGCGTCGTCGGCGAATCCGGCTCGGGCAAGACGACGCTGGGCTTAGCGCTCGCCCGGATGATCTCCTCGACCGGCACGATCAATTTCAACGGACGCGACATCAACCAGCTCTCCTTCAGCGCCATGCGGCCGCTGCGGCGCGAACTGCAGATCGTCTTCCAGGATCCGTTCGGATCGCTCAGCCCGCGCCTGTCGGTCTCGGAGATCATCGAGGAAGGGCTGAAGATCCACGAGCCGAAGCTCTCGGCCGACCAGCGCGACGACAAGGTGGTCGCCGTGCTGAAGGAGGTCGGCCTCGATCCCGAGACGCGCCACCGCTACCCACACGAGTTTTCCGGGGGCCAGCGCCAGCGCGTCGCCATCGCCCGCGCCATGGTGCTCAACCCGCGCTTCGTCATGCTCGACGAGCCGACCTCGGCGCTCGACATGAGCGTGCAGGCGCAAGTGGTCGACCTTCTGCGCGGCCTTCAGGCCAAGCACAATCTCGCCTATCTCTTCATCAGCCACGACCTTAAGGTGGTCCGCGCCCTTGCCAATGACGTCATCGTCATGCGCAATGGCCAGATCGTCGAGGCGGGACCTTCCGCACAGATTTTCAGCGGCCCGCAAACCGACTATACGCGGGCGCTGATGGCGGCAGCCTTCAAGATCGAGACGGCACCGACCGGCGTGGTCAGCGAGTAATCGGACCCGCACCGGCGAAACAGGGAAGAAAAATCCGCAAATGGAAAAAGGCAAAGTCCTGCTTGCCCTCACGGGCATCCACCCGCAGCGCTGGCATGAGTTGCTCTCGGCCGAGCGCGAGGTCGTGCTGGAGCCAAACGGGGCCAACGATCCGTCGATCACCTATGCGGTGGTGTGGAAGCAGAAGCCCAACCTTCTCAAGTCGCTGCCCAATCTGCGCGTCATCTTTTCGATCGGCGCCGGCGTCGACCATATCTTTGCCGATCCCGGCCTGCCAGACGTGCCTATCGTCAGGATCGTCGCCGACAATCTCACCCAATACATGACCGAATATGTCGTATGGCGAGTGCTCGACCATCACCGCCAGAGCATGCTCTACCGCGGCCAGCAGGCGAAGAAGACCTGGCACGAGCCGCCGCAACGGCCGGCCGGCGACATCGCCGTCGGCATCATGGGCCTCGGCCATCTCGGCCGCGCCGCGGCTTCGGTGCTGCTTTCGCTCGGTTTCGCCGTCAATGGCTGGTCGCGCAGCGAGCGGCCGATGAAGGGCGTTTCGACCTATGCCGGCGAGGCCGGGCTGATCCCGTTCCTCAATGCCACCGACATCCTGGTCGTGCTGTTGCCGCTCACGCCGCAAACCCAAGGCATCGTCAATTACGGGCTGCTCAAGGAACTGCGGCCGGCGCAACGGGCTTGGCGGCGCCGTGCTGATCAATGCCGGGCGCGGACGCCTGCAGAAGGACGCCGACATCGTGCGCGCGCTGGACGACGGCACGCTGAAGGAAGCAAGCCTCGACGTGTTCGAAGTCGAGCCACTGCCGAAGACCAGCCCGTTATGGAGCCACCCGAAAGTGTTCGTCACGCCGCATGCGGCGGCGACCTCGGACCCGGCCCATCTGGTACCGATCATGCTTCGCCAGATGGCCGCCTTCGAGCGCGGCGAAAAGCTGGACAACCTGGTCGACAGAGAGGCCGGATATTAGTTGGGAGACAAATTCCGATCGCGGAAGCAAAGAGCTGATCCAGGCGATCCAAGCCGCGCTTGCGGGCGATCGCATTGGCAAGAGTGGACTTGCCGCTGTTGGACGGTCTCAGGATGCAGATGCGGTTGCCGAGATCCGAGAGATTCATGGCGGCTTTCAAACACGAAAGCTCGACGAACCGACCGATCGCAAAGCGGAATATCGAATATCAGGAAGGCTTCGAGCCCGGCAGCCCGAACGTCTCCTTCTTCTTCGGCTTGCCGCAGTCGCGGCGGTCGATCGAGCGGTTCATGGCGTCGATCTCGCCGCTCGCCTTGTTGCTGTCGCGCGAAGCCTTGGAGCGCAAGTCCGGCGTGAACGGGCCAAAGCCCATCGCCGGATTGGAGAAGCTCGGCTTGGCGGTGACAGGCAAATTGTTCTGCTGCGCCAGTTGATTGCGCTGCGCCAGCAATTGATCGCAAGGCACATCGTCATACTGCAATGAGGATTGGACGTCCTCGTCCTGACGCTCGGCCATCGACGTGCCGCCGACACATCCGGCCACCGCCAGGCAGGACGCCAACGCAATCATGGTCCAGCGCATGGATATCTCCTCGTGGTATCCGCCCCGCGCAACCCGGACCATGCCATTCAGGCTTTTTCGCAGCAAGGTCGACTCATGCCGTTGCCGGATTCCCCGCCTCGGTAGCTGTAGCAGGGAAGCCAGCCACGATGGCCAGGCCCTCGACGGGATCGCGCCGGTCGTGACGGATAACCATGCTTTCCAGCGACAGGACCGAAAGCCCGTTGGCACAAAGCACGTGCCGCGAATAGGCCTCGGAATGGGCATAACGCCGTGACGGCAAAAGGGCGAAATCGCCGCCGCCGACAAGCGTCTCGAGCGAAAAGGCGAATATGCCGCCATCGGCAAGCATGTTCGCAACCGCGCCGACGATACGATCGAGCGCGCCGACATAGATGAACACGTCGGCGGCGACCACGAGGTCGGCTCTGTCGCCGGTGTGGGAGAAATGCTGAAGGTCGGCCTTGGCCAGCCGGTCGTAGATGCCCTTGGCCCTCGCCTTTCTCAGCATGCCGGCCGAGATGTCGTAGCCCTCCAGCCGGTCGACGAAAGGGCGCAGCCTTTCGCCCATCAGGCCGGTGCCGCAGCCAAGGTCGAGGGCCAGCCGGAATCGGCCGGGCCTTGCCTTGCCAATGGCGCGCCCGAGAAAATCCGGCAGCCCGTAGCCAAGCTTGCCGACAAGCGATTGCTCGAAACTGTCGGCGTAGTGGTCGAACAAGGTCTCGACAAAGGCGCTGGGCGGTGCCGCCGCGGCGGACGCCTTGCCGATCAGCTGAAGCTTGAGCGCGGCGCCAAGGCGATCCGCGGGGTCCAGCTTCAGCGCCATGGCCCAGGCTTGCGCGGCCTGGTCGGCCAGGCCGGCTGCTTCCTGCATCTCGCCGAGGCGAAACCAGCCGGCGGCCCAGCGCGGCGCCAGCTCCAGCGCGCCAAGCAAAAGCTCCGCCGCCTGCGCAGGCTCGCCCGAGGCGAGAAGCATCTCGGCGAAATCGGCGCGACGGTCGGCATTCAAATCGCCCGACGAGGCCTGGAGCGGTTTCATTCGTGAAGGATCCCACCGGCGAGGCGGGCCGGCGGCTGGCTCCATAGCATGATCCCGAACCAAAGGTCAGCGAAGCAAAAAGTGGGAACCGGTTTTCGGAGAGAGATCATGCTCCAACAAAGAGCTGGATCGTGATGGCGTTTCAACGAGACGCGATGCGATCCAGGACGAGTCAGCAGTCTCTTGCAACGGGCTTCCCGGCGCAAATTTAGCTACTATGTTCAAAGCCATGCGCGCCAGCGACCTGCTCAAATCCCGGCCGGAGGGCCTCTACTGCCCGCCCGGCGATTTCTTCATCGATCCGGTGCGGCCCGTCGAGCGGGCTCTGATCACGCACGGCCATTCCGACCATGCGCGATCCGGCCACCGCTCGGTGCTTGCGACGCAAGAGACGCTCGACATCATGGGACTGCGCTATGGCGAGGATTTCGCCGGAACGACGCAAGCGGCAACTCCCGGTCAGACGATCGACATCAACGGCGTCGCCGTCACCTTCCATCCGGCCGGGCATGTGCTGGGCTCGGCGCAGATCTGCGTCGAGCACCGGGGCATGCGCATCGTCGCCTCCGGCGACTACAAGCGGCAGAAGGACGCGACCTGCGTGCCGTTCGAGCCTGTCCGCTGCGATGTCTTCATCACCGAAGCGACCTTCGGCCTGCCGGTGTTCCGGCATCCGCCCGACCATGAGGAGATCGCGCGCGTGCTCAAATCGGCGGCGCAGTTTCCCGAGCGCTCGCATTTGATCGGCGCCTACGCGCTCGGCAAGGCGCAGCGCGTGATGCGGCTGTTGCGCGACGCCGGCTATGACAGGCCGATCTATATCCACGGCGCGCTGGCCAAGCTCAGCGAATATTATCAGAGCCAGGGCATCGATCTCGGCAGGCTCGAGCCGGGAACCGTGGAGAGCGGCAACAAGGCCGATTTCGCCGGCGCGATCGTCGTCGGCCCGCCGTCGGCCTTCGCCGACCGCTGGGCGCGGCGTTTTCCGGACCCGATCTCCTGCTTCGCCTCGGGCTGGATGCGCATCCGCCAGCGCGCCAAGCAGGGCGGCGTCGAGCTGCCGCTGATCATTTCCGACCACGCCGACTGGGACGAGCTGATCATCACCATCAAGGAAACCGGCGCGGAGGAAATCTGGGTCACGCATGGCCGCGAGGAGGCGCTGGTGCGCTGGTGCGAGCTGGAGGGCATCGCCGCGCGGCCGCTGCATCTGGTGGGATATGAGGACGAGGGCGATTGATGGCGATTCTTGATGCGGGAATTGGCAACGCCGCGATCCTTCACACCCCCCTCTGGCCTGCCGGCCATCTCCCCCGCA